>NZ_CABFLM010000083.1 GCF_901873365.1 uncultured Aggregatibacter sp.
AAAGATAATTTTGATTAAAATATAATCTTAAATTATGCCTAACCATAAAAACTCTCAATTTTCTAAAATAGCGACAATCCCTTATAACATTGTTTATTTGTCCACCCCAACCAAAATTATTAGGAGATTTCCCTAATGGTTTGATTTATTTAATCAACAATGAAACATTTTTTTAAATCCTAAAAATCCACCATAGCCACCTTGGGCGTACTCTCGCTTATTGTGGTGATTTTGTTTTTTAACTGTTCGTGGTATTCGTGCTTTCCAAACCTTGCCGATAGATTCCTATCATGATATGCGGTTTCCGATGGTAAATATTACGGTGACACAAACGGGGGCGTCGGCAGATGAATTGCTGTAATAAATGTAAAAAAGAGAGCCATTGTCATTAAAGAGCTCTCTACACGTATATATATTTTATTTGCAGTTATTCTGTATATGGAATTCAGAACGGAATATCATCATCAAAATTATCCATTGGCGCTTCGGCTGCCGGTTTGCTTGCCGGAGTGGCACGTGGTGCAGTTGGCGCGCTTGGTGCTTGGCTTGAGTAGCTTGGCTGTGCTGCCGGCGCATAGCCCCCGGATTGACGATCAGAGCGGCTGTCTAACATTTGTAAAACGTCGCCTTGAATTTCTGTGGTGTAGCGATCTTGGCCGTTTTGATCTTGCCATTTGCGGGTTCTTAAACGCCCTTCGACATAAACTTTAGAGCCTTTGCGTAGGTATTCGCCCGCCACTTCCGCCTGACGACGATAGAACACAATGCGGTGCCATTCGGTCACTTCACGACGTTCGCCGGTGTTTTTATCATTCCAGCTTTCACTGGTGGCAACGGTAATGTTGGCAACCGCTTCGCCGTTCGGCATGGTACGCATTTCAGGATCGTTACCTAAGTTACCCACAATAATGACTTTATTTACTCCAGCCATAATATCCTCTTTTTTATTCAATTTTGCTGTAAAAAAATTTGCTCTATTCTGCCTGAAAATTCGGAATAAATCCACGCCTTCAACAAAATTAACTGGATATTTGCACAGTTATTTAGGAATATGCGATAATTGTCGCAAATTTACACTTCTTTCATTTATAAAATCTATTATGGATACCATCGACATTCGTGGGGCGAGAACCCACAATCTGAAAAATATTAACTTAACCATTCCACGCGACAAACTCATTGTTATTACCGGCTTATCCGGCTCGGGAAAATCTTCTTTGGCTTTTGACACTCTGTATGCCGAAGGACAACGCCGTTATGTGGAATCCTTATCCGCCTATGCGCGTCAATTTTTGTCATTAATGGAAAAACCCGATGTAGATCATATTGAAGGGCTTTCACCGGCTATTTCTATTGAGCAAAAATCTACCTCACACAACCCGCGTTCAACGGTGGGTACCATTACCGAAATTCACGATTACCTGCGTTTGTTGTTTGCCCGCGTGGGTGAGCCGCGCTGTCCTCATCACAATGTGCCACTCACGGCACAAACCATCAGCCAAATGGTGGATAAAGTGCTTTCTCTGCCTGAAGAAAGCAAAATGATGTTGTTGGCGCCGGTGGTAAAAGAGCGCAAAGGTGAGCACGTTAAATTATTGCAACAAATTGCTGCGCAAGGCTACATTCGTGCCCGTATCGATGGTGAGATTTGTGATTTATCCGATCCGCCGAAACTGGAATTACAGAAAAAACATACCATTGAAGTGGTGGTGGATCGCTTTAAAGTGCGGTCGGATTTAGCCACAAGATTGGCGGAATCCTTTGAAACCACGCTCGAGCTTTCCGGCGGCACGGCGGTCGTCGCGTATATGGACGATCCGAAGGCAGAAGAACTGGTGTTCTCTGCTAACTTTGCCTGTCCGCACTGTGGCTATTCCGTACCAGAACTGGAACCTCGTCTCTTCTCCTTTAATAACCCCGCCGGTGCGTGTCCGACTTGTGACGGTTTGGGCGTACAACAATATTTCGATGAAAAACGCGTGGTGCAAAATCCGAGTATCTCCCTTGCCAATGGCGCCATTAAAGGCTGGGATCGTCGCAATTTCTATTATTACCAAATGCTCACGTCCTTGGCGAAACACTACCATTTCGATATTGAAACGCCTTTTGAAGAACTGCCGAAAAAAATCCAACAGATTATTTTGCACGGTTCCGGCAAGGAAGAAATCGAATTCCAATACATGAACGATCGTGGCGATGTCGTGTTGCGTCACCATGTCTTTGAAGGCATTTTGAACAACATGGCGCGCCGTTATAAAGAAACGGAATCCATGTCAGTGCGCGAAGAACTGGCAAAACACATTAGCAATCGCCCTTGTGCCGATTGTGGCGGTTCGCGTCTGCGCCCAGAGGCACGTAACGTTTATATTGAGCAAACCAATCTGCCTGATGTCTCAGAGAAAAGCATCGGGGAAGCCTTGAGCTTTTTTGGAGCGTTACAACTGAGCGGTCAAAAAGCGCAAATCGCCGAGAAGATTCTGAAAGAAATCAAAGAGCGGTTACAATTTTTGGTGAATGTGGGTTTGAATTATCTTTCCCTTTCCCGCTCCGCCGAAACCCTTTCAGGCGGTGAAGCGCAACGCATTCGTCTTGCAAGCCAAATCGGCGCAGGCTTGGTCGGCGTGATGTATGTGTTGGATGAACCGTCTATTGGGTTACATCAACGGGATAACGAACGCTTGCTCAACACCTTGATTCACTTACGAAATCTCGGCAACACTGTGATTGTGGTGGAACACGATGAAGATGCGATTTTAAGCGCCGACCACATTATCGATATTGGCCCGGGCGCGGGTGTGCATGGTGGCAATGTTATTGCCGAAGGCACAGCGCAACAAATCATGCAAAATCCAAACTCGCTTACAGGTAAATTCTTATCCGGCGCGGAAAAAATCGAAATACCGAAAAAACGCACCGCACTTGATAAGAAAAAAACACTCAAGTTATTCGGCGCATCAGGCAACAACCTGAAAAACGTCAACTTAGAGATTCCGGTGGGCTTGTTCACCTGTATCACCGGCGTGTCCGGTTCAGGCAAATCCACGTTGATAAACGACACCTTGTTCCCGATTGCCCAAAATGCGTTAAACCGTGCGGAAAATGCGGAAGCAGCGCCGTATAAATCTATCGAAGGTTTGGAATTTTTCGACAAAGTCATCGATATTGACCAAAGCCCGATTGGTCGTACTCCGCGCTCTAACCCGGCAACCTACACCGGCGTGTTCACCCCGATTCGTGAGCTGTTCGCCGGCGTACCGGAGGCCCGAGCACGCGGCTACAACCCGGGACGTTTCAGTTTTAACGTACGCGGTGGACGTTGCGAAGCCTGTCAGGGCGACGGCGTAATCAAAGTGGAAATGCACTTCCTGCCGGATGTGTACGTGCCTTGCGACCAATGTAAGGGTAAACGCTACAACCGCGAAACCTTGGAAATTCGCTACAAAGGCAAAACCATTCATCAAGTATTGGATATGACTGTGGAAGAAGCACGCGAATTTTTCGATGCAGTTCCGATGATTGCGCGCAAACTGCAAACCCTCATAGACGTGGGCTTGTCTTACATCCGCTTGGGTCAATCTTCCACTACCCTCTCCGGTGGTGAAGCGCAACGGGTAAAATTGGCGACGGAACTCTCCAAACGGGATACTGGCAAAACGCTATATATTTTGGACGAACCTACAACCGGGCTACACTTTGCCGACATCAAACAGTTGCTTTCCGTGTTGCACCGCCTGCGCGATCAAGGCAATACTATCGTGGTCATTGAGCACAATTTAGACGTGATTAAAACCGCCGACTGGATTGTGGATCTCGGCCCGGAAGGTGGTAGTGGCGGTGGGCAAATTATCGCCACCGGTACGCCGGAGCAGGTGGCTAAAGTCGAAGGTTCGCATACCGCGCGATTCCTGAAAGGAATTTTGGCGAAAGGTTAAAAACGTTTTATTTTTCTACCGCACTTTTGCGCACGTTGTCTGGATGATTTTACCTTATTCGTGCAACAAGTTGCACGCTACATTGTCTGGGTAATTTTGTCTTGTTCATGCAGCACGTTACACGCTACGTTGATTTAATCACATTTTTGATTCCCGTAGCGTGCATCTTGATGCACGAAATACCTTTCCGCTCATTTTGGTGAATGGATAAAAACGCCCCAACGATGACCACACGTTTAAACACGTCGTTTGGTTAGTTCCATTTTTTTCGTGCAACAAGTTGCACGCTACGGTCTACTATTCAAAACTTAAACGGGATAAACCTTAAGTTCAATCCGAAATAGTTATCCTATTCCATTTCACTTGCCCGGTTATTCAGATACAGTTCAAAGTGCGGTCGGTTTTTCAAACATTTTTTAAATGATAACAACCATATCCGATATAGCCGTTAAATAATATCTATTTTTTTCAAAATGTTATAAGCACATATTGAGAGATGGCTCGAGAAAAGCTAATGTTCACAACGACAATTTAAAAAGTCATTAACGTCAGGAGTTGTTAGGTGTAAAATAAATTCAATATCTATGTTCTTATCATCTCTCATGATTTGAACAAGTCCCATAGAATTAAATAAGACTATCATCCCTTTATCTCAAGGAGATGAATTTTTTCCAATAAATAAGATCTCTAAGCATTATATTTTTATGGGTAGCATATTTCATTAAACACCTTATTAAAAATAAACTAATTAAATAATCTTTCTTACTTCCTTTCCTAATTCATCTCTAACAATCTCAATGTCATTAGAAAAAATTTCAATACTACCTACATTATCAATTAATGTTATTTTCCATTTTTTATGATTTTTATATTGCTCCAGCATAACTATTGACGATATGTAAATACTATCTGCTTCATAGGAAGAGGGGGATAAATTTTTTTCTCCAACATCTAGGAAGACTTGAAAACTGCTAACATCAATAAACTGCAATGTGTAGCTCACTAAATTATCTTCAAGTTTTTCAACTTCGAATATAAGATTTTGATTTTTTAATACATTACTTGCATTAAAATCAAATTTTATACTCATAATTTTTGCATCAATTAAAAAATTCATTTAATTTCCCTCTTATAAAATTTAAGGTATTGGAGCTGGCCCACAACCACCAAAAGCGTGTTTTATAGTAAAACATGTACAATCCGGATAAGGTCTTTGATTATTTACCGAATAATGCCAGTGGACTTTTGATCCCGTGCTACCTAAACAGTCTCCATGATCATGAGTAGTATGAGTCTGAAAATCAAACTTAACTCCAGCAGGAGGATTACAAGGCGGGCATTTTGTTTTATTATACTTCACTGTACCATCTGCTTCAGCCTGAGCCTCAACCTTATCCTCTTCCTCCGCTGCCTCCATTGCCCCCACGCCGATAAGAATACCAGTTATGGCTGTCCCGACATAGGCTAATCCTTCTAAAAGCCAAGGCACCGCAAGTGCTGGTGCAAATAAGCCCAATGGGTCAACTTGATTCTGCACCGCCCCCTCAAACCGATACAAATTCATCCCCCCCATCAACCCAATCGGGTCTTGCGTAATAAACCGCCCGAGTGCGGGTTCATAATAACGCAAAAAGTTGTAATGCAAACCGGTTTCTTGTTCGAAGTCCTGGTTCTGCAGGCGGAACGGTTGGTGCGTGCTCCGTTGGGCGTGGCGGTTGCTGTCGTGAATAAGCTGTCCCCACGCGTCATAACGCCCTTTCCAAATGAGTTTGCCTTGGCTGTCTGTCATTTCTCTAGGCACGCCGATTTGGTCGCAGTGGAAGTAGTTGACGGTATGTTGTGCGTTTTCACGCTCTTTATAACACTGTGCCAGCGGTTCATAGATATCGGGATGGGGGTAAATGTAAGTGAAAGTGCGGTCGGTTTTGTGGTTAATTTCTTGCACAAGGTAACTGCCGTCCCAGATAAATTGCGTTTTCGTCTCAGACAAAAACTCACCGTTTTTCGAACACACTTTTCCTATCATTCTATCTAGTACATCGTATTAATAATACCTCTCTTCGGTCTTTTAATCCGTGTGTCCGGTTAGACATAAGTATCAGGAGGCGTACGCTATCCAAGTTATATAAATTTAATACAATTTTAAGTTTCACTTAAGACATTATTATCTCAATGGGAAAAAAGAGTCACTAATTAATTCTCCATTCCATTTCGCATTATAGAAAGAAGCTTTAAAACATTGCGAATATTCTTTACCGTTCACTGTATAATATTGTGTTTCTTCGAAAATATTATCCAAAAAGATACAATCATTTAATTCTGCAAAAGAAAAATCAGCCCCGTACAAACTACATTTCTCAAACACACATCTATCAAAACAAGAGCTTTCAAACCACCCATGATACATTTTAGAATTTATAAATTGACAATCTATAAACTTACTTTTTCCCGCAAGAACAGTTATAAGTGAACAATTTTTAAATACACAATTCGTAAAGACATTGTTAGATAGGAAAGCTCCTCGTAAAGAGCAATTCGAAAATTTTATATTGATCAGATGTTGATGAGAAAAATCCACGCGATGAAAATTAACTCTATTTAACAATAAATCATCTACGAATTGATATTCTTTAATTTTATAAATTAAATCTTCCTTTGCTTTAGGTAAATTGCTTTCATCTATTGCCATCAATAATTCCCCCAATCTGATACATCCGGTATAATATCACTGAATAAGTATCTAGGTTTAGATGGTGAAGATGCCCAAGGTTGTATTGGCAGCAACTGCTCACACAATAACCCCGCAACCATCCTGTGGTTTCCTTCAACGATCAGCATACCGTCCATATATACTGGAGGTGCAATACTGCCAGCCTCAATCATTGCTGTATATCGAGCCATAGCAGGAACTGAAACACTTCTTTGATTTGTCTGATAAGAGGTATTTGCTACTACCTTTTTAATATTTTCAACTGTAGCTTCCTGACATTTTTTCCTTTTTTCACAATTAGTTGTTGGAGTAGCAGATTCACTTATTGATGATGGCATAGAGATATCGTCATCATTTGCTGTAATTATTGTGGCTGCTGTAGCACCTCCAAACATTAGTAGTAATAATTCATAAGCACCAATCGCTACAGGATTCCAACCTAATGGATCTATATATTTCTGAGCATTATCCGCAAACCGATAAAGATTCATTCCCCCGGCCAACCCTATCGGGTCTTGTTGGGTAAAGCGCCCGATATGCGGGTCGTAGTAGCGGAAGAAGTTGTAATGCAAACCCGTTTCTTGGTCGAAGTACTGGTTCTGCAGGTGGAACGGTTGGTGCGTGGTCCGTTGGGCGTGGCGGTTGCTGTTGTGAATAAGTTGTTCCCACGCGTCATAACGCCCTTTCCAGAGGAGTTTGCCTTGGCTATCGGTCATTTCTCTAGGCACGCCGATTTGGTCGCAGTAACTGCCATAGGGTATTAAACTGCGCATTAGGATGTTGTTGCAACTGTAACAACCCACCGGCCATTAAGCACGGACTATTGCTCTTGCCCCGCCCGCTATGGGCATCACTGCGTAGACTGTCTAAACGATATTGCGTGTACTGCTTACCCCGCCCGTCTTTAAAGCGTCCCGGGAAATCATAATGCTCATAAGTAGCCCGTTGAGCCTCCACATCTTTGGCCTCGGCATGAAACATCGTCTCCCACAACGGTTTCTTAAACGTATAGTCCTTTAACACCGCATGCGAAACCCGCATCCGCTCATTATGGGCAAAGGCATTGACCGTGTCTTCCTGTAATTGGGCATTGTGGTTCAAGCTATAAGGCAATATCTCATTATTTAAAGACTCGGCATCATCACTTAAAACTAACACGCTGTTTTCATCAAAATAATAGAAAATGCCTTCCTCGGCGGTTAATCGATTAAAGAAATTCAAATCGGTTTCGCGGTATTGTACGCAAAACTCCCGGGCCGGGTGGCTATCACGCAGGACAAAGCGATAGTCCATCACTTTGTTATCAGAGAGTAGGGTGGTGAGAATGCTTTGTATGTCTTTTTGTTGGAAGAGGCGAGAATGATGTTTAATGGCTGACATAGCACGTATTATTAGTAAAAGTGCGGTCGTTTTTTAGAGTGTTTTTACGTAGAAAATGAATCGGAAACTGACCGCACTTAATATTAGCCTTATTACTATTTAGTTGGGACAAATCTATTTTCTTCTGCTTTCTTAAACCAATATTGACTCTTTTCTAAGTCTCTTGGAATATCTTTAGTGCCTTTACTATAAATTTGGGAAAGTGCATACATTGATACGATGACATTATTTTCATTTGCTGCCTTTAGAAACCATTTTAAAGCTTCTTTCTGATCTTTTTGAACAAATCGTCCATTAAAAAGCCAAGTTGCTAAATTATTTTGAGCCAATCCATGATCCATCTTAGCCGCTTTTAAGTACAATTCATAAGCTTTTTTATCGTCACGTTGAAGGATTTTATCTCCCTCTGAGTACAATGTTCCCATGATAAAGAAAGCTTGAGGTTGATTTTGCTCCATAGATTTATTTAGCCAATATAGTGCTTTTTCTTTATTTATCGGGGTACCTATTCCCTCTGCATAATGTACTCCTAAATTTGCCTCGGCTAAGGAATTATCTAAATCGGCACCTTTTTGGCTCCATAAAAAAGCTTCTTCCGGACGATTTAAGAATTTATAAAACGCCCCTAAATTTGCCATCGCTAATGAGTCACCTTGTTTTGCAGCCTCGTGAGTTAATGTTAGTGCTTTATCAATATCTCTTGGAACACCTAAGCCATAAAAATAAGCATAACCTAAACTGGTTTTAGCTCCATACCAGTCATCCATTTCTAAAGCTTTCTGGTAATAACTAATTCCCTTTTCTAAATTACGGGAAACACCAAATCCTTTTTGGTAATAACGTCCCAAATTATTTAAGGCAACAACAGAACCTTTTTTAGCTGCACGCTCGGATAGTTCAAAGGCTTTTTCCGGATTTTTATCTACAACGATGCCATTTTCATAAAAAAAACTTAATTCAGCTTCTGCGGCAGCCCAACCGTTTTGGGATGCGAGATTAATCCAATAAAATGATTTTTTAAGATCTTTATCGACATTAACTCCATCTCGATATCGAAGCCCTAAAATAAATTGACTCTGTACATTCCCATCTTTAGCACAAATTTCAAGAATGGCTATTTCTACTGCATTATCATTGTTGGTACATGGTATGTTGTCTGGATTACTAACTGCTAACTTGCTGAAGAGTAATACTAAGCAGATTAATAAATGTTTCATAATTATCTCCATAAGTTTTATATGCATTTTGTTATTTGCATACATTGTTTTACACTTGCTCCATATTTGGAACCTGCTCCTATACCGCCACCAAAAGATTTACCTCCTGTTGTAGGATCTACACATGCAGATATTGAGCCCCCTATACCGCCAGTAGCAGTTGCAGATGCACAATTTGAATATGAAATTCCAGATTTCATTGATGAATCGGAATATATAGCCTGTACACCCACTTTTGAGCCACCGTCAACTCCTATACCTTGGCACATTGTGATGTAACCACAAAAATCAGGAGTCCATTTTCCTTTGGTTTTAGAAAAAGCGATTCCTGAAGAAAAATCAACGGATTGAGCAGCTGCTACATCAGCTGATACTTCTGTAGATAGAGAAAAATTAGAGTCTAAATATGCATCTGATACAGGTTTTTCAATCGCTTGTTTAGCCGCCTCTTTCACTATGTCATCAGCTTGTGATTTCATCGCCATTCCCTTTAACACATCCGAAGTTCCAAACGGACAAGTTGCCGCAAGTCCCATTGGGTCAATGATGGTTTGTGTATTTAGGGCGAATTGATAGGGATTACTTCCTCCCAATAATCCAATCGGATCCAACTGCGTAAACTGCTCGATATGCGGGTCGTAGTAGCGGAAGAAGTTGTAGTGCAAGCCCGTTTCTTCATCAATATATTGATTCTATAATCCAAATGATTGATGGGCGTTTAGTGGGAGTTTATAGGTGCAACCGAGCACACGCCCCCGGGTATCATAATGCCCAGCCCAAATCACTTTGCCTTAGCTATCTGCCTAGCGAGTCGTAATCACATATCTACCACAATGACTCGCGTTTCTTAATGCGCTTTGGGTATCGGATCAGGCCGGGAAAGTTGCGCTATCGTGGGGTTAGCTATTTTTTAAAAATTTTTTCATTGTCATTTTTGATATTAATAGGAATATATTTAAAAATATAAAACCTAAAAGAATATAGT
>NZ_CABFLM010000084.1 GCF_901873365.1 uncultured Aggregatibacter sp.
GATGTGTCTTTTCATGTTGACCTATTGTATGCGCGCGAGAAATCAACGTGATTTAAAGGTCTTCGACAAGATTATCGAACGTCCGAATGTGCGTACATTGAGCAAGTTGCTGAAACTTGGGTTTCCTATCGCCATGGCGCTGTGTTGTGAAGTGGCGTTATTTGCATTGACTTCATTATTTCTATCACCACTTGGTGCTGATGTTGTAGCGAGCCACCAAATTGCCTTAAACACCAGCTCGTTTATCTTCATGTTGCCTATGTCGATTGGTATGGCTACGACGATCTTAGTCGGGCAACGTTTAGGCGAAAAATCGCCACATGGGGCAAAACTGGTGTCTTATTCTGCATTGGCGGTCGGATTATCGGTTGCGATAGTCACTGCATTTTTAACAGTAATTTTACGTGAGCATATTGCCGCCATTTTCGTGAAAGATGTTGAAGTCATCGCCATGGCTGGCACCTTATTATTAATTGCCGCGCTATACCAATTTTCCGACACAGTACAAGTGATTATTGGTGGCGTGTTGCGCGGTTATAAAGACACCAAAGCCATTTTATACATTACGTTATTTTGCTATTGGGTTGTCGGTATGCCACTGGGTTACACGTTAGCGCGCACGGATCTTATCATTACCGGTGGTATTGCGGCGAAAGGGTTCTGGATTGCGTTTATTGTGAGTCTAACCTTAGCTGCCATTTTATTGATTTATCGTCTCCGAAAAATTCAGCGATTACCTGATGACGTGCTGCTAGCGCGCTTGGAAAAATTGAAATAAACATCAGCCTGTTACCTTTGTAACAGGCTTTTTTCATCTAAAGTGCGGTTGTTTTTTAAGATGTTTTTTTAGCGCATTTAAAAGAGAATAATTCTCTTTTTCAGCTAAAACTTTTCAGCTATACTGTCGCCGTTTTTTGACTCGAAAAGGTAATGTTATGAAATTTAAATTAAGCGTGATTTCCACCGCACTTTTAACGGCGGTATCCATGTCTGCTTATGCGGAAGAAAAAGCGGAAAATCTTGAACAAATCACTGTTGAAGATACCGGCATTAAGCAAAACGGTTATCAAACCACCGGGACCTCTGTGGTCTCAAAAGCCGAAGTGCCTGTGCTGGATACACCGAACACGGTCAATATTCTTTCCACCCAATTATTAAAAGATCGCAAACCCGAATCTTTAATTGATGCGCTTTACAATGTGAGTGGCGTTAGTCAAGCCAATACCTTAGGCGGCATGTTCGATTCCATTCAAAAACGCGGTTTTGGCGGCAATCGTGATAATTCGATTATGCGTAACGGCTTGCAAGCCGGCCCTGCCAAGAACTTTAGTGCCACCACGGAAACCGTCGAAGTCTTAAAAGGCCCGGCCTCTGTGCTTTATGGTATTCAAGATCCGGGCGGTGTCGTCAATATCATTACCAAAAAACCGCAACAAACGCCGAAATATGTCGTGGGCGGCACATTGGGAAATCATAGTTTGTGGGGAACACAAGTGGATTTCACCGGCGGCTTAGGCAATGGCTTTGCTTATCGTTTTATTTATGACAAACAAGAAAAGAATTATTGGCGTAACTTCGGCAAAATTAAAAACACCACTTACGCGCCTTCTCTTTCTTGGGAAAATGACACCACCAAAGTCTTGGTGGCGTATGAACATAAAGATATTCTTGAGCCGTTTGATCGTGGGACGAATTTATTAACGGCGACAAATTCTCTGCCAAATATTCCGGTCTCCCGTCGTTTAGATGAACCGAATAATGAAACCACGGCAAAAACCGATAACATTGATTTTAAAGTTGAGCATAAGCTTAACGATAACTGGAAGTTGAACGCCGGTTATAACTATGCCCGTTATGAATATTTCTATAATCAAGCGCGTATTTCGAATATTAATGTGGCAGATACACCGATCCCTGCGGTTAAAAATAAAAAGGGCGTGATCACCTCTCCGGAATTAAAAGCACGTCATGTACGCCGAGCCATTGAGCAACAACAAGGTGATCAACGCGTGCATAGCGGCACATTAAATATCGTGGGTGAATTCGGTATTGGTGAGATTGGTAACCGTTTTGTCGCCGGTGTGGATGTGATGCGTAATATTCGTGAGATTGGTCCAATTTATAACCAAGGCATCATGGATTCTGACCTCAGCATTGATCATCCAAACTATACTAATCCTGTGGCGCAGAAGAAAAACGGCAACGGTAATGCCTATCAATATAACCATCTAAAAACCCTTGGCGTTTATGTTCAGGATACAGCCTATTTAACGGATAGCGTTATTGTTACCGGTGGTTTGCGTTATGAATATTTTGACCAATTTGCCGGTCGCCATTGCTTAAATGCGGCGAATTGTGATCTGTCAAAAGGGCAAAACTTAACGAAGACCGCTAATACAGATCAACATGATGGCAAATTGTTGTATCAACTAGGCGCGGTATATAAATTCACGCCGAATATCGCGACCTTTGCCAACTATGCGGAATCTTTCCGTCCGCAAATGAGTGTGGCTACTCCGGTGAACAGCGATTTGAAACCGGAACAAGGTAAATCCATTGAAATGGGGGCGAAGTATGAAAATGCTGATTTTAACGCTATGGTGTCTTTATTTAATATTAATAAACGCAATGTGGCAGAAGCGGTGGGTAGCGGCGCTAATGCCGAATTAAATATCGTCGGCAAACAACGTTCCCGCGGTGTGGAATTTGACTTAAATGGTCAACTTACCGATCAGTTGAGCGTGGCGGCGAACTATACTTACACCAAAGTGAAATCCTTAGAAAATGAAAGATACCCTGACGCAGTGAATCAACAGCTTTCCGGCGTCCCGAAACATCAATCCTCTTTATTTTTAGCCTATAATGTGGGCGAATTTAATTTCGGCAATATCCGTGTTGGCGGTGGCGCTCGTTATTTGGGCGCTTGGTATGCCTATACAAATAACTACGCGAAATCGTATAAAATTCCACACGCCGTAGTGTATGACGCCTTCATTGCCTACGATACCAAAATCTCCGGCAAGAAAGTATCATTCCAACTTAACGGTAAAAACTTAACGGATAAAACCTATTTCCCATCCACTTCGGGTAATGCAACAAACACGCTGATTCCGGTGGCGTTGGGTTATGGACGTGAGTTTATCTTTAATACCAAAGTGGAATTCTAATTAAATACTTTCATCCCTAAAGGGCGTTTAACGCCCTTTCTTTTTGGATATTCAAATGGATTGGCAAACAGAAGTTAATAATAGTTTCTCTTGGATTTTGACCGCACTTTTGGGCGTATCGGCGGTGTTGGCTGTATTGGCATTGGCGCTTAAACGAACAGACTTTGGACAACGCTTTTGGCTGATTACACAACCTTGCGTGCAAACCTCATCAGCATACAAAATTATCGGTTTGCTTTTATTGTTACTGACCTTGATTTTGCTGGAAGTGCGAATCAGCGTGCTGAATTCCTTTTTCTATAACGGGCTTTATACCTCGTTACAAGAACAAAAAGCCGATGCCTTTTGGTTTTTTGCCGGGCTGAATGCCTTGTTGGTGATGTTCAAAATCGTGCATTCCATTATCAATTATTTCGTACGCCAGCTGTTTGAAATTCGGTGGTTAGAAAAACTCAATAATGAAATGCTGGTGCGTTGGTTGCGCCATAAAAATTATTATCGTCTGAAATACGAAAAAGAATTGCCGGATAACATCGATCAACGTATCGAACAAGATGCCCGCGAATTTATTGGCGGCACGGTTACCATGCTGCAAGGCTTGATTAATTCCGTGATGTCCACCATTGAATTTACGATTATTCTGTGGGGCTTGTCAGGGATATTGGTGTTGCTCGGCGTGCCGATTCCGAAAGGCGTGGTGTTCTTTATTTATATTTTTATCATTGTCGCCACCGCACTTTCCGTTTGGATTGGGCACCCGCTGATTAAATTGAATTTTGATAAAGAACGATTGAACGGGGATTACCGTTATTCCTTAATTCGCGTGCGTGATAACGCAGAAAGTATTGCATTTTACGATGGTGAAATAAAAGAGCGGTCAAATTTACAAGCGAAATTTCACGCTATCATTCACAACCGTTGGGTGATTGTGCGCCGTATGTTGGGGTTGGATGGGTTTAATACCGGCGTGACGCAAATTGCTATGATTCTACCGCTCATGTTGCAAGCGCCGCGTTTCTTTGCCGGACAGGTGAAATTAGGCGATATGCACCAAACGGTGCAAGCCTTCAATCGTCTTATGCGGGCGTTGTCTTTCTTTCGTTTGTTCTATGAAGAATTCACGCTGTATCAAGCGCGCTTAAACCGTTTGTATGGTTTTTTTACCAAATTAGACGAATTGGACGGCACGGACATTCATCAACCGGTGGAGTGTTCTCATCGGGTGTTATTGCATCATTTCGGGATTAAAGACGGCAACGGAAAAGTCTTGTTGAAGGATTTGAACGTGGATTTGCAAAATGGCGATGCTTTGCTCATTCAAGGTCCGTCAGGCGCAGGAAAAACCTCGTTACTTAAAGCCATTGCGGGGATTTATCCGTTTGATACGGAAGGTCGGGTAGAGCGTCCATGTAGCAACAGTCTGTTTCTGCCACAACGCCCGTATATGCCGCAAGGCACGTTACGTGAGGCCATTTGCTATCCGAATATTGAGCCTAAACGTGGCGAATTGGAGTTGGCAATGGAGCAGTGCCGTTTGAGCAAATACATTCCGTCTCTTAACGAATCCAACGATTGGCAAGCTATTCTTTCGCCGGGAGAATTGCAACGGGTGGCGTTTATCCGCATTCTTCTGATGCAACCCGATGTGATTTTTTTAGACGAAACCACATCGGCACTGGACGAACCGACGGAAGAATTGTTGTATAAAATCATCCGCAGCCGCTTCCCAAACATGATTATTCTCAGTGTCGGTCATCGTTGCACGTTGCAACAGTTTCATAATAAGCAGTTAGCACTGTAAAGGCGCTAAAAGTGCGGTGCTTTTTTAAGCCAAATGAATAAAACACAGAAGAAACAGGTTCCCTTTTTCGCTAGAAAAAGGGAAACGAAGAAAAATTAAGCATAAAAAAATCCCCCGCAAAAGCGAGAGATTGTGAATTTGGAGCGGGAAACGAGGCTCGAACTCGCGACCCCGACCTTGGCAAGGTCGTGCTCTACCAACTGAGCTATTCCCGCATTCACATCAAATGAATGAGACGGCATTATACGAATATTTTTGGACAGTGCAAGTATAAAATCAGGAAAATGATTTACTTGTTTATATATTCGTCGATTTAGTCCATCTTTAAAAAATGTTCGCGATAGTAAGCGAGTTCTTTGATGGATTCGCGAATATCGTCTAATGCCAAATGGGTGTTTTGTTTACTAAAGCCGTCCAGAATTTCCGGTTTCCAGCGGGCGGCTAATTCTTTTAATGTACTGACATCAAGATGGCGATAGTGGAAGTAGTCTGCAAGCTCCGGCATATATTTAAAGAGAAAGCGTTTGTCTTGTGCCACACTGTTGCCACAAATCGGTGATACCCCTTTCGGCACGTATTTCTTGAGAAAATCTAAGGTTTGTAATTCGGCGGCGCGTTCGGTTAATTTGCTGTTTTTAACGCGTTCAACCAGCCCATTGGCGGTGTGGGTTTTCACGCACCAGTCGCTCATTTTATTGAGTAATTCATCCGATTGGTGGATGGCGAGTACCGGCCCTTCGGCAAGAATATTTAAATTTTTATCGGTCACAATGGTTGCGATTTCAATAATGCGTTCTTTTTCCGGATCTAAGCCTGTCATTTCAAGATCAATCCAGATCAGATTTTGTTTATCTAATGTCATTATATAAGGTATCCTATGCGAAAATTTTCCTTATTCTAGCGAAAAACGCGAGAAAAAACGACCGCACTTTGTATGAGTAAACCCAAATTAACGCAAAATCAAAAACGCCGAATTCAATCCAATAATAATAAGGTATTACATCGCCATCAGAAGAAAGACATTGATTGGCAGGATGATATGCTGGGCGATTCGCAGGAGGGTTTGGTCGTCACGCGCTATGCCCGTCATGCGGATGTGGAAAATACGCAAGGCGAGATTTTTCGTTGTAACTTGCGTCGTACATTAGCGAGCGTTGTTGTAGGGGATCGCGTGATCTGGCGACAAGGTAATGAGCAGTTGCAAGGTGTAAATGGCGTGATTGAGGGGGTTCATCCGCGCAAAAATGAAATTTCTCGTCCGGATTATTACGACGGCATTAAAGTTATTGCTGCTAACATTGATCGCATCATCATTATTTCTTCCGTATTGCCGAGTTTGTCGTTGAATATTATTGATCGTTATTTGGTGGTATGCGAAGAAGCCAACATTGAGCCCATTATTGTGTTGAATAAAGCCGATATGCTGACGGAAGAACAATGGCAAGACGTGGATTCACAGCTGAAAATTTATCGTGATATTGGCTATCAAACGCTGATGGTTTCGGCACAAAATAAAAAAAATCTGGAAAAACTGACCGCACTTTTATCGGATGGCGTGTCTATTTTTGTGGGGCAATCCGGTGTAGGAAAATCCAGTTTGATTAATGCCGTTTTGCCGAATGTGGCGGCGCTGGTCGGGGAAATTAGTTCAACCTCGGGTCTTGGACAACACACCACGACCTCTTCTCGTTTATATCATTTACCGCAGGGTGGTAGTTTAATTGATTCACCGGGCATCCGTGAATTTGGTTTGTGGCATTTGGAAGATGAGCAGATTACAAAAGGTTATCGAGAATTCCAAACGGTGCTAGGGACTTGTAAGTTTCGTGATTGTAAGCATTTAAATGATCCGGGATGTGCCTTACGTCAGGCGGTAGAAGAAGGCAAAATCAGTGCCGTTCGTTATGAAAATTATCATCGTTTGTTAACCAGTAAAAAAGAAATGAAATCGCAGCGCCATTTTTCTGCTGAATAAGTCAATGTCAGCCACTTCTTTTGCGCAAAACCTTGTTAAATTTTGGTTAATAAATTAAACTTTGACGTCGTTTTTTTGTGATCCAGTTCAAATTTTTATTGAAATCGCCTTGCGTAATGGAGCGATTATCAGGATACTACGGCGCATTTATTTTAGTCTTTTTAGACAAGATTCCATCAAAATGCTAAATGGACTTATCGGATTCAATTAATTTTTTAGAGGAAACTCATATGTATTCAAAAGATGTTGAAATCACTGCACCTAATGGTTTGCATACGCGTCCGGCAGCACAATTCGTTAAAGAAGCGAAAGCATTTGTTTCTGATATTACGGTTTCTTCAGCCGGTAAAAGTGCCAGTGCAAAAAGTTTGTTTAAATTACAAACGTTGATGCTCACGCAAGGTACCGTGATTACGATTTCTGCAGAAGGTGAGGATGCAGAAAAAGCTGTTGAACATCTTGTGGCATTAATTCCAACCTTAGAATAATAACCAAGCCATGATTTGCGGCAATCTTTCTTTATGATTAAAGAGGCGATGTAGCAGGTCATGGCTTTTGCTTTATTTTAAGAATGATTGATTTTTAATCAATTTGAGTTTTAGGATAGATTTTTTATAGAAGGTAACTATGATTTCAGGAATTCCGGCTTCACCAGGTATTGTTTTTGGTAAAGCACTTGTGCTTAAAGAAGAAAAAATTGTACTGGATATGCAAAAGATTAAAGACAGCCAAGTCGATGAAGAAATCGCGCGTTTTTACGCAGGACGTGAGGCGGCTGTAGAGCAGTTAAACTCAATTAAAGAGCGTGCTTATCAATCTTTAGGCGAAGAAAAAGCTGCCATCTTCGAAGGGCATTTAATGATTTTGGAAGATGAAGAGCTGGAAGAGGAAATCATTGATTATCTTCGTTCAAATCATGTGAATGCGGCAGTGGCGGCGAATGTGGTGATTGATCAGCAAGTCGCCATTTTGTCGGAAATCGACGATGAGTATTTAAAAGAGCGTGCCGGTGATATTCGTGATATTGGCAATCGCTTAATTAAAAATATCTTAGGCATGCACATCGTTGATTTAGGTGAAATTAATGAAGAGGCGATTTTAGTTGCCTATGATTTAACGCCTTCTGAAACAGCACAGCTAAATTTAGACAAGGTGTTAGGTTTTGTGACGGATATCGGCGGTCGCACATCACATACCTCCATTATGGCGCGTTCCCTTGAATTACCGGCAATTGTTGGGACGAACAATGTTACCGAGTTGGTAAATACCGGTGATTTTTTAATTCTGGATGCGTTAAATAATGTGGTTTATGTTAATCCTTCTCAAGAAGACATTCAGCGTTTAAAAGCGTTGCAAGCGAAATTAGCCGATGAGAAAGCTGAGTTGGCGAAGTTAAAAGATTTGCCGGCATTAACGCTAGATGGACACCGCGTGGATGTGGTTGCGAATATCGGTACCATTCGTGATATCGAAGGTGCGGAGCGCAACGGCGCAGAAGGGGTGGGGCTATACCGCACGGAATTCTTGTTTATGGATCGTGATCAATTGCCGACAGAAGAAGAGCAATTTATCGCCTATAAAGACGTCGTGGAAGCCATGAATGGCAATTTGGTGATATTGCGTACCATGGATATTGGCGGTGATAAAGAATTGCCGTATTTGGATTTGCCGAAAGAAATGAATCCATTCCTCGGTTGGCGTGCTATTCGTATTGCGTTGGATCGTCGCGAAATTTTAAATGCGCAATTAAGAGCAGTATTGCGTGCTTCGGCTTACGGTAAGTTAGCGGTAATGTTCCCAATGATTATTTCTGTAGAAGAAATTCGTGAGTTGAAATCCGTCATTGAAGAATTGAAAGTTGAATTACGTAATGAAGGTAAGGCCTTTGACGAAAATATTCAAATTGGTGTCATGGTGGAAACGCCATCCGCTGCGGTGAATGCCAAATTCTTAGCAAGAGAGGTTGATTTCTTCAGTATTGGTACGAACGATTTAACCCAATATACGTTAGCCGTGGACCGTGGCAATGAACTCATTTCTCATTTATATAACCCAATGAGTCCGTCTGTACTGAGTTTAATTAAACAAGTGATTGATGCTTCTCATGCGGAAGGAAAATGGACGGGAATGTGCGGTGAATTAGCCGGCGATGAACGTGCTACTGTCTTGTTGTTAGGAATGGGGCTAGATGAATTTAGTATGAGTGCGATTTCTGTGCCGCGGATTAAGAAATTAATTCGTAACGTTAATTATCAAGACGCAAAATTACTGGCAGAAAAGGCGTTACAACAACCGACTGCGGCAGAAATCGAACGTTTAGTGATTGATTTTTTAGCAGAAAAAGCATTAAATTAAATACAAATTAGGCTTTTTAAGCTAAAATACGACTAAATTTCAAACTTCAGGAGATGATTAAAATGGGTTTATTTGACAAACTATTTGGCTCAAAAGAGAAGAAGGCGGTTGAGGTGGAAATCTATGCCCCACTTTCCGGTGAGATCGTGAATATTGAAGATGTGCCGGATGTCGTTTTTTCTGAAAAGATTGTTGGTGATGGCATTGCTATTCGCCCGACCGGCAATAAATTAGTTGCGCCGGTAGATGGTGTGATTGGTAAAATTTTTGAAACTAATCATGCGTTTTCCATGGAATCCAAAGAAGGCGTGGAGTTATTTGTTCACTTTGGTATTGATACCGTAGAATTAAAAGGTGAAGGCTTTACCCGTGTGGCGCAAGAAGGTCAAACCGTTAAACGTGGCGACACGGTGATTGAGTTAGATCTTCCTCTCTTGGAAGCCAAAGCGAAATCCGTATTAACACCGGTAGTGATTTCCAATATGGATGAGATTAATCATCTTGAGAAGAAAACCGGGGAAGTGGTTGCCGGTGACTCCGTGGTGTTGGTTCTAAAAAAATAATAGAGACAGCAAGCTTGTAATAAGCATTTTGCTGATTGCCGATCTTAAGTTTTCTTAAGATCGGCTTTTTTATTATAGCCAGCCAAAGTCTGGCTATAAAACCATACGCTATGCGTATGGATCCAAATAGTGCGTAGCGTGTATCTTGATGCACGACCAAACCAAGCACGGAACGAAATAAAGTGCGGTAATTTTTGGAAGTATTTTTTCAACCAACGTATTATCAACCGTCAAGCGCGTTATTCATTTCGTGCAACAAGTTGCACGCTACGATTTA
>NZ_CABFLM010000085.1 GCF_901873365.1 uncultured Aggregatibacter sp.
TGTGGTGGCGTATTATAGGCATTTTTTATATCCACGCAACCCCTTTTTAGCTTTTTTTTCATTTTTTGTTTTGATTGGTTATTTTTTATAAATTTTGACTAATAATCAGACTAGGAATGTCTACAATTGAATCTAATACGTAGTCTGCCATTTTTTCTCCCTCAGAAGTGATCGGTTTACCGGTTCGCACTAAAACAAGCGTTTTCACCTTAGCCCCCTTCCCGGCAAGCAAATCTTCCACCTTATCTCCAACCATAATAGATTTTGTCGGATCGATACTCAGCTCTTCTATTGCTTGTAGTAACATCCCCGATTTCGGCTTACGGCAGTCACAATCCTGTTTAAATTCGGCAAGTTTTGCCTCTGGATGATGCGGACAATAATAGATACCATCCAAATCCACACCGCGATCAGCCAATGACCAATCCATCCATTCCGTTAACTGCAAAAACTGTTGTTCAGTAAAATACCCTCGCGCAATGCCTGATTGATTTGTTACCAGCACTAACAAATAGCCCATCTCTTTCAGTTTTTTTAGCGCCTCAATACTTCCTTCAATAAAGTGAAAATGATCAATGTCATGCACATAACCATAGTCAATATTCAACGTTCCGTCTCGATCTAAAAAAACCGCTTTCTTCATCTTTTTGTCCCATTTAAATATAAATTCGTACCGATTATCTTCTTTATTTTTATCTTGTGCAAACCTTCAACTTTTTTGTTCTAAGAGAAAGCAAATAATTATAAGAATGTCATGGATAGAGGTTGACATGGCATTCTAGACGTCTAGAATACAAAAATCTTTTTTTGATAAAAACGAAACCGCAAAAGGGCTTATATGATTAAGCTAAAGAATGTCAGCAAAATTTTCGACGTTTCAGGTAAAAAACTGACCGCACTTGATAACGTTTCCTTGGATATTCCGAAGGGACATATCTGTGGCGTTATCGGCGCATCCGGTGCAGGCAAAAGCACTCTGATTCGTTGCGTCAACCTATTGGAAAAACCCACTGTGGGTTCAGTCATCATTGATGGCAAAGATCTCACTCAACTTAGCGATGCTGAACTGGTATTGGAACGCCGTAATATCGGCATGATTTTCCAACATTTCAATTTATTGAGCTCCCGAACCGTCTTTGGTAATGTCGCGCTACCTTTAGAATTAGAAGGCACACCGAAAGAAAAAATCGAAGCGAAAGTCAATGAATTACTCTCTTTGGTAGGCTTAAGCGACAAAAAAAATGTGTATCCGTCTAATTTGTCCGGCGGTCAAAAGCAACGCGTCGCCATTGCACGCGCACTAGCAAGCAATCCCAAAGTGTTATTATGCGACGAAGCGACTAGTGCGCTAGATCCGGCAACCACACACGCCATCTTAAAATTATTAAAAGAAATCAACCGCACTTTAGGCATCACGATTCTCTTGATTACCCACGAAATGGATGTTGTCAAACGCATTTGTGATTTAGTTGCCATCATCGATCACGGCAAACTTGTAGAACAAGGTTCAGTGAGCGACATTTTCTCCAATCCCAAAACAGAATTGGCTCAAGAATTTATTCGTTCTACCTTTAACGTTAATCTGCCTAATGAATATCTAGAGAATCTATCACACACGCCAAAACACGCTAAGTCTTACCCGATTATCAAATTTGAGTTTACCGGACGCTCTGTGGATGCCCCATTGTTATCCCAAGCCTCCAAAAAATTCGGTGTGGAATTAAGCATTTTAACCTCCCAAATTGAATATGCCGGTGGCGTGAAATTTGGTTTCACCGTAGCAGAAGTGGAAGGTGATGAAGATGCTATTACACAAACCAAAATCTATTTAATGGAAAATAACGTACGTGTTGAGGTATTAGGCTATGTGGAATGATTTTTTAACGCAACTTACGCCTCAAATGTGGCAAGCCGTGTGGGTTTCTACCTATGAAACCGTATATATCAGCTTTGCATCTACCCTGTTAGCCGTGATCATCGGTTTACCCTTTGGCGTAGTAACCTTCCTCACCGGCAAAGGCGAAATTCTTCAAAACGCACGGTTAAATCTCATTTTAAATATTGTGATTAACATTGGACGATCCATTCCATTCATTATTTTGTTAATCATTTTGTTACCGTTTACCCGTTTCATTTTGAACACGACGCTGGGTACCACGGCGGCAATTATCCCATTAAGCATTTGTGCCATGCCATTTGTGGCACGTTTAACCGCAAATGCCTTAGTGGAAGTACCAAAAGGCTTAACGGAAGCCGCAAAAGCGATGGGCGCGACAAACTGGCAAATCATCCGTAAATTCTATTTGCCGGAAGCACTACCAACCTTAATTAACGGTATCACACTAACGTTAGTTACCTTAGTGGGCTATTCCGCCATGGCGGGCATTGTCGGCGGCGGCGGTTTAGGTAGCCTCGCCATTAACTACGGTGAATATCGCAACATGGTGTACGTTAAATGGGTCGCCACAATTATTATTGTCGTATTCGTCATGATTTCACAAAAACTGGGCGATGATTTCGCAAAACGCGTCGATCATCGTTAATTCACTTAGCATTAACATTAAAAGAGGATCTTTTATGAACTTAAAAAAATTACTCGGCGTAGCAACACTTGCCTCCGTATTTGCATTAACAGCGTGTAACGAAGAGAAAAAACCGGCAGCAACAGCAGAAGCACCGGCAAAAATTAAAGTCGGCGTGATGGCAGGACCTGAGCACGAAGTGGCTGAAATTGCCGCGAAAGTTGCGAAAGAAAAATATAACTTAGACGTAGAATACGTTCTATTCAACGACTATGCCTTACCAAATACGGCGGTTTCTAAAGGCGATTTAGATGCTAACGCCATGCAACACAAACCGTATTTAGACAAAGATTCCCAAGCGAAAGGGTTAAACAACCTCGTTATCGTGGGCAACACCTTCGTTTATCCGTTAGCGGGTTACTCTAAAAAAATCAAAAGCGTAAATGAGTTACAAGATGGTGCGGTGGTTGCTGTACCAAACGACCCAAGCAACCTTGCCCGTGCATTGATTTTATTGGAAAAACAAGGATTAATTAAATTAAAAGATCCGACCAACCTGTTCTCCACTTCAATGGATATTGTTGAAAATCCGAAACATTTACAAATTAAAGAAGTGGATACCTCTGTTGCAGCACGTGCGCTAGACGATGTGGATTTAGCCGTTGTCAATAACAACTATGCCGGCCAAGTGGGCTTAAATGCACAAGATCACGGCGTGTTCGTGGAAGATAAAGATTCTCCATATGTGAACATTATCGTGGCACGCACTGATAACAAAGACAGCAAAGCTATCCAAGATTTCGTGAAAGCTTACCAAACACCGGAAGTAGAACAAGAAGCGAAAAAACACTTTAAAGACGGCGTCGTAAAAGGCTGGTAATTTGAAGCCCCTATAAAAACACCGTAAAATGAGACCGCACTTTTAAGCCATAAAAAGCAAAGTGCGGTCTTTTTTTACACGTTTTTTACGGAGGAAATCAGAATAAAAATCCCTTTTTAACCATTGATAAGGATTTTTTATGAGCGCTTTTAGCCCCCCTTTTTTGCGCCTATAATAAGCCGTTTATTTTTACCATCAGGAACACCATGCTAGATATTGTTTTATACGAACCGGAAATTCCACAAAACACCGGCAATATTATTCGTTTATGCGCCAACACCGGCTTTCGCTTACATTTAATCGAACCACTGGGTTTTACCTGGGACGACAAAAAATTACGCCGCTCCGGATTGGATTACCACGAATTTGCCGACATCAAAAAGCACAAAACTTTCGAGGCATTTTTGCAAAGCGAGCAACCGAAGCGTTTGTTTGCCTTAACGACAAAAGGCACACCGGCACACAGTGAAGTGACATTTGAATTGGGCGACTATTTAATGTTCGGCCCGGAAACCCGCGGCATTCCAATGGACATTTTAAACAGTATGCCGGCGGAACAAAAAATCCGTATTCCCATGACTGCCAACAGCCGCAGTATGAACCTCTCCAACTCGGTGGCGGTCACCGTGTATGAAGCTTGGCGCCAGCTGGGATATCAAGGTGCAGTGAATATTGTTCGATAAGATGAATTAAAAATTGCGCTTGCAAAAGCGCGATATTAAATGGGCTAAGTGCATTTTATCGTTGCTACTTAGCCCTTTTCTTTTGGAATTACGCGCCGATTAAACGGGAAAGTGCGGTGTCTTTTCGGTCTAAATAATGGGTAGATTGAATACGACGAATGGTTCTGGATTTACCTCGAATCAATAAGGTTTCCGTGGTGGCTAAATTGCCTTTACGGCGAATACCTTTTAATAAATCACCATGAGTAATCCCGGTGGCGGCAAATACCAAATTGTCATCACGCACAAGCTGTTCCAGCTGCAACACCGTATTGACTTGAACACCCATTTCTTCACAACGGCGAATTTCTTCTTGCGCCAATGCCTTATTTTCCGGCGTATCGCCTTTTACCTGATTCCGTGGCAATAAACGGGATTGCATATCTCCCCCCAAGGCACGAATCGCAGCCGCTGCCACAACGCCTTCCGGCGCACCACCAATGCCATAAACCATGTCAATTTCCGCCTCCGGCAAACAACATAATACCGAAGCCGCCACATCACCATCAGGAATCGTAAATACGCGCACACCCAGTTGATGCATTTTTTCAATCACGGCTTCATGACGAGGTTTATCTAAAATCATCACCGTTAAATCGGATAATAGCTTGCCTAACTTTGAAGCAACACGGCGCAAATTTTGTTCAAGCGGCAAATTCAAATCAACAATGCCTTTTGCTTCCGGCCCCACTACCAATTTTTCC
Organism: uncultured Aggregatibacter sp.; assembly: GCF_901873365.1. Taxonomy (GTDB): domain Bacteria; phylum Pseudomonadota; class Gammaproteobacteria; order Enterobacterales; family Pasteurellaceae; genus Aggregatibacter. The sequence goes on from NZ_CABFLM010000085.1 coordinate 4,829, forward strand.
ATATACATATCCGGTGCTTTCAAAAAAGTATTTTTGCCACCTGCCGCCAATACAGAAATCGCATTAGACTGCCCCATCGCCGTCATGCGCGTACCATCAATAGGATCGACCGCAATAGACACTAATTCCCCCATGCCTGAACCCACTTTTTCACCGATATATAACATCGGCGCGTGGTCAATTTCGCCTTCGCCAATCACGATTTCCGCATCCATATGAATCAAATTTAGCATATAACGCATGGCTTTCACGGCAGCATCATCAGCCGAATGTTTATCCCCACGCCCCAACCACGCAAAACCGGCAAGGGCGGCAACTTCGGTTACTCTCGAAAACTCAATGGCTAATGATCTATTCATGGCATAATCCTTAAAAATGAGAAATAAAAATCGGCTTATTCTAGCACTAAGCAAACGTTTGCTATAGTAAAAATCGTAAAAATATGCATTAATATTAATGTTTACAAATTTGTATTTGCTGGCAAATTTAAAAAACGTGCTTATACTTCACTTAATATTTCGATACATGGAGTAATTATGTCAGATCATACAATTTCTCTCGCTTTTTCAGTATTGCACCATTATTTAAAGCTATTCGCTGAAAAACAAGAACCTCATTTACCTCTTCCCTCTTTTCCATCCCAATTCAAACAGGTTGATATATCTCCTTTCTTATCACAAGCTGAACACCTTGTTTTAGGTAAACAACCTGAATTAAAAGAGAGTAATAAACTGTTTAGTTTGTTTGAAAATATCAATCAAGCGAATAAAAAAATGCAATTTTTTTATGATTGCCAACCACTCTCTCCAAATTCTATTTTTCCCGAAAAAGAAGAAAAAGATACCGCACTTTCAACACATTGGGATAAGTTTGTTCAAGCGATCACAGAGATTCCTAAATCTCATTGTGATAACCCAAGTTTATGGCTAGATCATTTTGATACCGCAATGCAATGCTTTACTTGCAATTTGCCAAGTCCTTATGGTGATGAAATTTCTTTCTATGATTTCACTAAAGCAGTCGCAGCGTTTGTGGTTGCTCTCGCAGATCAAGAAATCAATGAAGAAGAGCCATTCTTATTAATTCAAGGCGACTTCTTCGGCATTCAAGATTTTATTTTTTCCGGCGGTAGTGCTTCCAACAAAGGCGCAGCGAAAATCTTGCGTGGCCGCTCCTTCCAAGTGTCACTTTTCACAGAATTAGCCGCACTTAAAATTTTAAATGCTTGTAAGTTACCAACCACTTCACAAATGATGAATGCGGCGGGTAAATTTTTGATTGTGGCACCGAATACGGAAGAAGTAAAAAATGCAATCAAGCAAGTTCAATCGGAATTAAACCAATGGTTTATCAAAGAAACCTATGGATTAATCGGGCTGAGTATCGCAGTTCAATCAGCAAAATGCGGTGATTTTGAACAAAACCACTACGAAACATTAGTTAAAAAATTAGTTGAGAATTTAGAAGAGCAAAAGCTCAAACGATTAGATTTAACGGATACGACACAAAGCGTGCAGGAAGTTGAATATCCAAATGGTGTTTGTGAAATGAATAGCTTTTTCCCAGCTCAAATTGGGAAAGAACGTTCCGTGATTTCAGAGGATCAAATCAAAATTGGGGAAATGTTATCGAAAAAACAACGCATTATTATTTCGGATATAAACGCTGACATTAATGAAACACAAATTCTAAAATTGCTGATTTTTGGCTTTAAAGTGATTTTTACCAATAGCCGTGAAGATACCAAAGAATTTGGTTATCCGGTAAAACTGTTACAAATTCACCGTTTTTGGGATTTCTCATTACCAGAAAATACAAATAGCACCATTTGGAACGGTTATGCCCGCCGTTATATCAATGCTTATGTACCTTTTAATGAGGAAGGAAAGATTATTACGTTTGAGGATATTGAAACTCAAGATAAGGGACAAAAAGCATTAATGACCTTAAAAGGAGATGTGGATAATCTTGGCACAATTTTCCAAGAAGGTATTCAGTCTGCCAACATTGCCAAAATGGCGGCACTTTCTCGCCAAATGAATCTCTTTTTTAGTCTTTGGTTGCCGGCTTATTGTGCTGAACAAAGCCAAAGTATGTACACCGTGTTTGCGGGGGGCGATGATTTCTTCTTAATCGGCCCTTGGTATTCTACGCAAAAAGTGGCACACGCAATGCAACAAGCTTTTGCGCATTATGTAGCAGAAAATCCTAAAATTCATTTTTCCGTGGGAATGGTGATGAGTAAATCAAACATTCCTGTGCCACGTTTAGGCGATTTAGCTGAAGAGGCTTTAGAAAAATCGAAAAAAATTGATGCCGGTAAAAATGCGGTAACGATTTTTAATCGTTCCGTGAAGTGGGAAAAATGGCAATTCTTATTAAATTTAGGCGACGAAATTGAACGACTTGCAAAAGATTATGAAATTTCGACCGCTTATATTTATTCACTGATTCATTTTGCCCTTCAAGCGGAAAATAAAGAAAATAAAATAGAAAACAGTATGTGGCGTAGTCGTTTCTATTATAAAACTGCGCGCTATGTGGTGGATAAGCTCAAAAAAGAGGAGAAATCAACCGCACTGAATCAAATTATTACATCGTTAGGCGATAAAGGAATAGAAACGTACAAAGGCGATTTTATTATTCCTATCTTTAACTATTTCTACCAACAACGAAATTAAGGAGCTCTTAATGGGTATTGAAACTGAAATTATTTTCGGTGAACAAAAAAAAGTGGATCTTTTTTCTCGCATTGCAGAAGGTTGTGCCAGAGACATTAAAACTACCGATAAAGGTTTTAATAAAGATAACAATAAAAGTACACAAATTCGTAAATTCTATGATGAATTATCCATGTGGAATGACCGAGTGCAATTAAATAGAACAAATCGAGAGGCGGAATTTAAAAAACAAGAACCTTTCATTCGTATGTTAAAAGCCAAAGTGGCATATGCTGAGGGACGAAAACATATTAATAATAAATTTAGTACCGTATTTAATCGTTGCATTGATCAGATCAAAAATGCTGATACTTTAAAAGAAGCTAAATTATTTATGGAAGCCGTCATTGCATATTGTAAATTAGAAGAAACTCGCAGAGAAAAAGGAGAATAAAGATGAAATTAACCAACATTATCGAAATTAAAGCCACCTTATTATTAAAAAGCGGGTTACATATAGGTGCAGGCGATAACGAAATGCATATTGGTGGTATTGATAATTCTGTGGTGAAAAACCCAATTACCAATCGCCCTTATATTCCAGGTTCCAGTTTAAAAGGCAAAATTCGCAGTTTATTAGAATGGAAAAGTGGTGAAGTCAAAAATAAACCGCTCTCATTAAACGATTTAGAGAAAGCACAAAGTAAACAAGCAGTTGAACTCATTTTAAAACTCTTTGGTGTAAGCGGTGATGCGGAAGATAGTGAAAAAATGCAAAAAATCGGTGCTTCTCGCTTAGTATTTTGGGATTGTGATTTAAACGAAACTTGGGCGAATGAGATCACTCAAGACGGTTTATCCTTAACCGAAGCAAAAAGTGAAAACACAATTGATCGTATCACTGCAACAGCGGGCAACCCACGCTTAACGGAACGCGTTCCTGCTGGAGCAGAGTTTGATTTTAAACTCATGATACGTGTGTTTGATGAAGATGATAAACAAGAGCTATTGAATACAGTATTAAGTGGACTAAAACTATTAGAACTTGACAGCCTTGGCGGATCCGGTTCCCGGGGTTACGGCAAAGTGAAATTTACTGAATTAACGGTTGATGGTGAAACTCGTAATTTAGACGACATTAAACCTTTCGAATAAGGTGATTTTATGAAGTTATATCGTTTTACACTCACACCACAAAGTGCGATGGGAACGCCTTTGGTGGGCGATACCTTATTTGGTCAGCTTTGTTGGGCAGTGAGAAATCGTTTTGGTGAAGCACGCTTAAGTGAATTACTTGAAGGTTATACCACACAGCGCCCATTTATGGTGGTGTCGGATGCTTTTCCGGAAGGTTTTTTGCCTTTACCGACGTTGCCATCAACGTTTTGGGACACCAAAACAAAAACCGATCGTAAAAGTTTAAAAAAAGCCCAATGGGTCAACATCAGTGATGCAGAAAAAAGTGCGGTGAAATTTTGGCAAGAATGTGCTTTACAGGCGAATTTTCAATTCAAAAAAGAAACTCAAGACCAGTTCCATAACACCATTGATCGCCAAACAAATACCACAGGTGATGGACAATTTGCGCCTTATTCCACAGAACTAACCTGGTTTGACGCACAACAAAAATTCGAGCTCTATGTCATGTTAGATGAAAATCGCTTTTCATTGGAAGCGTTACAAATAGTGCTTCAAGATGTCGGAAATATTGGTTTTGGACGTGATGCCTCTATCGGGCTAGGGAAATTCCGTTGTGAAAATCCACAAGCCTTCGATTTTACTCAACCGAATGCAAATTGTTATTTGACGCTAGCCAATTGTGCCCCGCAAGGTTTAGGCTTAAATAAGGAGCACTGCTACTACCAAATTACGACAAGATTTGGTCGCCACGGTGACATTCAAGCCTTAAGCTCCAATCCATTTAAAAAGCCGATTATTTTGGCAAAACCAGCAGCCATTTTTACGCCTGAAAACTATCAACCACGTTTATTTTTAGGTAATGGATTAGATAGCGTGTCTTATGCTCAACCGGAAGCGGTGCATCAAGGCTATGCCCCCGTCTTAAATTTATTTGTCGATTTTGAACATAAGGATCACAAATGAAACCATTTATGCAAACCCACAAGGTCTATTTAACCCCATTAAGCCCGATTCACATTGGCTGTGGGGAAGATTTTGAGCCAACCAATTATGTCATTGATAGTGAAACCTTATTTAATTTTGAACCTAGCCATTTAATGTTAAATGAGCGGGAGAGAACGAATTTGTTAAATGCAGTAAATAAAGA
>NZ_CABFLM010000086.1 GCF_901873365.1 uncultured Aggregatibacter sp.
AACAGTGACTTTATTAGAAGAACAAAATGAACCTTTCTCATTAATTTATTTTTCAGATCATGGTTTATCGCATATTAACAAAGAAGATAAAAAAGAGGTTGATTTAGATTTTGGCGATAAATATAAACAAAACTTTGATGTCCCTTTTGTCAAAATCTCTAGCGATGACAATACAAGAGAAGTAGTTAATATAAAAAGAAGCGCATTTAACTTTATCTATGGGTTCTCTCAATGGCTAGGAATACAAACCGAAGAATTAAATAATCACTACGATTTTTTCTCAAATAAAGACGATGAAGAAATTAAAGTGTTTAACTTCCAAGACAATATTCCTTATGACTCATTAAAAACAGATAATATTCCACAATTTTAATCCAAAACTTACTTAGGATGACATGATGAATCAATATAGTGCTACAACAGTAAAAGTCGTCTTTTTTATGTCAGGCTTTGCCGCATTAATCTATCAAATCGCATGGCAGAGAATATTATTTACTGCCTTTGGTGTGGATTTAGAATCCATCACCATCATTATAGCTGTCTTTATGGCCGGCCTCGGTATCGGCGCTTATTTTGGTGGCCGTATCGCCGACAAATTCCCCAAACACATTATTTTCTATTTTGCACTCACCGAAATTGGTATTGGTGTTTTTGGTTTTGCCAGTCCAACGCTAATAGAGTTAACAAAAAATCTATTCTTGCATTCAAGCATTGTTACCGTTGCTTTCTCTAATTTTGTATTGCTCCTTTTTCCCACCTTCCTCATGGGAAGTACATTACCTCTATTAACTCAATACTTAAACCAACATTTTGATAATATTGGAAATAATATCGGCTGGTTATATTTTACCAACACCTTAGGTGCAGCATTTGCTTGTATAAGTGTTGGTTTTTTCCTATTTAATCACTTAACCATTACTCAAGTGATTTATTTAGCCGCAATCGTTAACTGTCTTGTTGCAACAATTATTTTTATTAAATACGGAAGAAAGGGGTAAATCATGACAATTACGAAAAAAGCAATCATCCTGTCCTTCTTAAGTGGTTTTCTCAGCTTAGGGCTTGAGGTAATTTGGATTAGATTATTTAGTTTCTATGGCACCTCTCTTCCACAAATTTTTTCATTAACACTTGCGCTATTTTTATTAGGTATTGCCTGCGGTTCTCTGATTGGTAAAAATCTATGTCAATCCGGTAAAGGAAATATCAACTATATTGGTTATTCCTTTATTTTTTCAGCACTACTTGATTGTTTAGCAATTGCGCTATTAATTTATTTCCCAATTCAAGGTATATTCGGTATTTTTATTATTTCTATTTTCTTTTGTGCATTAGCACGGGGAATTGTTTTCCCAATCGTGCATCACCTTGGTGCTGAACAAAAGAAAACCGGTGCCGCTATTTCCAACGTATATTTCGCCAATGTTCTGGGCTGTACCATTTCACCGATATTAATCGGTTTTTATCTTTTAGATATTTTTACCACACAACAAACTTATTTCCTTATTATATTGACAACGTTGATTACCGCTGTATTTTGTGTAAAAGAGAAATGGTTAAAAATGGCCACAACTCTTGCAACTGTAATTGTGATTATAACAGCCTTTACTGCACCTGAAGAAATCATTCATTCACTGGCACAAAGAACGGATGATGATGGAAAACCGTTAAAATTAGAGAAGTTAATTGAAAATAAACATGGCTTTATTCAAGTTTATTTAAATGACGAAAACGACGAACTTGTTTTTGGCACGAACGTTTATGATGGAATGTTAAATACCAGCTTGACGCGTAACCATAATGGTATTGAACGCGCCTACTTATTACCGGTTATTGCGCCTCACGCCAAAAATATTTTAGTAATTGGCTTAAGTACAGCATCATGGACAAGGGTGCTTACCTCCATGCCGGAATTAGAATCCATGACGGTCATTGAACTTAATCCGGCGTATCCGCAGCTTGCCGGTATGTACCCTGAAATGCAAAAATTCCTACAAGATAAACGCGTTAATCTGATTACGGATGATGGTCGTCGTTGGTTAAATAAAAATCCGGAGAAAAAATTTGATTTTATCCTGATGAATATGACATTCCACTGGCGCAATTATTCCACCAACTTGCTGAGTAAAGAATTTTTAACCTTAACGAAAGCGCATTTAAATCCGAATGGCTTTATTTATTTTAATACGACCAGCTCGCTTGATGCGCACTATACTTCAAAAGTAGCCTTCCCATACAGTTATAGCTACATGAATATGTCATTAGCTTCGCTTAACCCGATCCCTGAGCTAACTAAAGAGCAAGTGGAATACAATCTGTCCCGATTAAAGTGGGAAGATGGCCAACCGGTATTTAATTCACAAGAAGCCTTAGAAAATGGTACAAACCAAATTCTTAGCAAACCATTAATCCCATATGAAAAAATAGATTTTTCAGAATTAAATCGCAAACCTGAAATCATCACTGACGCTAATATGATTACTGAATACAAATATGGCCTTTTAAATAAATAATCCCTCAAATTAAGGAGGTTTCAACACCTCCTTAATTTTTATCTCAAACGCCCTTTTCCTCTTTTACTGAAAAATAAACCAAAAACCCACCGCACTTTTCCTCATTCTCTGCTAAATTTCTTTATCAACGCGCTATATTTTTTCGTACTAGTGTAGTAGTATACTCTACATCATAGAAAGTGCGGTCATTTTTCTAAATGAATTTTTCCGTACCCCAATTCCACAACAAGGAGAAATAAACATGACAAAAATTGCATTGGTGACAGGCGCCACCGCCGGTTTTGGGAACGCCATTTGTCGCACATTATTAAAAGCCGGTTATTTAGTCATCGGTACAGGAAGAAGACAAGAACGTTTAGCACAATTAGAACAAGAATACGGCAAACAATTCTTCCCTCTCGCATTCGATATTTCGGATCGTCACGCAGCTGAAAAGGCATTAAAAACACTGCCGGCAGAATTACAAGCCATCGATTTATTAGTGAATAACGCAGGCCTTGCTCTTGGCTTAGAAACAGCGGATAAGTCCGATTTAGATGACTGGGAAAAAATGATCGATACCAACGTGAAAGGTTTGGTCACCGTAACCCGTTTGGTTTTGCCGCAAATGGTCGCGCGTAATCAAGGGCATATCATTAATTTGGGTTCAATTGCCGGTAATTATGCCTATCCGGGCGGTAACGTTTACGGCGGTACGAAAGCTTTCGTGAAACAATTCAGTTTAAACCTCCGCGCAGATTTGGCCGGCACCAATGTGCGTGTTTCCAATGTAGAACCCGGTTTATGTGGTGGCACGGAATTTTCTAACGTGCGCTTTAAAGGCGATGATGCCCGTGCAGCACAAGTGTATGAAAACGTACAATATGTCACGCCGCAAGATATTGCCAATATCGTGTTATGGCTTAACCAACAACCGGAGCACGTAAACATTAACCGAATTGAAGTAATGCCGACGGCACAAACCTTTAACCCGTTAAAAGTAAGCAAAAATGACTAAGTCGCCCAGCAAACTTTCCCGTTTTTTAACTGAAATTACTGAGCCTTATTTGGCCTTTTTACGTGGGCTAACGCCTGCCTTGCTGTTTTTTGTGCTGTATATGGTGATGACGGAATACATTAAAGATCCGGAGTTTAGAAAAGGATTATTTTTCTACATTAATGAGCCTGATTTAATCGACATCGTCTATTATGTCATCCGCTGCTTTGTCGCCATTCCATTGTTAATTATGCTCTCGGCTTACTTACTCAGTTTACGGAGTTTTTACTTAAAGCAACAAAATATCCTTGCCGAGATTGGTTTTAGCCCGATAGCAACCTTTTTACTTTGGGCAATTTTTTGGTTAATTCAACTGATTTCAAGTGTATTTGTTGTTTTATTCGCTGTCATAAATTTCTCCAAAATCTACGATAGCCTGTTTTTAATGTCATAAGGAAAGCCTATGTCAGACACGATTTTAAACCCTTATTTTGGGGAATTTGGCGGAATGTATGTGCCGGAAATTTTAGTGCCTGTGCTTCAACAATTAGAAAAAGCGTTTGTTGAAGCCAAAGACGATCCCGAATTTCAACGTGAATTTCAGGATCTCCTGAAAAATTATGCCGGCAGACCGACCGCACTTACCCTTTGCCGTAACTTAACCAAAGGCACTAAAGCCAAAATTTATTTAAAACGGGAAGATTTACTCCACGGCGGTGCCCACAAAACCAACCAAGTTTTAGGCCAGATTTTACTGGCAAAACGTATGGGGAAAACTCGCATTATCGCGGAAACCGGCGCAGGTCAACACGGTGTCGCGACTGCCCTTGCTTGTGCCATGTTAGATATGCCTTGCCGCATTTATATGGGCGCAAAAGACGTAGAACGTCAATCTCCAAACGTATTCCGTATGCGCTTAATGGGGGCTGAAGTGGTGCCGGTGCAAAAAGGTTCTTGCTCCTTAAAAGATGCCTGCTGTGAAGCCATGCGTGATTGGTCGGCAAATTATGAAAACACCCATTATCTGCTAGGTACGGCGGCAGGGCCTCACCCCTTCCCAACCATTGTGCGTGAATTCCAAAAAATGATTGGCGAAGAAACTAAACGTCAAATCTTAGAAAAAGAAGGTCGTTTGCCGGATGCGGTGATTGCAGCGGTAGGTGGCGGTTCAAATGCAATCGGTATGTTTACGGATTTCATTGATGAACCGAATGTGCGTTTAATTGGCGTCGAACCTGCCGGCCATGGCATTGAAACAGGTGAACATGGCGCACCCTTAGGGCATGCAAAAGTCGGTATTTATTTCGGGATGAAATCGCCGTTAATGCAAACAGAAGACGGCCAAGTGGAAGAATCCTACTCGATTTCTGCGGGGCTAGACTTCCCTTCTGTCGGCCCGCAACACGCCTATTTGCAAAGCATTGGTCGCGCGGAATACCCTAGCATTACCGATAATGAAGCCTTAAATGCGTTCCAAGCACTGGCAAAACATGAAGGCATTATTCCTGCATTGGAAAGCTCTCACGCATTGGCACAGGCGTTAAAAATGATTCATCAGGAACCGAATAAAGCACAAATTTTAGTGGTGAATTTATCCGGTCGTGGTGATAAAGATATTTTTACCGTAGATAAAATTTTAAATGAAAAAGGAATGCAATTATGAGCCGTTTTGAAACGACCTTTTCCCGATTACGCGCAAAAAAGGAAGGCGCATTCGTTCCTTTCGTTACCTTATGTGATCCGACATTTGACCGTTCTTTTGAGATTATTTGTACCCTCGTCGATAACGGCGCGGACGCATTGGAATTGGGTTTTCCCTTTTCTGATCCGTTATTAGACGGTCCTGTTATTCAGGCAGCCAATAATCGTGCGCTCAATGCCGGACACAGCACAGAAGACAGCTTTAAATTGCTTGCCAAAGTGCGGTCAAAATACCCGGAGATTCCTATCAGCCTATTACTTTGCGCGAATTTAATTTTTGCCAAAGGCTTGGATAATTTTTATCAACGTTGTGCGGAAGTCGGTGTGGATGCCGTTTTAGTGGCGGATATTCCATTATTGGCAAAAGAAGACTATGTCCAAGCAGCCCAAAAACACGGTGTTCAACCCGTCTTTATTTGCCCCCCGAATGCGGATTCCAAAACGGTGCAAGGCGTGGCTGAAAGCAGCGAAGGTTATACGTATTTGGTCTCGCGTGCTGGCGTGACCAGCGCAGAAAACCAAAGCCATGCGGCGAATCTGGATAGCTTAGTAGAACAGCTCAAAGCCCACCATGCCCCGCCTATCCTACAAGGTTTCGGCATCGCCCAACCAGTGCAAGTCAAAGAAGCGCTTCAACTTGGCGCAGCCGGCGCGATTTCCGGTTCAGCAACCGTAAAAATCATTGAACGAAATTTAGAAAATCACACCCAATGTTTAACGGAACTCGCTGAGTTTGTTCGCAGCATGAAAGCCGCCACGAAATAGTGGAAAAATAATTCCATTAAATATGGCACCTTAACAAATAAACCTTTGCTAAGGTGCTTTTTTACAACCTTTTACTTTTTCCGTAATGAGACTTCGCCTGCATTAAAATATTGCACACCCTTTTCTGTCATGAGACATAAATGACCTTGTGCATTAATCCCCTGTTCAATACCTGAAATGGTGCTTTTTTCGCTTATCACATTCACTTCCGTGCCTAAATAGGCATCATATTCCAGCCATTGTTGTTGCATTTCCGCATCAATACCATGCTGTTCAAAACGCGCTAAATAACGATAAATGGTATTGACCATTTGTATGATCAGTTTCTCTCGATCAATATGTGGGAAAAACTCCGTCAACTCAGCCCAAGGTTGATCGATTTGTTTTTCTTGACCAAGAGAAACATTCATGCCGATACCAACAACCAAATTCAGTTTACCGTTAGGTTGGTTAACGATTTCCACCAAAATGCCGGCAAGTTTTCGGTCATTGACCAAAATATCATTCGGCCATTTCACTTGAAAACCGTACATATCCAATTCAACCAATGCTTGCACAATCGCCAAGCCAATCACGGTACTTAACCCGTCTAAAGGTTTACGAGGATCCAATTGCCAGTAAAAACTCATGATAATTTGCCCGGCAAAAGGCGAAATCCATTGCCGCCCACGACGGCCTCGCCCGGCGGTTTGATATTCCGCAAAGCAAAGATCGCCCTTTTTAAGATGCGCAACATTATCTAATAAATATTGATTGGTTGAAGAAATTACCGGCTTAACCACCACATGATAAGGTTTCAACGCCTCCGCTAGACGTTTTTCATTTAATAAAGGTAATTCAGGGATCAAATAAAGATGATCATTTTCTAACGCAAAATACAGTCCTTGTTGCTCCATCTGGCGCACTTCTGCTAATAATTCCTCTTTACTGCAAGCTAAAAGTGCGGTCAAATTTTCCAATGAATTTTCCACATCGCTTGTGAGTAATTCTAATAATTTCGCCATAAATCCTTCCTGTTTTTCAGCGTTTAAACGGTGGTTATCATACGCTAAAAACGCAAATTTTTTATCATTTTTTCTTTTCAAATATAGGATGGATCTGTATAATCCGCCCGCAATATTTTTTCATCATTTTAACTTAAAGAGAGATATTGCAATGGCATTACGCATCTTAAAAGAAGCACTCACATTTGACGACGTTCTTCTTGTTCCAGCTCACTCCACTGTGTTACCGAACACAGCTAACCTTTCTACTCAATTAACCTCAACGATTCGTTTAAACATTCCTATGTTGTCAGCGGCAATGGATACGGTAACTGAAACGAAATTGGCTATTTCCCTTGCACAAGAAGGCGGTATTGGCTTTATTCATAAAAATATGTCTATTGAACGCCAAGTGGATCGCGTGCGCAAAGTGAAAAAATTTGAAAGCGGTGTGGTTTCTGATCCCATTACTGTTCCGTCAACATTAACCATCAGCGAATTAAAAGCCATTGCACAGAAAAATGGCTTTGCCGGCTATCCGGTTGTCGATGCTGAAGGTAATTTGGTCGGTATTATCACCGGTCGCGATACCCGCTTTGTTTCAGATCTAAACAAAACCGTTGCCGATTTCATGACACCGAAATCTCGCCTTGTCACCGCCAAAGAAGGGGCAAAACGTGAAGAGATTTTCCAATTAATGCACGAACATCGCGTAGAGAAAGTCTTAATTGTTGATGATAACTTCAAATTAAAAGGCATGATTACCTTAAAGGACTATCAAAAAGCAGAACAAAAACCGAATGCCTGTAAAGACGAATTCGGTCGTTTGCGCGTCGGCGCGGCGGTTGGCGCAGGTCCTGGCAACGAAGAACGCATTGATGCGTTAGTCCAGGCCGGCGTCGATGTCTTATTAATCGACTCTTCTCACGGCCACTCCGAAGGCGTGTTACAACGTGTACGTGAAACACGTGCAAAATACCCGAATTTACCGATTGTTGCCGGTAACGTCGCCACTGCAGAAGGCGCGCTTGCTTTGGCTGATGCCGGTGCGAGCGCAGTCAAAGTGGGGATTGGCCCAGGCTCTATTTGTACCACCCGTATCGTCACCGGCGTGGGCGTGCCACAAATCACCGCCATTTCTGATGCGGCTGAAGCCTTAAAAGATCGAGGCATCCCGGTCATTGCTGACGGCGGTATCCGTTACTCCGGCGACATCGCGAAAGCGCTTGCGGCAGGCGCCAGTTGCGTCATGGTCGGTTCCATGTTTGCCGGTACAGAAGAAGCACCGGGCGAAATTGAATTGTATCAAGGTCGTGCGTTCAAATCTTATCGCGGCATGGGCTCTCTTGGCGCCATGGCGAAAGGCTCAAGCGACCGTTATTTCCAATCCGATAACGCTGCCGACAAATTAGTACCGGAAGGCATTGAAGGGCGTATTCCTTATAAAGGCTTGCTCAAAGAAATCATTCACCAACAAATGGGTGGATTGCGTTCTTGCATGGGCTTAACCGGCTGTGCCACCATCGATGACTTACGCACAAAAGCCCAATTCGTGCGTATCAGCGGTGCAGGCATTAAAGAAAGCCACGTGCATGATGTTACCATCACCAAAGAAGCGCCGAACTATCGCATGAGCTAATTGGGCTTTCGAGTAACAAACAAAAAAGTGCGGTAGATTTTTAAAATAGTTCGGTATTATGTAACAGTTGCACAAAGATTTAACCGATTAAAAACCTTAAAATCCCTATTGAAATTTTAACTCAATAGGGATTTTATTATGGCACAAAAGTTGCTGAAACACGAGTTAGTGGAACGCCTATTAAAGCTAAAAGAAAAACAAGATGAGCTGATGGTGCAAATGCAGTGTTTGTCACAAGAGATTAACGCATTAGCTCAACCTTATATGCCGAAAGAACCAAAACCGCAGCCCTTGATTACGATACGATTAGTCGCTCAAGTCTTACGCGAAAATCCAGATTGGATGTTTTGTGGGGAGATCGCTGAAAAGTGTAGTGGTACACTAATCCCGCAGTCCTCAATAGGTGGTAAAATACCATCAACAAGAGGATTTTATAATAAAAAGAGCAAGACGTTTTTTCAGCCCGGAGTTCAAAGCTGAGGCGGTTAGGTTAATTCAAGAACACGGTTATTCGGTTTCGCAAGCCTGTCGAGAATTAGACATCGGTGAAACAGCATTGCATCGTTGGATAAGCCAAGTTGAAGCCGAGAATCAAGGTTATATCTTACCCAGCAGCAAACCGATTTCCCCCTAACAACAGCGCATTGCTGAATGTCAAAAAGACGGCGAAAATGATTTTCCATTCAGACCAAGGCAGCATTTATGGTAGCAAGGTATTTTGCAAAACGGTGCAAGACTATGGTTTAACCCAAAGTATGAGTCGCCGAGGTAACTGTTGGGATAATGCTCCAATGGAGCGTTGGTTCCGTAGTT
>NZ_CABFLM010000087.1 GCF_901873365.1 uncultured Aggregatibacter sp.
TCTTTGCGACATATTTCTCTATTCTTTATCCCTATATTTAGTAGTAGAATGTGCCAATCATTTGGGTTGTCTATGTAATCACTGATGTTTATCCAAATTAAGCCGCAGTCATTATAAAGATAATTTTCTTATGCAAATTCAAAACATTTTTGATGTTTATGGGGTGATTACTTAGTAATCATGAATTTAAGGACTTGTAGCTTTTACAAGGAGTCGAGATGTTAGACGTTGTTGAACTCTCAAGACTACAGTTTGCTTTAACGGCGCTGTATCACTTCATTTTTGTGCCGCTGACACTAGGATTGTCTTTCGTGCTTGTCATCATGGAAACGACCTATGTCGTAACAGGTAAAGAAGTGTATAAAGATATGACAAAATTTTGGGGTAAGTTATTTGGGATTAACTTTGCCCTAGGGGTAACGACCGGTATCATTATGGAATTCCAATTTGGTACGAACTGGTCTTACTATTCTCACTATGTAGGTGATATTTTTGGTGCGCCGTTGGCGATCGAAGCATTGCTTGCATTCTTCTTAGAATCAACATTTGTGGGTTTATTTTTCTTTGGTTGGGATCGCCTAACAAAAGGGAAACACCTATTGGCAACTTATTGTGTCGCCTTCGGTTCAAACCTTTCTGCGATGTGGATTTTGGTGGCAAACGGTTGGATGCAATCACCGACAGGTTCAGAATTTAATTTTGAAACCGTTCGTATGGAAATGACCAGCTTCTTAGATTTATGGTTGAATCCGGTTGCACAAAGTAAATTCTTGCATACCTTATCTGGCGGTTATGTTGCCGGTGCATTCTTTGTGTTGGCAATCAGTTCTTACTATTTGTTGAAAGGTCGTGATCTTGGCTTTGCTAAGCGTTCTTTCTCTATTGCGGCTACCTGGGGATTTATTGCCTCAATTGCCGTGCTAGTGATGGGCGATGAATCCGGTTACGATATTGGTAAAGCGCAACCTGTAAAATTAGCAGCGATGGAAGCTGAATTTGAAACGCATGCTGCGCCAGCGCCATTCCATCCTGTTGCTCTTCCAAATACCGCAGAAATGCGTAATGATTTTGCGATTGAAATTCCATACCTTGGTGGCTTAATTGCTACACGTTCTTTAGATAAAGAAATTACCGGTCTAAAAGAGCTTCAAGCAAAAAATGAAACGCGCGTTCGCAATGGTATTATGGCTTATGATTTGTTTACCCAGTTAAAAGCACAGAAAAAAGCAACAGGTCAGGTTAACCCGGAAACTAAAGCGCAATTTAATGAAGTGAAAGGCGATCTTGGTTTTGGATTGTTGTTAAAACGTTATACCGATAAAGTTGTGGATGCAACGGAAGATCAAATTAAACAAGCAGCACGTGATACCATTCCTAATGTCGGTCCGAACTTCTGGGCGTTCCGTGGAATGTTAGCTGCCGGTGGTTTAATTATCTTATTAACGTTTGGTGCATTTGTGCAAAATTTACGTAGTCGAGTCACTGCATCACCCTTACTCCTTAAAGCATTGTTATGGGGATTACCATTGCCATTCTTAGCCATTGAATTTGGTTGGTTCCTAGCTGAGTATGGTCGTCAACCTTGGGCGATTTATGAAGTATTGCCTGTTGGTGTGTCGGCATCCAATTTAAGTGTGAGTGATCTCTGGTTCTCTATCGGGTTAATTTGTGTGCTTTATTTCTTCTTTATTATTGTTGAAATGTACTTAATGTTTAAATACGCCCGTTTAGGCCCGAGCGCATTAAAAACCGGTAAATACTACTTTGAGCAATCATCTAAATAAGCAGGAGACGAATTATGATTGATTATGAATTTCTACGTATTATTTGGTGGGTGCTAGTAATTGTATTGCTCATCGGTTTTTCTGTTACCGATGGTTTTGATATGGGCGTGACCGCACTTTTACCGGTTGCTGGTAAAAAAGAAGTTGAAAAGCGTATTATGATCAATTCCATTGCCCCTCACTGGGATGGTAACCAAGTATGGTTATTAACTGCCGGTGGTGCAATCTTTGCGGCATGGCCGATTGTGTATTCCGTAGCCTTCTCCGGTTTCTATATTGCCTTATTCTTAGTGTTGGCGGCATTATTTTTCCGTCCAATTGGCTTTGAATATCGTGCGAAAATTGATAACCCAACATGGCGTGCAGTATGGGATTGGGGCTTGTTTGCCGGCGGTTTTGTACCAGCATTAGTTTTTGGTGTGGCATTTGGTAATTTATTGCAAGGTGTGCCATTTGAATTAAATGAGCTTTCACAAGCGACCTATACAGGTTCGTTCTTTGCGTTATTAAACCCATTTGCACTACTTTGTGGCGTGCTAAGTCTTGCCATGTTAGTGACACACGGCGCAAACTGGTTACAAATGAAAACAACGGCAGAGTTGCGCAATCGTGCAAGAGCCATTACCCAAATTGGCGCATTAGTGACATTAATTACCTTTGTTCTTGCGGGCGTATGGCTTTCCTTTAAAGAAGGTTATGTTGTAACCAGCGTATTGGATCACTTTGCCCCATCTTCTCCAGCCTCCGGCAAAGAAGTAGCGGTTGAAGTTGGTGCATGGTTCAAGAACTTTAACGAGACTCCGGCTTTGTGGATCTTCCCAGCATTGGTTGTTATTGGTGCCTTATTAAATGTGGTTGCCTCTAAAGCAAATCGTTGTGGTTTTGCGTTCTTCTTCTCTGTATTAACCATGGCAGGCGTGATTATTACGGCAGCAGTATCCATGTTCCCATTTGTGATGCCTTCAAGTACTCACCCGGCACAAAGCTTATTAATGTGGGATGCAACATCAAGTGAACTAACCTTAACGTTAATGTTCTATCTCGCATTAGTCTTCGTGAGTATCTCATTGCTTTACACTATTTGGTCATACTACAAAATGTTTGGCCATTTAGATGAAAGCTTTGTTGAAGACAATAAAAACACCTTATACTAAGGAGAATAATATGTTATATGCAATTTGGGTCATCGGTGTTTTATTCGCGATAGGCGTAAGTGCAAAAATTACAATGAACAAAGAGCGTTCAGGTCAATTTGACGAGTAATGCATGATTAACGCATTGTATCAATTAGCAAATAAGGGTTCGTTACGAACCCTTTCATTTGTTTTAGCACTGGCACTAACGATTTTTTTCTTTTTAAATGTCAATCAATTCTCAACACAGCTAAGAGCGGTTGAATTTTATTATGTTTTGGCAGTGATTTGGGGTGTTGTCATTTTATGGATTCATGGTATCGGTTTTGATATTCGAGCTGCGTTTTGGCGCGCAATTTTTATGCCATGGTTCGGCTATGTTGCAGCAATTATCGCACTGTTTAACAATCTACTCACTGAGAGATAATCCAACGGATATTTTTATGAGTGCTACTTGCTAATCATTTTGTAGCATTTTAAAATAGCCAACTTCTTGCCTTTTGAAGTTTGGTTAGGGATAAGAAAAATTGGAACAAAGTGTTTTTCATTATTCTGCTCGTGTTTATTATGAAGATACGGATGCAGGCGGAGTCGTTTATCATGCACGTTATTTGCATTTTTTAGAGCGTGCTAGAACAGAATATTTAAGAACATTTAATTTTTCTCAACAAGCATTGTTAGCGGAAAATAAAAGTGCCTTTGTCGTTAAATCCATGAATGTGGATTACCGAATTCCGGCAAAATTGGATGATTTATTATATATTGAAACCAGTATTACGGAAATAAAAGGGGCTTCTCTCATTTTCTCTCAAGCAATTAAACGAGATGAATTAACGTTGTGTCAGGCTACTGTAAAGGTAGCCTATGTTGATCTTGGAAAAATGAAACCTGTTGCGATCCCACAGGTAATCAAGACAATGCTAACTCATCAAATATAAATAAATTATTTTCGGAGCATATAATGACCGCAGAGTTAAACTTTTTAGATTTGTTTCTAAAAGCGAGTATCGTTGTTCAGTTAGTGATTCTGATTCTTATCGCTTTCTCAATCACCTCTTGGGCAATTATTATTCAGCGTAGCCGTGTGTTAACAAAAGCCTTAAGAGAATCCATGGTATTTGAAGAACGCTTTTGGTCGGGCGAGGATTTAAATAAATTATATGAAGGGTTGTCTAATCGTCGTGATGGATTAACCGGTAGTGAACAGATTTTTTATGTTGGTTTTAAAGAGTTTACGCGTTTAAAACAAGCAAACCCAGATGCACCGGAAGCTATCATTAAAGGAAGTACCCGTGCAATGAATTTATCTATGAATCGCGAAATTGAAGATATTGAAACGCGCGTTCCATTCTTGGCAACCGTCGCATCCATTAGCCCATATATCGGTCTTTTTGGTACGGTTTGGGGGATTATGCACGCATTCATGTCATTAAGCGGAGCAAAACAAGCGACATTGCAAATGGTTGCACCAGGAATTGCTGAAGCGTTAATTGCAACAGCAATCGGTTTATTTGCAGCGATTCCGGCTGTTATGGCTTATAACCGTTTAAGTTTACGTGTGAATAAATTAGAGCAAAACTACGGCAATTTTATTGATGAGTTTACAACTATATTACACCGTCAAGTGTTTGGTAAAACGCATCATAATTAATTGTAACGAGTTCTCACCGCATTTTGATAAAGTGCGGTCATTATTTTAGCTGTTTTTAGAATTCTCAGTTTAGAGGGTTGATATGTCTTATCGTCGTCAGCGTCGCGATATCAAATCTGAAATCAATATTGTGCCATTTTTGGATGTGCTTTTAGTATTGGTTTTAATTTTTATGGCTACAGCGCCTATTATTAGTCAAAGTGTAGAAGTTGAATTGCCGGATGCCGTGCAAAGCCAAAATGTGTCTACTGAAGACAAAACACCGGTTATTTTAGAGGTATCGGGTGTGGGGCAGTACGCCATTTCAATTGGTGGTAACCGTACGGAAAATTTAACTGAAGATATGGTTACCCAATTATCAAAACAAGAGTTTGATAAAGATAACAATACGATGTTCTTAGTTGGTGGTGCAAAGGATGTGCCTTATGAAGAGGTGATTAAAGCACTGAATTTACTTCACCTTGCCGGCATTAAATCAGTTGGATTAATGACAAATCCCATTTAATAAATATAGGTAACGAGTGTGCAGAATAAGCGACAAAAAGGCGATGTTAATGCCGTTGTGATTTCGATCATAATGCACTTGGCTTTGTTTGTGTTATTAATTTTGAGCTCGCTCTATCATAACGTTGATATTATGGGCGGCGGAGAAGGTGATGATGGCGAAGTGATTGGCGCAGTCATGGTTGATACCGGTTCTGCCGCACAAGAATGGGGGCGAATTCAACAGCAGAAAAAAGGTCAAGCCGAAAAGCAAAAAAAACAATCTTTAGAAGATAAAAAACAGGAAGAACAAGCGCAAAAACAGGAAGAACAAAAACAACAAGAGGCGTTAAAAGAAGAGCAACAACGCCAAGAAGAAATTGCTCGACAAAAAGCACTGGAACAACAAAAAGAGCAGGAAAAACAAAAATTATTAGCTGAGCAGAAAAAACAGCAGGAAGAAAAAGCCCGTCTGGAAGCTCTTGAAAAACAAAAGCAAGCTGAGGTAGCTAAGGCTAAACAAGCTGCTGAGGCGGCTAAATTAAAAGCAGATGCTGAAGCAAAACGGTTAGCTGCTGCAGCAAAACAAGCGGAAGAAGAGGCAAAAGCGAAGGCTGCAGCTATTGAAAAAGCAAAGCAAGAAGCTAAAGCAAAGGCTGAAGCGGAAGCCAAGGTGAAAGCTGAGGCGGAGGCTAAAGCAAAAGCGGATGCGGAAGCTAGGGCAAAAGCTGAGGCGAAAGCAAAAGCCGATGCTAAAGCAAAAGCCGATGCAGAAGCTAAGGCACAAGCTGAGGCTAAAGCAAAAGCGGACGCAGAAGCTAAGGCAAAAGCAGAGGCTAAAGCAAAGGCGGATGCCGAAGCGAAAGCAAAAGCGGAAGCCAAGGCAAAAGCAGATGCAAAAGCGAAGGCAGAGGCTGAAGCTAAGGCGAAAGCCGATGCTCAACGGAAAGCAGATCAAAATGCGCTAGATGATTTCTTTAACGGTGGTGACATCGGTGGAGGTAGCGCAACACGAGGTGGTAATGCAAATAAACAAGGAAGCCTTGGTGCAGGAGCATCAATGGGGGCGGGCGACGGTGGTAAAACCGGCTCGGCCTATGCCGGCATTGTTTACTCTTCGATAAAACCGTATTTTCGTGGCGATAATCGGTTTATCGGCAAAGTTTGCGATATTAAAATGGAAATTTCGAGTGATGGAACTATTTTGTCATATGAGAAAAAATCCGGACCAAATGATTTATGTGCTGCAGCATTAAATGCGATTTCACAAGCGAAAAAAATGCGTAGAGCGCCAACACCGGAAGAGTATCAAATGTTTAAGAGTTTTACACTTGGATTTGACCCAAGAAAAGTGCGGTAATTTTTTATTGCGTTTTTAAAACGATAGGAGAACAAATGAAAATTGTTATTCGAATTTTTAGTTTATGTATCATGCTGTTAGGGCTAACATCCGTTGCTCGAGCGGAGGTTCGTATCGTGATTGACGAAGTGATGGATTCTGCTCGTCCAATCGCTGTCGTGCCTTTTAAGTGGAACGGACCGGGCAGTGCCCCGGCGGATATTGCGCAAATCATTTCTGACGATTTGCGCAATAGTGGAAAATTTAATCCTATGCCAGTGGGGAAAATGCCTCAACAACCGACGTCAGCTGCGGAGGTGAATCCTCAACTTTGGTCTGCACAGGGTATTGAAGCGGTTATTGTTGGGCAAGTTACCCCATCCAATGGAGGCTTTGATATTGCGTATCAATTAGTGGATACCATGGGAAATGCCGGTTCGATTCTTTCACAAAATCAATATACGGTGACACAAAAATGGCTGCGTTATGGTGCTCATACGGTGAGCGATGAGTCCTTTGAAAAATTAACCGGTATTCGCGGCGCATTTAGAACCCGTATTGCGTATGTTGTACAAAAAAATGGGGGCTCTCAGCCTTACGAAGTTCGCGTAGCAGATTATGATGGATTTAATCAATTCATTATTAATAAGAGTTCCCAGCCATTTATGTCTCCGGCATGGTCTCCTGACGGCAAAAAACTTGCCTATGTTTCTTTTGAAAATAAAAAAGCGCAAATTATTTTACAAGATTTGGGATCTATGGCGCGTAAGGTCGTCGCTTCATTCCCTGGACATAATGGGGCGCCGGCATTTTCTCCGGATGGCTCAAGATTAGCTTTTGCGTCTTCAAAAGATGGTGTATTAAATATTTATGTAATAAATTTGGGTAGTGGACAGGTTTCTCAGTTAACCAGTGGTGCCGGCAATAATACCGAACCATCTTGGTCGCCTGATGGCCAATCAATCGTGTTCACCTCCGACAGAGGCGGCTCTCCGCAAGTTTACCGTATGAGTGCAACCGGTGGCGGTGTATCTTTAGTTGGTGGACGTGGTAGTGGCCAAATCAGCGCAGATGGCAATACGTTAGTGATGGTAGATGGAAGTAATAGCATCGTGAAACAAGATTTGGCATCAGGTAGCTCCGAAGTGCTAAGTTCAACTTTTTTAGATGAAAGTCCAAGTATTTCACCTAATGGTATTATGATTATTTACAGCTCTACCCAAGGCTTGGGAAAGGTGTTACAATTAGTGTCCACAGACGGACGCTTTAAAGCACGTTTACCAGGAAATGATGGACAAGTGAAATTTCCAGCTTGGTCACCATACTTAACTAAATAAACAAGGAGAATTCAATGAATAAATTAACCAAAGCATTGTTAGTTGCTGGTTCTGTAGCTGTATTAGCAGCTTGCGGATCTTCAAATAAAACTGAAAACGGTAACGGTAATGGTAATGGCCAAACTTTTGGCGGCTATTCTGTTCAAGATTTGCAACAACGTTATAACACTGTATATTTCGGTTTTGATAAATACAATATTGAAGGCGAATATGCTCAAATCTTAGATGCTCATGCTGCATACTTGACAGCTACCCCAGCAACAAGTGTTCGTGTTGAAGGTAACACCGATGAACGTGGTACACCAGAATACAACATGGCATTAGGTGAACGTCGTGCACACGCAGTGCAAAGCTTCTTAACCTCTAAAGGTGTTCAAGGTAGCCAAATCTCTACCGTTTCTTACGGTGAAGAAAAACCAGCAGTGTTAGGTCATGACGAAGCTGCTTACTCTAAAAACCGTCGTGCTGTGTTAGCATACTAATTTTTGCAAGACGAATAAAAAAGCCGAGCTTATGCTCGGTTTTTTATTATGGAAGAAAGAATGAAAATTATCTTTCTCTGAGATTAACATGATGCCTTTGAATCTCTGAAAGGCTTATAAGAGAGTGTTTCCTATAATCTGTGTATAACAGTATAAAATGCAGTTTCACTGCACTTTTTAGAGAACTATGGGTTTATCCCAATGGTTTTCGTTGTTTTATCGTATTTTAATCCAGAGTGAGATCCCTCGGATCCGTTAAAATAGATATCTTTGGGTTGAGAGCAAGCCGTGATTGTTAATATGCCGGCAAGTATAAAGAGTAGTTTTTTCATGGGGTACCTAATTTGTTAATAAAAAACGAGTTGATTATAACATAGTCTCAACTTATTCGTTTATGGTTTATTATCGGATTTAACATTGTGTACGATTTTAAAGGCAAGCTAATAAAGAGATTAAAAATTGCATTGAAACATTTTTGCTTTTGCTAGGGATAGTAGAGCAGGTAAGAGTAGGATGATGTTACTTTTAAAAAGTAGCTAGTATTCACAATTCATTTACTTGAATGAAGTAACATTTACACAAAAAAATAATACGCTAGGAAATCAATCTGAAAATATTGATTGGTTTGGTGGGTCGTGAAGGATTCGAACCTTCGACCAACGGATTAAAAGTCCGCTGCTCTACCGACTGAGCTAACGACC
>NZ_CABFLM010000088.1 GCF_901873365.1 uncultured Aggregatibacter sp.
ATCAATGATAGAGTGTCAACAAAAATTAGGAATTAATGATGTCTAGATTAGATAAAAGTAAAGTGATTAACAGCGCATTAGAGCTGCTTAATGAGGTCGGAATCGAAGGTTTAACAACCCGTAAACTCGCCCAGAAGCTAGGTGTAGAGCAGCCTACATTGTATTGGCATGTAAAAAATAAGCGGGCTTTGCTCGACGCCTTAGCCATTGAGATGTTAGATAGGCACCATACTCACTTTTGCCCTTTAGAAGGGGAAAGCTGGCAAGATTTTTTACGTAATAACGCTAAAAGTTTTAGATGTGCTTTACTAAGTCATCGCGATGGAGCAAAAGTACATTTAGGTACACGGCCTACAGAAAAACAGTATGAAACTCTCGAAAATCAATTAGCCTTTTTATGCCAACAAGGTTTTTCACTAGAGAATGCATTATATGCACTCAGCGCTGTGGGGCATTTTACTTTAGGTTGCGTATTGGAAGATCAAGAGCATCAAGTCGCTAAAGAAGAAAGGGAAACACCTACTACTGATAGTATGCCGCCATTATTACGACAAGCTATCGAATTATTTGATCACCAAGGTGCAGAGCCAGCCTTCTTATTCGGCCTTGAATTGATCATATGCGGATTAGAAAAACAACTTAAATGTGAAAGTGGGTCTTAAAAGCAGCATAACCTTTTTCCGTGATGGTAACTTCACGGTAACCAAGATGTCGAGTTAACCACCCTTTAGATTCATAAAGCGAAAATAATGCGGCTCCAACGTACCCACCTAAATGGAAACGGCGTTCACTCCAATCTAAACACGCACAACAGATTTTACGTGAATGTTTGGAAGGAACGTCAATTCCCATTTCATGAAAATATTGAATACCACTTAATGTGATCATTGAACCATTTTCAGTGATCCATTGCTGTTGACAAAGGGAATCATAGATCTTAACGGCAACTTCGCCAGCTAAATGATCATAGCAAGTACGTGCTTTTCGTAAATGCACTGGCGTGGAAACTTTGGCATGTACGCCATGGTTTAAGGAGATCCCCATCATACTTTCCATCAATTCAGCAATATCTTTTCCTGCTAGCCGAAAATAACGATGCTTGCCTTGAGCTACTACTGTGATTAGCTGGCAATCTAATAATTTAGATAAATGACTGCTCGCCGTTGAAGCTGATATATTCGCCACAGAACTTAGCTCAGTGGCCGTCCAAGCTCGCCCATCCATCAAAGCACTGAGTATTTTAACTCGTGAAATGTCAGACATAGCCGCCCCTATCGCGGCTATTGAGGACTCAAAGGTAACCTCTTTTCGTATTAAATTAGCCATCGCAAGTTCACTTTATTGCCCAAGGGAGCGTAACAGATGCAGCCATACTATCATTGTCCGTTATTAATATCAGTTGGTTAGCATGGTCACTGTATTGCACTAAAATATTAATGTTATTCTCCGCCAATACTCGTGCTATTTCGCCAAGTTCCCCCGGTTTTTCCTGTTTTAACTTACGAATTAATGGTGTCCGGATCGCAAGTACTAACAGTCCAGCTTGCTCTAGCGCTATTTTAGCTTCCTTTCCTTGTTCAACAAGAAAATGAGCATGGCATTCATCACCAACCGTAAATATCCCTCCCCCTTCCAATCCAATACCTTTATTACCTAATGTTTTTCCTAGTAATGCTAATTGTCCTATTTGATTATCTAAAACAACGTGAACATCAAACATTATCCTTGTCCTTTTTAAATGAATATTCGCGAGTAATATGAGCAATACTAATTTTGTAAAAATCAAATATTGACTCTCGCCCTTCTTGTTGAGCTTTCGCATGTAAAACATGATTTTTCCATTGCAGAACTGCGTATTCGTTTTCCCACCAAGATAGCGATAACATTTTTCCTTCTGTAGCTAGACTTTGAAAACGTTCAATTGAAATAAAACCAGCTACATGACTTAATAGTGGTCTTAACTCCTCAGCTAAAGTCAAATAGCGAGTTTGTTGGTCGGGTTGTATTTGCACCTCAAATATTACAGCAATCATATTTTTCTCCGTTATTAATCAACAAACAGAGTAATCCACCCGAAAATTAACACTTCGATAAGCAACGAAATATAGAAAGGTCATGCTGCTGTTTTATGTTGTATATCACACTTCTTTAAATTGCTCGGCCTGCGCTTATCATGTTCTCCTTCTCTTATAATTTTGTTTATTATTTATACTTTTTTATTTTTTGCTATCACCGAAAATAGTGCGGATCCCGCATGGTATTTAGGTTTACCCATCATTAAATACCATTGTTGTTATTTTAATCTTTTTAATATTTCATGATTAAGATCACACTAAAATTATGACCCTATTAACTAAAAGTTATGGATACCCTAATAAAACTCATTGTTAAAGATTAGTTAACCAAAGTAACTTCATTTTTCACTATTGTTAAATTGTTATAGTGAAAATTCTGGTAAACTAATAGAGGTAAAAAAATGATCCTAGATGCCAGTTATACATTATTAGTCGCATGTATCGCGCTACTCATAGGAATGTTTGTCGTAAAATTTACCCCGTTCCTACAAAAAAACCACATACCAGAAGCCGTCGTTGGTGGCTTTATTGTTGCAATTGTTCTGTTAATTATTGATAAAACATCAGGTTATTCGTTTACTTTTGATGCTTCATTGCAAAGTTTATTAATGCTCACATTCTTTTCCTCTATCGGGCTAAGTTCTGACTTTTCTCGACTGATTAAAGGAGGAAAGCCGTTAGTTCTATTAACTATTGCAGTAACGATCCTAATCGCCATTCAAAATACTGTCGGCATGAGTATGGCTGTCATGATGAATGAAAGTCCATTTATTGGCTTAATTGCAGGTTCAATTACTCTAACAGGTGGTCATGGTAATGCCGGAGCATGGGGCCCTATTCTCGCTGATAAATATGGTGTAACAGGCGCCGTTGAATTAGCGATGGCTTGTGCAACACTTGGATTAGTGTTGGGTGGTTTAGTTGGCGGCCCTGTTGCCCGTCATCTTTTGAAAAAGGTCTCTATTCCTAAAACAACCGAGCAAGAGCGCGACACTATCGTTGAAGCTTTTGAGCAACCAAGCGTCAAAAGAAAAATCAATGCAAATAACGTTATTGAAACCATTTCAATGCTGATTATCTGTATTGTTGTTGGTGGCTATATCAGTGCATTGTTTAAAGATACTTTTCTGCAACTGCCTACTTTTGTCTGGTGTTTATTTGTCGGTATTATTATCCGTAATACACTGACTCATGTATTTAAACACGAAGTGTTTGAGCCGACCGTCGATGTATTAGGTAGCGTTGCTTTATCGCTTTTCTTGGCAATGGCGTTAATGTCATTAAAATTTGGTCAATTGGCAAGCATGGCAGGGCCAGTATTAATTATCATTGCTGTACAAACTGTTGTCATGGTGCTATTTGCCTGCTTTGTCACCTTCAAAATGATGGGCAAAGATTATGATGCTGTCGTGATCAGCGCGGGTCACTGTGGCTTTGGTATGGGAGCAACACCAACAGCAATTGCGAATATGCAAACAGTCACAAAAGCATTTGGACCATCACATAAAGCTTTCCTTGTCGTTCCTATGGTCGGTGCCTTTATTGTTGATATTTCAAACAGTATCTTAATTAAAATATTTATTGAAATTGGTACATACTTTACCTAATAGCTACACACTACTCGGCGTACTTCTCCTAACAATTTATTATAGGGCAGTATGCCGAGCCGCTTTCTTACCCCGTATATTCCCCTAGTCAATCTATTTAGCTTGCACGTTTACGAATTAATTCTCGTGACAACTAAACCAAAATTTGAATTATGACGAGTATATCTGATTATTTATACTTTATTCGTTAGAATAGTCCGTAGAAATAAATAATCAGTAGGCTACATGGAATGAAATTAAGACATCTCGATATCTTTTATGCTGTAATGACTTGTGGTTCCTTAACGCGTGCGGCTGAAGTTTTACATATTTCTCAACCCGCGGCGAGTAAAGCACTCAAACATGCTGAGCACTGAGAGATCCCCTCATAATTTCCCCAAAACGTAACCATGTGTGAATAGATTTTGAGTAAGCAGGGTTGCAGCCACGAGTGAGTCTTCCCTTGTTATTGTGTAGCCAGAATGCCGCAAAACTTCCATGCCTAAGCGAACTGTTGAGAGTACGTTTCGATTTCTGACTGTGTTAGCCTGGAAGTGCTTGTCCCAACCTTGTTTCTGAGCATGAACGCCCGCAAGCCAACATGTTAGTTGAAGCATCAGGGCGATTAGCAGCATGATATCAAAACGCTCTGAGCTGCTCGTTCGGCTATGGCGTAGGCCTAGTCCGTAGGCAGGACTTTTCAAGTCTCGGAAGGTTTCTTCAATCTGCATTCGCTTCGAATAGATATTAACAAGTTGTTTGGGTGTTCGAATTTCAACAGGTAAGTTAGTTGCTAGAACCCATGGCTCCTTTGCCGACGCTGAGTAGATTTTAGGTGACGGGTGGTGACAATGAGTCCGTGTCGAGCGCTGATTTTTTCGGCCTTTAGAGCGAGATTTATACAATAGAATTTGGCATGAGATTGGATTGCTTTTAGTCAGCCTCTTATAGCCTAAAGTCTTTGAGTGACTAGATGACATATCATGTAAGTTGCTGATAGGTTTCCAGTTTTCCGCTCCTAGGTCTGCATATTGTACTTTTCCTCTTACTCGACTTAACCAGTACCAACCCAGCTTCTCAACGGATTTATACCATGGCACTTTAAAGCCAGCATCACTGACAATGAGCGGTGTGGTGTTACTCGGTAGAATGCTCGCAAGGTCGGCTAGAAATTGGTCATGAGCTTTCTTTGAACATTGCTCTGAAAGCGGGAACGCTTTCTCATAAAGAGTAACAGAACGACCGTGTAGTGCGACTGAAGCTCGCAATACCATAAGCCGTTTTTGCTCACGGATATCAGACCAGTCAACAAGTACAATGGGCATCGTATTGCCCGAACAGATAAAGCTAGCATGCCAACGGTATACAGCGAGTCGCTCTTTGTGGAGGTGACGATTACCTAACAATCGGTCGATTCGTTTGATGTTATGTTTTGTTCTCGCTTTGGTTGGCAGGTTACGGCCAAGTTCGGTAAGAGTGAGAGTTTTACAGTCAAGTAATGCGTGGCAAGCCAACGTTAAGCTGTTGAGTCGTTTTAAGTGTAATTCGGGGCAGAATTGGTAAAGAGAGTCGTGTAAAATATCGAGTTCGCACATCTTGTTGTCTGATTATTGATTTTTCGCGAAACCATTTGATCATATGACAAGATGTGTATCCACCTTAACTTAATGATTTTTACCAAAATCATTAGGGGATTCATCAGCGCAAAGCAGCCAATTTTTTTGCCAAATTGAAATGCCACTGTACAGGTTGCAAACGGTTAAGACTCAGTTGCACCACAGGGATATCGGCATCGGGATACAGAAACTTCAACACCGCCCATGCGCCATGATCAAAACCGCGCGTCGGATTCAGCTCCACATTTTCCGGCTGCAATAACGACCGCACTTGTTCCGCCAATTCAGGCGAACCGGGCGCGGGATATTGCACTTGGCTGAGTGCTTCAGGAAAACCGTAGAAATCGTAAATCATTTCAGGGTATTCACCTGAGGTCACCTGCAAACGGCTGCTATACCAATGCGCCGAAATCATCAAAATCGCTTTTGGTTTTGGAAAGTTTTGCGTAATTAGACTGAAATTCTGATTGAACGGATTTTCCTTATCCAACACATTCATCGGGCTACCATGCCCAACGAACAATACAGGCATTTTTTTCATGATTTACTCCTCGTTATCGGATACAGCAGATTGTACGGATAAATTTTTGGGCTGACGTAGATTAGCAGTTATGCTAGGCTACGAAAATGCAGATAACCAATTGTAAATTAAGCAATAGAGTTCAAAAGAAACTACTTGAATTTTTTGTACTCCAAGTTACCGCCCGTTCCGCTGCCAATATTTTGGGCATTCAGCCCAACTCCGCTATTCTGTTCTACCGCAAAATTCGTATGGTTATCAGCCATTATCTGGCCTTGGCTGCCGATGAGGTTTTCGAGGGTCCCGTCGAGCTGGACGAAAGCTATTTCGGCGGACGGCGTAAAGGCAGGCGTGGTCGCGGCGCGGCAGGAAAAGTGGTTGTCTTTGGCATTCTGAAACGCAACGGACGGGTCTATACCGTTGTCGTAGATAATGCCAAGTCCGATACTTTGATGCCTGTTATCAAACAGAAAATCATGCCGGACAGCATTGTTTACACGGATAGTCTGAGTAGCTATAACAAGTTAGACGTGAGCGGTTTCACCATTACCGCATCAACCATTCCAAGGAATTTGCCGACCGTCAGAACCACATTAACGGCATTGAGAACTTTTGGAATCAGGCAAAACGCGTCTTACGCAAATACAATGGAATCGATCGCAAATCGTTCCCGCTGTTCTTGAAAGAATGCGAATTTCGATTTAACTTCGGCACATCGTCTCAACAGCTTAAAATCCTGCAAAAATGGTGTGGAATTTAGGGCTAATCTACTAGTACAGCCCCTTAAAAAATTTTGATGGCGGTTGCTGCTGAAAAAGTAGGAATTGGATTTGAGAGAAGGTTTTTGCATATGCTGGTTTCGTGAAGGCCTACGCAGGATCAGCGTTGTCAGCGTTTTCGGGTATATGTTAATATTCTGCAAGGTATCTGTTTAATCATATTCGAACTTAGTTATCAATCATAATTATCAGTATCCGAAATTCCAGTTAATTAAATATTCAGAGACAATCGTTAAGATTGATTTAAGGATGAAAATGCAAGACCAAGAAAACATTAAAAACCAAGAAGAACAAGAAAACCAGCTAAAAGAAGACAATGGTGCCATGACCAAGTTGCAAGATGTGTTCAATCTTGCGCATGACCAAGCTCATCCCGATAAGATCGATGCCACCATCCGCGCCAATACTCGGGTGACCGGAACCAGTATGTGGGTATTGATGTTTGCCATTGCCGTGTCAAGTATCGGTCTGAATGTAAACAGCACGGCAGTAGTGATCGGCGCGATGTTGATTTCGCCGTTGATGGGGCCGATAGTCGGTATGGGTTACGGTTTGGCGGTAGGGGATACTGCGCTGATCCGTCAATCCGTGCGCAATATTATTATATTCGTCGTCATCAGCTTGATTACCGCTACGTTGTATTTCCTGTTAACCCCGCTTAAAGAGGCGCAAAGCGAGCTTTTGGCGCGTACTCAGCCGACCCTTTGGGATGTGTTGATTGCCTTCTTCGGCGGTAGTGCGGGTATTGTGGCGCTGACCCGAAAAGAAGGAGGCAATGCCATACCGGGTGTGGCGATTGCTACCGCATTGATGCCGCCCCTGTGTACTGCGGGCTACGGACTGGCACATGGCAACTGGCACTACTTTCTCGGTGCTTCATATCTTTTTGCCATCAACTGCGTATTCATCGCTTTTGCGACCTTGTTGTTTTCCAAGCTGCTCAAGCTGCCGCGCAGAGGGCTGGTAAAGGAATCCAAACGCCGGTTGCAAAGCATCATTATTACTGCCGTCGTACTTGCTGTCATGATTCCGAGCGGCTATATGGCATCAGGACTGGTGCGTCAGGAAATCTTCAACACCAGAGCCAATGCTGCCATTGCCACTGCGAAGCAACAGGAAGGTTTTTTCGTGCTGCGTAAGATGTTGAACCATAGAGAAAATAAAGTCAGTCTGGTTGTCAATGGAACGGGCAATGCCGAGAAAATTTCCGCCTTGCTGGTGAAAAGCCTTGAAGCGTCGGGGGTGAAAGAGCCGAAGGTCAACGTGGTCTATGCGGGAGGGAACAATGCCAAAATCAAAGAATTGCTGGCAAGCCAAAACAACCCGGTTCAGCAGCAAAATGAGCTGAAAGAGCAACAGGCCTATATCGATACCGTACTGGCAGGCAAAGCCTCCGATATCGACGATGCAGCGGTACTTAAGGAATTAAAAGCCCAATATCCGGAAGCGGAAAAAATCGTTGTCGGACGCGGCTTGGCTTGGGATAAAGCGCAAACAACGCCTGTTTCCGAACAGTCTGAAAGCCAAAAAAACGCAGAACCGAAGACAGATACATATGACGATATCGTCGTTGTCTCTCTCGAATTGGAGCAGCCATTACCTGCCAAAGATTACGAGCGGATACAGGCGTGGTTACGCCAGCGTTATGAGGGTAAGGTAGTGCGCATATTGCAAACGCACAAGTCTCAGACAGATAAACCGTCTAACGAATAATCGCCTTCAGGCTTTATACATTTCCGAGAAATCATTGATTGTTCCTAGTACACTAAATCCGCCTCAAACACGCCTCTCAAGGCGTTGGAGAGGCGGATTTTTTCTGCGCGTTCGAGCATGTCGCGGGTGATGTGTGTTTCGATGATGGTGTCCACGCCCAAGTAGGTTTGCAGCTGCTGCAACACGGCTTGGCGCATGATGCCGTTGAGGATATCCAAATCCAGAGACGGGGTGAGACGGGTGTTTTTGTGCATGTTCATGTTTCAGTATTCTCCTGGAAATACTGTAAACAACGCTACTAGTTTCTACAGCATCGAGTTGATAACGTTCGCCACACCGGCAAGGTTTTCTGCACCAAGGACGAGTTTGAGTTTCTCAAAGTCGATTTGGTCTTCCCCCCTGATAGCGCAAGCGTCCTCGCTTGTGTCATTACAATCCATTGTGGTTTCGGAGTTAGCAAAATCCCGAGGCAAGCTCACGAATAAAGTTTACCGGAAAAGTGATATTTGGCGATAAAGTGATTACCT
>NZ_CABFLM010000089.1 GCF_901873365.1 uncultured Aggregatibacter sp.
GCTTGTGAAAGCTGGCAACCGTGTTTATTTTTTAGTAAATCGTAGCGTGCAACTTGTTGCACGAAATCATGAATGCCAGAAAGGGTTAAATAACGTACCGTGCGTGGTTTGGTCGTGCATCAAGATGCACGCTACGCATGAAATGCGTGAATTACGTATCGAGGTTAATCATTCGTGCAACAAGTTGCACGCTACGAGGGAGGACTCCATACGCATCCCGTATGGTTTTTATAGTCAGACTTTGACTGGCTATAATAAAAGTGCGGTGAGATTCTGAAAAATTTTCAAAAATCTCACCGCACTTTTTTATTATTTACGTAAGCCGCCCTTTATTTTTGGAGGTATCTGCACAATGCAGGGCGGCGATTTTATGTTTGATTATTTACTTGGCGATTGCATAAAACGGAAGAAATCACTGTCCGGTTTAAGAATTAACAAGTTATCGGAATTAGCAAAGCTATTTTCATAGGCTTTAAGGCTACGAATGAAACTATAAAATTCCGGTTCTTTACCAAATGCTTCTGCAAAAATCTTCGCG
The DNA here is from genome assembly GCF_901873365.1 of uncultured Aggregatibacter sp. Classification (GTDB taxonomy): domain Bacteria; phylum Pseudomonadota; class Gammaproteobacteria; order Enterobacterales; family Pasteurellaceae; genus Aggregatibacter. Next base: position 539 of record NZ_CABFLM010000089.1, read on the forward strand.
GCAGTGGCATCCCCTTCCCCGCGTAATTCTTGGGCAGTTTTTTCTGCATTGGCGATAATCAACGTCACTTTACGATCCACGTCTGCTTGAATAAATGCGGCTTTTTCTTTACCTTGCGAACGGTGTTCACGAGCAACTGCATCACGTTCTGCACGCATCCGTTGGTAGATGGAAGAAGAGACTTCATCCGGCAAGTTAATTTGCTTAATTCGCACATCAAGCACTTCAATGCCTAGCTCGGCTGTGCTGTCTTGTCCGGTATTTAATGCTTTTTTCGCACCCGCCATCAACTCACCGCGAGTACCCGATACAATGTCTTTAATGGTGCGCGAACCGATTTCAGAACGCAAACGGTCGTTAACTTTACGGCGAAGCAAATTAGAGGCTTGTGTATAGTCACCACCGCCGGTAGAGGTGAAGAAACGACCGAAGTCATTAATGCGCCATTTCACATAGGAATCCACCAACAGGTCTTTTTTCTCCACGGTAACAAAACGATCTGCTTGTCCGTCTAAGGTTTGCAGGCGCGCATCAAGCACCTTAATGTTGTCAATAAATGGGAGCTTAAAATGTAACCCCGGCGTATAAATAGCCACTTTGTTGTCGGCATCGCGTTGTACTTTGCCAAAGCGTAACATAATGCCTCGCGTGCCTTCGGTGACAACCACAATGCTGGAATACACCACAGCAATCATAATAAAAATGATCGGTAATACAAATTTACGCATTAGTAAGTTCTCCCTTGACGGCCATTATCTCCTCTTGATTCCACCGGTCTGAGTGTTGTTGCTTGTTCGTGTGGACGAGAAACATTGCTGGAATTGACCGCACTTTGTTGTGTCTCATGTGTTTCATTCGCACTCTGACTATTTGAAGGAACGTTAGAGACTTTTCCTTTCAATAATTGCTCCAACGGTAGTACGGTTAAATTATTGCCGCTACCGCTATCTAGCATCACTTTCGGCGTATTCGCCATCACTTTTTCCATGGATTGAATATACAAGCGCTCCCGGAATACTTCCGGTGCCGCTTTAAATTCCGCTAAAAGCGGTTGGAAACGCTCAACTTCTCCTTTAGCATCTAACACAACGCGATCTTTATACGCAGTCGCCTCTTCCAAAATACGCTGAGCATTACCACGCGCAATCGGCTCTTTCTCACGAGCATAGGCTTCTGCTTCACGAATGTAACGCTGCTCGTCTTCTTGGGCTTTAATCGCATCGTCAAAGGCATCTTTCACCTCTTCCGGTGGACGGGCAGACTGGAAGTTCACATCAATCACTTCTAATCCCATGTTATATGGCTCAATGATCTGATTTAATGCCTTCCAAGTATTTTCACGCACCACTGAACGACCGGTCGTTAAAATATCGTTCATCGTCATGTGCCCAATTACGTAACGCAATGCGCTGTCTGTCGCTTGATTCAAGCTATCATTGGCGTTGACGGCACTAAATAAATATTTCGCCGGATCCTGAATACGATACTGAACGGTCATTTCCACTTTGACCATATTTTCATCTTGCGTCAGCATGGCGCCTTGGGTTTTTAATTCCAATACTCGTTCCACGTTAACCGGAATGACGCGATCGATAAAGGTCGGTTTCCAGTTTAAGCCGGGTTGTTCAATGGAATGAAAATGCCCTAAACGCAAGACAACCCCACGTTCAGCTTCTTTGACCGTATAAAAACCGCTAGCTCCCCATAAAATGACACCTGCCGCAATGGCAATCGGCAACAGCTTACCAACGCCCCCGGAAAAGGCGTTTGATGAATTCGTATTATTTGCACCGCTCTTGCCGCTTAATTTTTTCAATAAATTATTGAAAATATCCTCTAAATCCGGTGGGGATTGTTGATTGTCTTTTTGTGAATTGGAAGAACGATCCCAATTTGAGCGGCCTTCATTTTGGTCGGACGTGTTATTCTCCGATGATTGCCCGTTTTGCTTTGGTTTGCTCCAAGGATCTTGATCCGAACCATTTAACGACATTGTTTTCTCCGTTTGTCAAAAAAGTGTTACAAGTCTAAACAAAATCTCATATTAAGTCTAATGATGTCATTTGATTTTATTATGAATTTGAGCTCAGGTAGTTCAATATGACTTCATGATGCTGGGTTGTTTTGAATTTATCAAAAACCTGTTCAATTTTTCCCTGCTCATCAATTAAAAAACTGACGCGATGAATGCCATCAAATGTGCGTCCCATAAATTTCTTTTCTCCCCACACACCGAATTGTTCGGCGACTTCGTGGGTTTCATCCGATAATAGCATGAAATTTAACGCTTTTTTATCGGCAAATTGCGCTAATTTCTGTGGCTTATCCGGACTGATGCCTAAAATAATAAGATTAAATTTATCCAATTCGGCTTTGCTATCACGTAAGCCGCAAGCTTGTGTTGTACATCCGGGCGTTAAGGCTTTCGGATAAAAATAAACTAGCACTTTCTTTCCACGAAATTGCGCTAAAGAAACCGGCTCACCATTTTGATTTAATAATGTAAATAATGGTGCATCATCACCTCTGTTTAATTGCTTTAACACCGGGGTTAACTCCTCTAAAAAATAAAAAAATTGCTTGCAAATTATGGCTATTTTAGCGATCTTAAGCGAACCTTAGCAAGCAGCCCTCATCTTTCATACTTAATTAGCATAATAGAATAACAATAATCGGAGGCTTTTATGTCAAATGCGCCTTTACTGCAAGGCAGTATCGTTGCCTTGGTCACACCAATGAATAATCATGGCGAAGTGGATTTTGAAAACTTAAAACAACTGGTTGAATATCACGTTCAAGCCGGTACGGATGCTATCGTTTCTGTGGGAACCACCGGCGAGTCAGCGACATTAAGCATTGAAGAAAATGTTAAAGTGATCTTAAAAACCGTTGAATTTGCTGCTGGCCGAATTCCGGTTATTGCAGGCACCGGTGCCAACGCTACCAGCGAAGCTGTGACCATGACGAAATTATTAAATAACAGTGGCATCGTGGGGTGTTTATCTGTCGTGCCTTACTACAATAAACCAACGCAAGAAGGAATGTATCAACATTTCAAAGCCATTGCTGAATGCACGGATATTCCTCAAATTCTTTATAACGTTCCCGGCAGAACCGGCAGCGACTTGCTCCCTGAAACCGTGGGGCGATTATCTGCGATTCCGAATATCATTGGCATCAAAGAAGCAACTGGCGACATTAGCCGCGTGCAAAAGATTAAACAACTTGCCGGAAAAGATTTCTTCGTCTTTAGTGGCGATGACGCTTCCTGTTTAGAAGCCATGAAATTAGGGGCAGAAGGGGTTATTTCCGTTACCTCTAACGTTGCCCCCAAAGCCATGGCTGAAATGTGTCGCTTAGCCCGCCAAGGTCACTTTAGCGAAGCGGAAACCATTAACCAACGTTTAATGCCGTTACACAAAAACTTATTTATTGAATCCAACCCAATTCCGGTGAAATGGGCATGCTATAAACTGGGTCTGATTGCCGATCCAACATTGCGTTTGCCACTTACCCTACTCAGTGAATCCGCCCAACCTGTTGTGCTAGATGCATTAAACTTTGCCGGATTACGCTAAAATATACGCTCAAGGCCGTCATCAGGCCTTGAACGCCTTTATGATTTATCTGTCCAAAACAGACATTTAACTTTTCAGTTGTCATAATCAAGGATAATTTATGAAAAAATGGCTATTAACGGTTGCCGTGATTTCTACGCTAACCGCCTGCTCTGCAAGCAATGAAAGCAAACAACAAGCTGGAGATACCTACCAAAAATCCAATGTGGACTTGCCTCGCCTTAATCCGCTTGCCAGCGGCGGTGTTAAGTTACCAACCGCCAGCACAGAATATCAATTGCCACAGATTAAAGTGAACAAAGATGATAAGGTCGATATTCGCCCACCTTCTATTCCTTTAGCCATCATTCATGATTCCATTACACGATTTGATGGCGAACGCGCGCTTATTGCCTATACGTCGGATCAGCAAAAGATTTACAATTTAAAACAAATTGAACGCCTACTCAAAGAGCAAAATATCCAATACACACGAGAGAATGGAAAACTGCTCACTGATTGGGCTTCCACCGGGCGAAGCGATGATTTGAAAAACACGCAAATTCGCTATCAAATTGAAGAAGTCGATACGGAACAAGCCGCAGCGTTGATGGTTTCTGTTTTGCAAATGAAACGCAATGAGACCATTTACACGCCTTCCATTACGGATAAACAACGGTATGCCTCTGATCGCCTAAATCAACTTATCGGCGAATTAAATGCAGCCTACCAAAAACAACAACAGGATCTGAGTGCATCCACCACTGCGCCTATCGCCTCGCATATCGCAACGGATACCAATGGCAGAACTGCACTCATTCTGTCCGCGGCGTTTGATGCCGCATGGGAAAAATTAGGCGAGACACTCCCAAAACTTGGGTTTGAAATCAAAAAAGACATGAGCGCTCGCGGAATTCGAGAGCTTTATTACAAACCATTATCGCCAAAAGCCTGGCAGCAAATTAGCTCGCAAGCATTACCTAATCTAGGCAAAGGCAGCTATCAAATGCAACTTGCCGCGTTGAATAAACAACAAAGTGCGGTCGTGATTTCAGAAGAAAAAAAATCAGCACTGGCAAATGAGCAAGCGCAAATTATTTATCAATCACTTCAACGTTTACTCAATCAATAACAATCCGCACGTAAAACGTGCGGTTTTTAAATTCCCCTATTAAGCTAAGCGCCTCTACTTCACAAGCTCCTCAAGGGGCTTGTGAAAGCTGGCAATCTTGTCTATTTTTTAGTAAATCGTAGCGTGCAATTTGTTGCACGAAATTGTGAATGCCCAAAAAGGTTAAATAACGTTCTGTGCGTGATTTGGTCGTGCATCAAGATGCACGCTACGAAATCGTGAATTTATGCATTGAGGTTAATCATTCGTGCTAAAGGGGCTTGTGAAAACTAGCAATCTTGTCTATTTTTTAGTGAATCGTAGCGTGCAACTTGTTGCACGAAATCGTGAATGCCCAAAAAGGTTAAATAACGTTCTGTGTGTGATTTGGTCGTGCATCAAGATGCACGCTACGCATGAAATCATGAATTCCACATCGAGGTTAATTATTCGTGCTAAAGGAGCTTGTGAAAACTGGCAATCTTGTCTATTTTTTAGTAAATCGTAGCGTGCAACTTGTTGCACGAAATCGTGAATGCCCAAAAGAGTTAAATAACGTTCCGTGCGTGGTTTGGTCGTGCATCAAGATGCACGCGACGAAATCGTGAATTTACGCATTGAGGTTTATCATTCGTGCAACAAGTTGCACGCTACGACATCGTGAATTACGCATTGAGGTTAATAAACGTCCGCAAAAAGCTGACGATCATATAAAAATAACCGCACTTTTTTGCATTACGGTCAAAAGTGCGGTCAGATTTTCAGACGTTTTTTTATTGTGTACGGTATCGCAGATTACAATAGCCCCGGTTGCCCTAACGCCGGATCCACTTCACGCGCGTTTAACGCATCTTCAACAGTTAAGCCTAATGCTTTGGCAACACCTTCACCATACGCCGGATCACACCAATGACAGTTGCGAATATGACGATATTTGATGAAATCAGGTGCATCCCCCATCGCGGCAGCCGTATTGTTGAATAACGCTTGTTTTTGCTCCGAATTCATTAAATTAAATAATGCACGCGGTTGGCTGAAGTAGTCGTTATCATCGTTACGATAATCCCAGTTCGCCGCATCGCCATTAATACGAAGTGGTGGTTCGGCAAAATCCGGTTGTTGTTGCCATTGATTAAAACTATTCGGTTCATAGTGCGGCAAGCTACCGTAGTTACCGTCCACACGACCAAAACCATCACGTTGGTTGCTATGCACCGGGCAACGTGGACGATTTACCGGAATTTGACGGTAGTTCACTCCTAAACGATAACGTTGAGCATCCGCATAGTTGAATAAACGCGCTTGTAGCATTTTATCCGGGCTTGCACCAATTCCCGGCACTAAGTTACTCGGTGCAAAGGCAGATTGTTCCACATCAGCAAAGAAGTTTTCCGGATTGCGGTTAAGTTCAAACTCCCCTACTTCAATTAATGGATAGTCTTTTTTCGGCCATATTTTGGTTAAATCGAATGGGTGGTAAGGCACTTTTTCCGCATCGGCTTCAGGCATGATTTGTACGTATAACGTCCATTTCGGGAAATCACCCCGTTCAATCGCTTCATACAAATCGCGTTGATGACTTTCACGGTCATTTGCGATAACAGCAGCCGCTTCTGCATCGGTTAAGTTTTTAATGCCTTGTTGGGTACGGAAGTGGAATTTCACCCAAAAACGTTCGCCTGCTTCGTTCCAGAAACTGTAAGTATGTGAACCGAAACCGTGCATATGGCGATAGCTTGCCGGAATACCGCGATCACTCATGACAATAGTGACTTGGTGCAATGATTCCGGCAATAATGTCCAAAAGTCCCAGTTGTTAGTAGCTGAACGCATATTCGTGCGAGGATCACGTTTTACCGCTTTGTTTAAATCTGGGAATTTACGCGGATCACGTAAGAAGAATACCGGCGTGTTGTTACCCACTAAATCCCAGTTCCCTTCTTCGGTATAGAATTTTAAAGCAAAACCACGAATATCACGTTCCGCATCTGCAGCACCACGTTCTCCCGCAACGGTCGTAAAGCGTGCGAACATTTCTGTTTTTTTGCCGACTTCACTGAAAATTTTTGCGCGAGTATATTTAGTAATGTCGTGTGTAACAGTAAAGGTACCAAATGCACCGGAGCCTTTCGCGTGCATACGACGCTCCGGAATCACTTCACGCACAAAATCTGCTAATTTTTCATTTAGCCATAAATCTTGTGAGAGTAATGGACCGCGAGGGCCGGCAGTTAAACTGTTTTGGTTATCGGCAACAGGCGCGCCGTTACCCATCGTTAAAGGCGTGCTGGTTAGATGAGAAAAAGGGCATTTAGCACTCATAGAAAACTCCTTAATAAATAGTATTAGCTTAAAGTAAATATCGCCAAGCATAATACAGAAAGGTTTTACCGATTGAAATCTATTAAATCAATTTGAAAACCCTATTTAAAAAAGAATTACGACAGCGTAATGCAAATTTGCTATATTCCGCTCAAAATTGTCGTTTTTTCATGAACGGTTCAATCGCATTCTAAAGTGCGATCATTTTTTAGAAAGATTTTACAAACGGAGAGAAAATATGAATCCTTGGCTTTTACTGGGTGGCTCTATCGGCTTGGAAGTCATCGCCACCAATTTGCTGAAATTAAGCGATGGTTTTACCAAACCGCTTCCCACCATAAGTGCGTTATTAATTTATGCCTTATCGTTTTATTTGGTCTCCATCGTCTTCCGCAGCCTGCCTGTCGGCTTGGTCTATGCCGTTTGGTCCGGCGTAGGGATCATTTTGACAGCGATGGTTGCCTACTTTGCCTTTGGACAAAAACTCGATATGCCCGCTATGTTAGGAATTGCCCTAATTATTTCCGGCGTGCTGGTGATTAATCTATTTTCAACAACGAATCACTAATTTTCAGAACATAACGTGATTGTTGTCACTTTCAAAGCAAGAAGCGTTCTTATTATGCTTTTTTGGGCGAATCCGTGCGTGAACGGTGCCTCAAACTTGGCAACGGAAAGCGAGATGCCAGCCATCGCTCCGCCCCATTACAATACCAATTTATGGCATTTCAACATAAAGTGTTGCGTTCATTTTAACCCACCAACACAGAGGTCATACTCAATGAACCGGCAATCAAATGATCATTAAAAAATGCCACTTTTTCATCCGGCTCCCGCAGCGCCATCACATACAAGAGAGGCAAATAGTGATCAGGTGTGGGGACAGAAAGCGCCGCACCTTCGCCAAATTGCTCATAATGCACCAATTCATCGTTATTTTGCGTGGTCATTGCGTGATTAATTTGATCACGGAACACATACGCCCAATCATACCCCGCGCCGATTTGATCAATATGTTCCCAGCTTATGGCTCTTAGGTTATGCACAATGTTGCCGCTGCCGATAATCAACACGCCCTGTTCACGCAAAGCACTGATGAATCCCCTAATGATTTTTATCAAAATCATTAAGTTAAGGTAGATACACATCTTGTCATATGATCAAATGGTTTCGCGAAAAATCAATAATCAGACAACAAGAT
>NZ_CABFLM010000090.1 GCF_901873365.1 uncultured Aggregatibacter sp.
GTCTAGAAGACTCAGAAGAACGAAAATTGTATGTACTATGGGGCCGGCAACCGACCGTGGTAACAATTTGGAAAAAATTATTGCCGCTGGGGCGAATGTCGTGCGTATGAACTTCTCGCATGGGACACCGGAAGACCATATTGCTCGTGCTGAGAAAGTACGCGAAATTGCGAAGAAATTAGGAAAAACGGTTGCGATCTTAGGTGACTTACAGGGCCCGAAAATTCGGGTATCTACCTTTAAAGACGGTAAAATTTTCTTAAATATCGGCGACAAATTTGTTTTAGATGCTGAGTTACCGAAAGGTGAGGGAACACAAGAAGTTGTTGGTTTAGACTATAAAACCTTACCTCAAGATGTCGTACCGGGCGATATTCTTTTATTAGACGATGGTCGCGTTCAATTAAAAGTGTTATCCACCGAAGGCGCAAAAGTTTTCACCGAGGTAACCGTTGGTGGACCTTTATCAAATAATAAAGGTATCAATAAATTAGGTGGTGGTTTATCAGCTGATGCACTAACTGAGAAAGATAAAGCTGATATTATCACCGCTGCCCGCATTGGGGTGGATTATTTGGCCGTTTCTTTCCCGCGTTCCGGCGAGGACTTAAATTATGCCCGTCAATTAGCGAGAGATGCTGGCTTAAATGCAAAAATTGTTGCCAAAGTGGAACGTGCCGAAGCGGTAGCTACCGATGAAGCGATGGATGATATCATTTTAGCGTCTGATGTTATCATGGTTGCCCGCGGGGACTTAGGGGTTGAAATCGGTGATCCGGAATTAGTCGCCGTTCAGAAAAAATTGATTCGTCGTTCTCGTCAATTAAATCGTGTGGTGATTACTGCAACACAAATGATGGAATCGATGATCAGCAATCCAATGCCAACCCGCGCAGAAGTTATGGACGTGGCAAATGCCGTATTAGACGGTACTGACGCGGTTATGCTGTCTGCGGAAACGGCTGCCGGTCAATATCCAGCGGAAACGGTGGCGTCTATGGCAAAAGTGTGCTTAGGGGCAGAAAAAATGCCGGGAGCCAGCGTGTCACACCATCGTATAAATATCGAATTTGATGATATTGAGGAAACGATTGCAATGTCAGCGATGTTCGCAGCGAATCATATGAAAGGGGTGAGTGCTATTATTGCAATGAGTAGTAGTGGTCGTACGCCATTGTTAATGTCTCGAATCAGTTCTGGTTTGCCTATTTTTGCGTTATCTCGTCACCAAGAAACCTTAAATTTATGTGCGTTATATCGCGGTGTAACACCGGTGCTTTATGATGACATTAGCCGCACAATGGAGGGGGCGCAAAAAGCCATTTCCTTGTTAAAAGATAAAGGCTTCTTAATGGCAGGGGATGTAGTGTTATTAACTCAAGGGGCAGAATTTGCAGACGGCGGTTCAAATACCTGCCGTATTCTGACAGTAGAGTAATTGTTAAAGAAGGCTTAGTAAGTTTACTAAGCCTTCTGTTTTTATGAAATCGATTAAATAGGGTTAATTTTCACCGCACTTAATGTTCACTGCGCTTAATTTTTTACCGCGCTTAATTTTTTACCACACTGGGTCTTCACCGTGTTTTATACTGTTTACCGCTTTTATGCGACCCATTCTGTTCGTATATACGTCAATCGGTCAAGCCCTGTAATAAAGTGGCTTAAGTCTTGTTCCTCAGGTCGATGAATATAGGCGATCTCACCGAGTAATGGCGCATCTATTTTTTGTTTTAATGTTTCAATAATTTCAGCATAATGACCGAGGCCGGGGTTAATTCGATTTGCAACCCATCCCAATAGTGGCAGATTCTTGCTAAGTATTGACTGCACAGTCAATAAGGCATGATTAATACAGCCTTCTTTAATTCCCACCACGACGATAGTTGGCATATTGTGTTCAGCAACCCAGTCGGCAAAACTATAGTCTTTATTAATGGGCGTCAACCAACCGAAAGCCCCTTCGACAGCAACCGAGGAATATTTTGCGGATAGCCGTGCCAAATCTGCATTAAGCTTCTCGATTTTAACTCGTTGACTTTCTTCTGTTAAAATAGGGATAGTATGCAAGAACGTGTAACTATTGACTTCTTCATAGGTAACATTTTCGCTTGTGCTATTCATCAACGTTAGAACATCAGAATTATCTTTCGTTTCATAGTCACTTTCTTCCTGCAAAGACTTCAGCGAATATATCGGTTCATCTTGCCCGAATGCAATTGGCTTGTACCCAACGACTTTAATGCCCGCTTTTTGCAAAGCTTGCATGATTGCACGTGTTACAATCGTTTTGCCAACATTCGTATCAGTTCCTGTGATAAAAAAACTACTCATCATCATCCTCTTTTCTACTTTAGTCGTGAGATTCTAGATGAAAAAGGGTGATGTTATTTTGAGATAAAACAATATTTAATAAATTTATCGATCTTTTTACATAAAATACATGAAGATATCCCGATTATTTATGCTTTTATGTCATCAAAATAAATACGGATTAATCAGGAAGGATTTTGATTCAAATGAGATGTGTCTGCCACCTGTATTGCCTTAAAAATAAAAGCATCAATAGATTTTGGTAAATTTTCTAACTTAATGTAAACTAGTACAGTTCTAGAAAAATGGATTAAATTTGAGGTATATATGACAAAAATTGCATCAATTGTAGATGTGCTACAGGGCAAAATCGCAATTGGCGAAAAAGTGACTGTACGCGGTTGGGTACGCACCCGTCGCGATTCCAAAGCCGGCCTATCTTTCCTTGCCGTTTATGACGGTTCTTGCTTTGCCCCCATTCAAGCCATCGTAAACAATGATATCGTTAATTATGAATCTGAAGTATTGCGTTTAACTACCGGTTGTTCCGTCATTGTAACAGGGACAGTGGTTGAATCGCCAGCTGAAGGTCAAGCCGTTGAGTTACAAGCAGAGAAGGTGGAAGTTACCGGCTGGGTCGAAGATCCGGAAACCTATCCAATGGCAGCAAAACGTCATTCAATCGAATATTTACGGGAAGTTGCCCACCTTCGCCCTCGCACGAATATTATCGGTGCCGTTGCACGTGTACGTCATTGTTTGGCTCAAGCCATTCATCGCTTTTTCCACGAGCAAGGTTTCTATTGGGTGGCAACGCCGTTAATCACCGCTTCCGACACGGAAGGTGCGGGCGAAATGTTCCGTGTTTCTACGTTAGATTTAGAAAACTTGCCACGCACAGATAAAGGTGCGGTGGATTTTAGCCAAGATTTCTTCGGTAAAGAATCATTCTTAACCGTATCTGGTCAATTAAACGGTGAAACTTACGCTTGTGCATTAAGTAAAATCTATACGTTTGGGCCAACGTTCCGTGCTGAAAACTCCAACACAACCCGTCACTTGGCAGAATTCTGGATGATTGAACCAGAAGTGGCTTTTGCAACGCTCGCAGACAACGCAAAACTTGCCGAAGATATGTTGAAATATGTTTTCCGTGCGGTGTTAACAGAACGTCGTGATGATTTGGAATTCTTTGCTAAACATGTTGACAGCGATGTCATTAATCGCTTGGAACGTTTCATTCATTCCGATTTCGCCCAAGTAGATTACACCGATGCGATTGAGATTTTATTGAAATCCGGAAAAACCTTTGAATTCCCGGTTTCTTGGGGAATTGACCTTTCTTCCGAACATGAACGTTATTTAGCAGAAGAATATTTCAAATCGCCTGTTGTGGTGAAAAACTATCCGAAAGACATCAAAGCCTTCTATATGCGTTTAAACGATGACGGAAAAACTGTTGCAGCGATGGATGTGTTAGCACCGGGAATCGGTGAAATCATTGGTGGTTCACAACGTGAAGAACGTTTAGATGTGCTAGATAAACGGATGGAAGAAATGGGCTTAAACCCTGAAGATTATTGGTGGTACCGCGATTTACGCCGTTATGGCACCGTGCCGCATTCCGGCTTTGGTTTAGGTTTTGAACGTCTCATTGTTTATGTGACAGGATTGCAAAACATTCGTGATGTGATTCCATTCCCACGTGCACCACGCAACGCAAACTTCTAATTCTAGCAAGAAATAAAAATCCCCTTATTCGTTACGAAAAGGGGATTTTTTATGGAGATTGGCTTAAGCAGAATTATTGTGCTTTAGCATTTCCATTAAATTTTTTCTCTAATGCAAGGCTTTGCTCTTGTAGTTTCGCCATGGCATCTTTTAATTTTTCTGCTTTTGCTAAATAAGCTTTTTGTTGTTCTTCCGTTGGCTCGCCTAAGCTCACATTCGCTTGATCAACCAATAAATCGCTTGCTAAGCTAAGCACAGTTTTTGTTTGTTCTTTGACTTCATTAATTGAAGCAGATTGAATTTTTAACGATTCTAAGCTAGCAATTGTGTTTTTTACAGAGTTATTAAAGGTGTCAATCGCTTCTTGAATCTTTTTATTGTCTTTGGCTTGTACCGCCACCATAAGATCTTGTTGGAATTTTTGTTGGGATTGGAGCTGTGTTTGCTCTTGGTTTCTGTTCCATTCAATTAACGCATTATAATCAGCCGTTTCAACTGCAGGATCTACCGCTTTATCACAAGCTGCCAAAAAAACAGCAAATAAAGCAACAGCGCCAAATTTAATTAATTTTTTCATAATCTATCCTTTATGTAATAGTGGTATATAAAGAAAACTCCAGAGACCATCTGGAGTTTTTATCAATTATGCACGTTTGAAGTCAATGTGCACAAGTTTCGGCTTAAATGGGTGACGTTGCATTGCTTGCACTTTCACAGCCACCTCTTTACCATCAATCACTAATGTGATGACGTCAGAATAGAAAGAATCATGCGCTTGCGCATTGTTTAATTCATCGTGACTTAAAATGATAGATACAGGCTCTTCCTTGCCACCATAAACGATAGCCGGGATTTGACCGTTGTGACGCAGGCGGCGGCTCGCACCCTTACCTTGCGCTGTACGAACTTCAGCGTTGAATTTAAATGCCATTTTAGTGTTCTCTTTTTAAAGATTTAAACGAATAAAAATCGCAGGCGACCCAGCGATTTCACAAAATTTGCTCAAAGTCTGAACTTTGAGGTTGGCGATTATAATAAATTCGTATAGGTAATGCAAACTCAATTAAGCACTTTTTCCTAGCCATATTCAGGCAAGATGGGATAAAATGGGCAGGTTATTTTTAGTTTTAGGACGCTTTTATTCATGGAATTTCTGATTAATTTTTTTAGCAATTACGGTTATTTCGCCGTGTTATTTGTTTTGATTATCTGTGGTTTTGGCGTACCGATTCCGGAAGATATTACATTAGTTTCCGGCGGTGTTATTTCCGGTTTGGGATATGCTAATGTGCATATCATGTTGGTCGTAAGCTTGCTTGGTGTGTTGTTAGGCGATAGCACGATGTATTGGCTTGGTCGTATTTATGGTACTAAAATTCTACGTTTTAGACCTATTCGTCGCTTTTTGACTTTAGAGCGTTTACGCATGGTACGTAGTAAATTCGATCAATATGGCAATCGTGTATTATTTGTCGCGCGATTTTTACCCGGTTTACGCGCCCCGATTTACATGGTTGCCGGAATTACCCGACGGGTGAGTTTTACGCGTTTTGTATTATTAGATTTCTGTGCTGCGATTATTTCCGTGCCAATTTGGGTTTATCTCGGTGATTTTGGTGCCAGCAATTTAGATTGGCTACACGCACAAATTAAGAAAGGCCAATCAGTAATTTATATCTTAATCGCGCTCCTTGTGGTTTATCTTGTTTGGAAATGGCATAAAAATCGTAAGAAAGCCCAACAAAGTTAAATGAGTCCTGAGAGGGGATGAGGATGTCTTCAGCAATGAGAGCATAGAGTAGAGCCGCCGATTTTGATGAAAAATCGGCGTTAACACAGCCTAAAAGTGCGGTCAGTTTTAAAAGTAATTTTTAATACGGTGATAAAAACGTAGCCGTACGTTATCCCAAAAAGAAACTTGTCTTATCCCAATAATTTCTTCCAAATCTCCCGCACAAACGCCCTTTCTGCACAAAATTCCGCCCCGTCCACCACAGAGGGTAAACCGAGTAAATTCAAATGGTGAATACGGTTGCGCAGATCCACATAACATTGTTTTAAGCGTTCGCTGTCGGCATCAGAAATCACGCCGTATTCTGCCATGATTTCGAAAATCCGCACGTTATCTGACCAACGGGTGAGTGCGGGCTGTTGCGGCGAATGCGCCAACACTAAATATTGGGCGATAAATTCAATGTCCGTAATGCCGCCTTGGTCGGTTTTAATGTTGAATTGGGCGTCATCGTGTTTCGCCAAATGTTCATACATTTTTTCCCGCATTTCGCAGACATCCTGTTTCAGTTGAACTAAGTCCCGCGGGGCAGAAAGTACCTTGTGGCGAATGGTTTCAAATTCATCTCGGAGTTTCTGTTCGCCGAACACTGCACGGCTACGCACCAAGGCTTGTTTTTCCCAGGTCCAGGCTTCGTTTAGTTGATAGTTTTCAAAGGCGGCGAAAGAGCAACCAAGCAATCCCGCATCGCCTGACGGGCGTAGGCGCATATCCACGTCATATAAAATCCCTGCGCTGGTATTCATGCTGAAAATACTGACGATTTTTTGCGCCAAACGTAAATAGAATTGGTTGCTGTCGATGACTTTTTTGCCACCAACGGTTTGGCTATTGCTGGCGGGATCGTATAAGAAGACGAGATCTAAGTCAGATTTATAGCCTAATTCAATGCCGCCTAATTTTCCGTAGCCCACCACGAGGAAGTTTTTCTCTCCTTCTACCAAATGTTCGGGCACCCCAAAACGCACGGCGATTTGTTGCCACGCCAAATTGACCACCGCGCCGATAATCGCCTCAGCCAAATAGGTGAGATGGTCGCTCACTTTCATTACCGGCAACACACCGAGAATATCGGCAGCGGCAATGCGGAGCAGGGCAGCGTGCTTAAACTGGCGCAAGCCGTCGATGAATTGTTCTTCGTCATCTTGCGGCAGGCGCAATAAATATTGCTGTAATTCGGAAGCGTACTCGGTAAAGTGCGGTGGATTTCGCAGGGATTTTTGATCGAGCAATTCATCGAGCAAAATCGGGTGGCGCGCCACTTGTTCTGCAATAAATTTTGATTGGGCGCAAAGTTCGATAAGCTGCGTCAAGGCTTGCGGATTCTCTGCCAACAATTCGAGGTAAGTGGTACGCGTGAGAATTTTTTCAATAATCGTCAAAATCCGTGGTAGTAAAACAGGGCTGTTGGGCGTGTGTAAAACCTGTTGCAACAGGTTTGGCATTAAGCGATTTAGCACTGCCCGCCCGCGCACACCAATGGCATAACGAGGCAGCTCATTGCGAAATTGCAACAGGCGATCCAACACCGCATCTTGTTCCGCCTCGGGCACACCGTTTTGTTGCAAAATGCCGAGCAATTCTTGTTCGTCAAAATCCGCTTCGAGGAAATCTTCCCACGCATTTTCCGACGTATTTTCTTCTTGCTCATCGCCAATTAATGACTGAAAAACCGACCGCACTTTGCGCTGATGTTCGTGTAACACGGCGAGAAAACTCGCCCAATCGTGAATCGGGTAGGTGATGGAAACACTTTCTTGTTGCGCACCCCATTGGGTAAATTCCGCGCAGGCGAAGATTAAACGTTGACGATCCAATTCGTTATCGGGCAGTTGTTGGGTTTGTTGATCTTTGATGGCTTGCAGCACATTTTCCGCGCGGCGTAGAAATAAATAGGCATGGCGCAAATCGGATTCCTGTTCGGTGGAAATCAAATTCAGCCTGCTCAGTTCCGGCAATAAATTCAGCAATTCGTGCTGCTGCAAGGCAATTTCCCGCCCACCGCGAATTAACTGGAAAACCTGCACGATAAACTCAATTTCACGAATGCCGCCCGCGCCCAATTTGATGTTATCGGTGAGGTTGCGGCGGCGTACTTCCCGTTCGATTTTTTGTTTCATCTCACGCAACGCCTGAATCACGCTGAAATCAATGTAGCGACGATATACAAACGGGCGCAATAAATTCTGTAAAACGGCGACATTGGGATCCGTTGCTTGCGCGCCTAAAATACGACCTTTGATCATGGCGTAACGTTCCCAATCGCGCCCTTGATCCTGATAATACTGCTCCATGGCGTTAAAACTGAGTGCCAGCGCGCCACTGTCGCCAAAGGGACGTAAACGCATATCCGTGCGGTACACAAAGCCATCGGCAGTGTATTGATC
>NZ_CABFLM010000091.1 GCF_901873365.1 uncultured Aggregatibacter sp.
CTTAACTTCCTTAACTTCCTTAACTTCCTTAACTTCCTTAACTTCCTTAACTTCCTTAACTTCCTTAACTTCCTTAATATGAATAATTTTTGTATCATCACCAAAAAATACACCTGGATTACTAATAATTTCTATAGAACTCTCATAATCTTTACCTAATGACTCATATAAAGCTAGCAAAATACACTTGTTCTCATCAGAGAGCAAAGGCATGACTACATTTTTTATTTTTCGCACCCTATTTTTTAAAATTTTAATTTTATTAACATGATCATTATCAAAGTGAGAAATGAATAAAATATCTATATCTTCATTTTTATCGAAACTATTTGAAATTACTTTATCAATACCTTTTGATACTGAACCACAATCATACACAACATTAAATTTACTATTTTCTGTTGAAAATGATTCACTATAAAATCCTCCCTGTCCTACAGGATAAAAAACTCTTTGCATTTTTATTTTCATAAAATCACCTACAATATGGTTATAATTAAGCTTATTTAAATATTCACTCAATTCCCAAACATCTCCTCAATATACCCCACACTCCTATCCAGTTTCCCCAGCAACGCCGGCTGGCAGATTTCCACCAACGAGCAGGCTTTGCAGCGTTTGCCGTAGTCGGGCGGCGGGGTTTGTCCGCTGTTTAGAAGTTCACGCACGGCGGCGATGGTGGCGAGTGTTTGGGCGCGCAGGTCGTCTGAAAACACGACGGGAACGCGGTGGCGGGTTTGCATATACCACAGCGCGCCCTCAGAGACGGTTTGCCCCGTCATTTCTTCCAAGCACAAGCCTTGGGCGCAAAGCTGGATTTCGTCCATTGGGTCGGGTTTGGGCTTGCCACGTTTGTATTCCACGGGTTTCAGACGACCTGTTTTCGTTTCCACTTCCACCAAATCCAACACGCCGCTGATGCCCAGTTTCTCCGCAGATACATGCACCGTCCGCTCAAAGCGCACGCCCTTGCGCGTTTCCGGTTCGCCCGAATCCACCCGCTCGTGCAGCGCCTTACCTTGCGCAGTCAAATAGTTCTCCGCCCACGCCTGCTCGTTGTGAATCAAGGCACATTGGCGAGGACAGAAGGCGTAGTGTTGCAGGGCGGAAAGGGGAATCAGGCGCGTGTCCTGATTTTCCCCTTGGGTTTTGGTTGAAAGTGCGGTCATTTTTTGAATATTTTAGAAGCCGTCGATTTCCTGCGGAGTTAAACCATCAAGGTTTTCCAGTTCGTAGCTGCCATCGGTATTCACTTTTAGGCTACCGTGCACTTTGGCGGAAGAGTATTGCCCTGCTTTGCTGTTGTGTTCCCACCAGATGAGTTTCAGCACCTGCATGCTGCCTTCGGGGCGGGCAGATGATGCGTCGCCTTCAAAGAGTTTGGTGAATACGGCTTTGATTTTTTTGGCATCGTCGTCTGAAAAGCCGGTGCGCTCGGCAAGCTGCGGCGACATTGCACCGAAGGCAACGTACACGCCGTTATCGACACGGTGTTTCATGCCCATACGTGCATTTTTTCCTTCCTTTTCATCACTATCGACGCTCTTCACAATTTGGTTGCTTGTAATACTAATGGGCGCAACGCTAAATGCAGATTGAATGGTTACCGGTCCTCGGATAGCGATTGAAACACCGCTTCCACCTTCATCCCCTTTGCCAAAAGCAAAAACTTGTCCGAATGCACGAACATCAAACCATTTCTGACAAGCCTGATTCTTGGTGTGATCTTTTTGCTTGTTTCCTTCAATTCCTTTTTTAACCTCAAAGGCTTTCTTACCTAAACCATATTCTTCTGATTCTGCACGACCTTTTAGACTAGTCATGCCGTCTGTTTTCTTTTCATCTGACTGCACGAAAATGCTTTCACCATTATCTTGTAGGCGGTCGCGAATTTTGCGTTTCAGGCACACATCAGTCATTTCACCATAATTTTGAAAATCGGCACGCGGGCGGTTGCCGTTTAGAGGGTCGCCGTTAGGGTTGGCGTTAGTTACTTTCAGAATTAAGGCAAAGTCGATTTTTTTAGTTAAAGACATTTTTCATTCTCCATAAAAAGATTAATTGGTTTCTGTTGGTTTGGCTTTGCTAGCTTTAGCTGCTTTACGTTTGGCAATTTCGCGGGCATTTTCCATTTTTTGGCAATGATAGCCCAAGAGAAATTCGCCACTTAATTTGTCATCACAAACATAATCATCCCTTTGGAAAAGCTCCATAATTTCACCAATAGCTTGCTTATAGAAATCTTTTCCTTGACTAGTTAGATAATTTTGATACGGCACCAATTTCTCACTTGCAAGGTTTCTCCATGTGCTATATGGCCTTTGTGCAAACTGTTGGAAATAACGTTCTGCGTTAGTCGCACGAGTAGGTGTTTTTTTGCCATTTTGTAAATATAAGGCATACCACTCCATGCTTTCTGCTTGTGCAATTAATCGGCCATACAAATAATCGCGCGAGCGGTTTTGGGTATCCAAACTCATAAGGTAAGTTCTCCGTTGTGATAAATCGTGATGACGGACGCGCCAGCCTTTGTATAGGGCACAGGCGACGCCGATGTTTCTTTGCCATTCCCAGTTTTCGCAGCCATTAGGGTTACAGGCTGCCTGAAAACTTTGGCGCACCAAATCTTCAGGAATCGGCACGGATGTTCCGCCTGCGATAACAGGCAGAAGTCGGGCATAAAGCTGTTTTTTGAGCGTATCGGACAGGGATTTGCCGTACACGGCTTCGGCAATGCTGTAAGGCGACGGGGGAACGAAAGCCCAAAGGGTTTTCTTTTTATCTGATTTTTTAGCGTTCGGTTGCTCAATACTGTAACGCTGATACCAAGAGAAATCGTCAATCCATGCATCCAAATTGGCAAAATAGTCGGCAGGCAGAAATTCTTGGTAATAAGTCAGTGCCATGCGCCCTGGCGTGGCAGAATCGAGCATAATCAGGGAGATTTGTTCGTGTGCTTTCAATTCTGCCTGATAGCCGTGCAGTTTCTTTTTGATAATTTGTGCAGCAGCACGCCCGATATTCACCGACCAATCGGGGGACGGCTGTTCAGATGATGTTTGCGATGAAAATTCATCAGGATTTTCAACCGCGCTTATGTCCCAGTTGTCCATATTCGCCCAATTCAGTTCGGCGGAAATGTCTTTCATCGGCGACAGAATAGGTTTGCCGCTGATTGCCCAGGCGACGGTAACTTGTTCATTATTTCGTGCAGTAGTTTGCCTATCGATCAACCACCTAAGTGCGGCATGAGCCTTATGCGATACTTCAGCCGAAATTGTTGTTGCTTGGTTAGCTTCTTCAAATCGACCTAAGTAGGTAAATCCTTCCTTATCATTGGAAGAAATCAATTTTGCTTTGTCGCCTGAATAAAGCAATTTTGCGGGATGACTTTCACGAATTTTCTGTTCATTCCCTGTTATTGTGCAAAATTGGCTTTTTAAAGTCTGTTGGTAATAATTTCCCCAACTTTTCTGGACTTCCTTATCCTTCCAGGTTTCAGGAACAAAATCACCAGGTATTTGCACTGACCAAACAACAAGGGCTTTTCGGATTTCAAATTTCCCTTGCTCCTTAGTTAAAACATTAAACAATTCAGGTTTTTGCTTGTCTTTGTTTTCCCTTTCAATCCAATTTGTCAGCAACTCGCCGTTATCATCTACGGGAATGACTTTTTCTTTTATCAAATCGGCTAATACCGTTCCCTTGTGAACATATTTTTGTATTGCCAATACCTTTTTGTTATCTATCGCTGCACACCATTTATCTAGCTGTTCTGCATACAGATTGAAAATCAAGTCTTCATGTTTGCTTTTTGTTTTTTTCTTTTTACCGTTTTTCCCTTCGATTTCTGTAATGACTTCTTTTTGATAAATCAGTCCCAAATCTTTTGCGATATATTGCAAGCTATCCGCCAAAGCATGGGGAGCCAAACCGCTTGTCCGTCCCTCTGAGCTTTCCGTTACGGGCAACATGATAATCGGTTTATCGGTTAAAACCCTAGCTCCAAGAAACTTTCCATCTCCATCCAAAGTAATTTGAATATGGGCAGTTTGCGGGCTGTACCATAATGGTGCTAGTTTTTCTTTTTCCGAATCCGATAAGTTTGGATTCTTCTCAATTTCGTTATACGTCCGATAAAGTTTCTGCATCCAGCTCATAATCCCAGCTCCTTGGCTTCATCTTCCACAGACTTGACATTTTCGCCGCGCTTGAACGGTTTTTCAGGCTGCATTTTTCGGATAAATCGGGTTTTCAGACGGCCTTCTGTATCGTTGACACTTGGAAATTCAATCATACCGTTTTGCATATTCGCCATCCAAAAGCGGCTGACCAATTCGAGCTTTCCAGTTTCTTCGGGATAGCCAAAACTGTGGAACATCAGGCCAAAATCCAAATTATCGATTTCATCGTAAAAGCCTGCTTTTCCATCTCGACTTGGGCTGCCAAACTCGCAAGGCTCGACATAGCCTTGGCAATCGCGCGTGCCGAGAAAAATATCCTGCCGCCCGCCGCGTTCCAACATTCTTCTAGCAATGGCGATATGTTTGCCGAAATTGCGGTCGCCTGCCAATTCTTCCCAATGCTCATTCCATTCAAAATGAGCTTCCACTTGGTATTCCACGTCCTGCAAAAAGGTGTAAATCGCCAAAGTGTTGCCGCCGTTCCAATCTAGCGGCTTGGTGGACTTGCTTTGGGTGCGGATGGGTTTCATCACACGGATGCGGTCGATATGCCAAATCAAGGTGGGTTTCCAATAAATACTTTTAACGATGCCTTTAATGGCTTCGTATGTCGGTACTTGGTAGCTGAATTTTTCGCCGCCGATTTTGGTAACGGGGTCGGTAAACAAGGCTTGCCGCCCCCATACGCGGAAACTGATTTTGCTGTCCATATTGCTCCTATAAGTCGTAAAAAGTCATTTCGCTTGTTTCATCCAAAGACAAACCGAATTCATCGTTGTAATAGCGTTCATTCAGATAATAAATGCCCGAGCCTTCAATGGTTTCATGCAGGGCGTTTTCTTTTTGCAATTTACCCCAAACGTTGGGGAAGACGTTCACACTGTAACGCTGGGCTTTTTGCAAAGTGCGGTGCATTTCTTTCGGATCCCATTCGCCACAGAGTTTGGCAATGAGTTCCGCGCCTTCGCCATACGGCACGATGACGGCATGGGTCGGCGCGTCTATGGCTTGGAAGGCACGCCCTGCACTTTTGAAGGATTGCATCAGCAGCGGCAACGGTTTGCTTCTTTTATTGTTTTTCTCGCCATAAGGATTTAGCGCGTTATTGCTCAACCAATCCAGCAGTGAACCTGTTGCGCTGTTTTTGACGGAATACGACATTTCATCGCTGCGCTGGTAAAAATAATATTCAAAATAACGCTCCATCGCGGCGGGTTGCAAAATGTCCTGTCCGGCAAAATCGCGAAACACGCGTTCGGCATGGGTTTTGCCTACCTGAATATCGGGTAATATCCGCGTAAAATCCTGTTCTTGCAAATTCAACACCCAAACCTGCCCTTTACCTTCTTTCTCGCCGTGCCGGTTGCAACGCCCCGCCGCCTGAGCAATGCTATCCAGCCCGCCCAAGGCGCGAATCACGCAAGCCATGGAAATATCCACACCGGCTTCAATCAACTGGGTGCTGATGCAGATAACGGGTTGTTTGTTTTTCAGACGAGCTTTGATGGTGTCAAAAATCGCTTTGCGGTGCGCCGCGCATTGGTTGGTACTTAAATGAAATATGGCTTCGGGTGGCACGTTCTGTCCCTTGCAATACTGATAAAGCTTCTGCGCCCATTTTTTAGTATTGACGATAAACAGGCAACTTGGGGGCGTCTGAGTCCGAAACTGTTCCAGTAAAAACGCGCCCGCCTCTGCCACATTCCAGCCACCTGCTTTTTCGTTGAATCGGATTTTTACGCGCGACAAATCAGCAAACAATTTGTCCAAATCCTGATGCTTGCCCATGATTTCGGTATTTGCAGGCTGCTTTAACAAACCTCGTGCAGCAATGCTTTCCCTTTTGCCTTCAGAGAAGTTCTGCAAGCCCGACTCGCCGAGCAAAGGCTGCGTCGCCGTGCACAAAACCGCCGTACTTTTGCCAAACGTCGTCAACCAGTTCAGTACATTGCAAAACAAATGTACGCATTTCACGGGCAGGGTTTGGATTTCGTCAAAAATCAAGACGCTATTTGTCATCGGGTGGATATGGCGCGCGCCGCGCGTACCACCACCGAACCATGCGTCCAAAAACTGCACCATAGTGGTAAACACAATAGGTTTATCCCAGTTTTCGGACAGCAGTTTGTCCTGCCAGCTTTGCTTTTCGGGTTCTAAATTGGAATGGTGTTCGAGCACCCAATCTTCGCCGAGAATTTCGCGCACGGCTTGGGCATTTTGATCAATGATGGAAGTATAGGGAATGATGTAGATAATGCGATCAAGATTATGCTTTTGCGCATGATGGAGGGCATAGCGCAGACTGGCCAATGTTTTGCCGCCACCGGTCGGCACAGTCAGCGTATAAATACCTTGAGAATCGGCTGCTCTTTTTAGGCAGTCGTCTGAAATTCGACGGCGGATTTCGTCAATGGGATAACGGTTTTCAAAACCTGCTAATTTGGCTTCCAATTTATCAATCGCCGATTGCCAATCTGGTTTTTCAGTCAAGCGACGGACTTTTTTCTGCGCCTCCCGCTCAAAATCCGAGCTGTTGATACGGTCAGCATCAATCAGGCAGCTAAACAGGAAACGGGTTAGGCAGCCGAGGTAAAACTCTTTGATTTTGTCGTTGCTTACTGGGTCGGAAAGAATCGGTTTCACCGCTTTGAGCAGACTGCGAATCAGGTTTTCTCCTGCCAATTCACGTGCTTTCTGTTGAACGGCTTCATCGGCATTTTGCTCGCATTCTATCAAATGCGTCAGTTCATCATCCTTTTCAAACCGCTTTTTCCAAACGGCGTTACCTTCGCCGTCCAAACAGTCAATCAAACCTTCGCCGTGGTGCGATGCAATGCACAACCCCAGCATTTGCCCGAACAATTCGCCGATGCCCTGCGCTGCACCGAATTTTCTTAATTCGCGGTAAACCCATTGCGCACCGGCGGTGGAATGGTCAATTTTTTTGCCATTGGGCAAAACATAATCATCTGCGTCGGGATTAATGCCGGTTACGCTTTTGATATATTCTTGGAAATCTTGGGAATATTTACCGAAATCATGCATGAGTCCGAGTAATTCACCAACCAAACCTAAATTCAGTTTTGCGGCAAGTTGCCCAGAGATAGTAGAGGTTTCTAGTAGGTGATCAATAAGTAATTGCTGTAATCCATCAAGTTTACGTA
Organism: uncultured Aggregatibacter sp.; assembly: GCF_901873365.1. Taxonomy (GTDB): domain Bacteria; phylum Pseudomonadota; class Gammaproteobacteria; order Enterobacterales; family Pasteurellaceae; genus Aggregatibacter. The sequence goes on from NZ_CABFLM010000091.1 coordinate 7,349, forward strand.
CATGAGCAATTGCATCTTTAGCCATTAAGAATCTCCTTTTGCTCAAAATAATATCAAGAGCTTAAAAAAGGGTATCAAAAACTTTTTACGTGACCAAATACATAAACTTTATCTTGAGATATTCATCACATTTTATTTTCATAGCTTAGTCCCAAAACGCAGAAACCCCTGACGCTCTCACATCAGGGGTTCATACGAATAAACTTGGCGGTGACCTACTCTCACATGGGAATCTCCCACACTACCATCG
>NZ_CABFLM010000092.1 GCF_901873365.1 uncultured Aggregatibacter sp.
CTACGGAGATATATGAAATTTTCAGTTTTAATGTCCTTATACATTAAGGAAAATCCACAATATTTAAGAGAATGTTTTGAAAGCCTTGTGGCGCAAACCCATCCAGCAGATGAGATCGTATTGGTGTTTGATGGTGCGGTAACGCCAGAATTGGAAGCCGTGGTTTCTGAATTTGAAACCAAATTACCCTTAAACTTAGTGAAGTTGCCAAAAAATTTAGGCTTAGGTAAAGCGCTTAATGAAGGATTGAAACATTGTTCTCACGATTGGGTCTTCCGTATGGACACCGATGATATTTGTGTGCCTGAACGTTTTGCGAAACAAGTGGCGTTTATTGAGCAACATCCGGATACGATTATTTTTGGTGGGCAGATCGCTGAGTTTGGTGACAATGTTAACGACATCGTGGCATATCGCAATGTGCCGACAACGGCGCAAGACATTGTGAAATTCACGCAAAAGCGTTGTCCGTTCAATCATATGACGGTGGCGTATCAAAAAAGTGCGGTCATTAATTGTGGTGGATATGAAGATTTACAGGAAGATTATTACCTGTGGATTAAGCTTGTAGCACAAGGTCAAAACGTGGCGAATTTGCCGGATATTTTGGTGTACGCCCGCGTGGGCAATGGCATGGTTGGGCGTCGTCGTGGTTTAAATCAAGCCAAAGCAGAATGGCGTTTGTTTAAATTGAAATACCGTCTAGGTATTCAAGGGGTATTTTCCGGCTTGTTTACGTTTGCCTTGCGCTTTGGTTCCCGCTTAGTTCCAACCGCCTTATTACAACGGATTTATCAAACATTTTTGAGAAAATAATATGATGAAATTGACAACCTTTTTAAAACTCTCTTCCATTTTGACCGCACTTTCTTTAGCCGGTTGTTCAAGTGATGTCACTTCTGCTGCGCCGGGTAACGAGATTCATCGTGTGGATCTTCATGCGAGCTACAATAAACCGCGTACCTTAGAAAACTTTCATGATTATGTGAATTTCTTGAAAGGTAAAGCCGCCGCAGAAGGCGTATCGGAGGCGGTATTGAAGGCGCAAAATAACATTAACTACATTCAAAAATCTGTGGATTTGGACGATCAACAAGCGGGACGAATTCGTAAACGTGATCCTAATGCACCGCCGGTAGTCAATCCCAATGGCACGACCAATTACTTAAATCGTGTGTTAACTCAAAACAAAGTGGATATTGCGGTCTCAAAATATTGGGCACAACTACCGCAACTGGAAAAGGCAAGTCGACGATTTGGCGTACCGAAAAATTATTTGATGGCGTTGTGGGGGATGGAAAGCAGCTTCGGCCATTATCAAGGTAAGTATGACGTGTTATCCGTATTGGCTACCTTGGCATTTGATGGTCGTCGCGAAGCCTTATTCAGTAAAGAATTTATTGCCGCCATGAAAATGCTACAACGGGATCATATCCAACGGCACCAAATGTTAGGGTCTTGGGCAGGTGCCATGGGGCAAACTCAATTCATGCCAAGTTCTTATTTGAATTATGCTGCTGATGGAAATGGCGATGGCATGAAAAATATTTGGACGGAACACTATGATGTGTTTGCCTCTATTGCCAATTATTTACACACCGAGGGCTGGAACCCAAATTTGCCTTGGGGCGTTGAAGTCACGGTGAACCAGCCGATTGATATGGCACTCTCCGGCACGGAAGAGGGGAAACAGCGTCGCTTAACCGATTGGCAAAATCGAGGTGTCAGCCTGAAATTCCAAACACCGGAAACGCAGCAAAAACTGACCGCACTTTCTCAAACGGATTTATGGCTGGTGAGACCCGATCGTGAATTGGGACGCGCGTTTTTAGTGTCGAACAACTATCGCACGCTATTGCATTGGAACAAGTCGAATTATTTCGCCGTGAGTATCGGTATGTTTGCTGATAGAATTCAGCAACGTGTAGGCGAGTAACGCAATTAAATAAGGAATGAATATGAAAGTGATGTCGTTTAACATCAACGGACTAAGAGCAAGACCACATCAATTAGAAGAAATCATCGATAAATATCAACCGGATATCCTCGGCTTGCAAGAGATTAAAGTGGCGGATGAAGTCTTTCCTTATGAGTTGGTGGATCATCTTGGCTATCACGTCAATCATTTTGGCCAAAAAGGGCATTATGGCGTTGCCTTATTGAGTAAACAGGAGCCGTTATTGGTGAGAAAAGGTTTCCCAACCGATGATGAAGAAGCCCAAAAACGCATTATCATGATTGACTTAGATACGCCATTTGGGCAATTAACAGTGATTAACGGCTATTTTCCACAAGGTGAAAGCCGCGAACATCCAACCAAATTCCCGGCAAAACAAAAATTCTATGCGGATTTGCAACGCTATTTGGAACAAGATCACAATGCACAAAACCCGGTGATCATTATGGGCGATATGAACATCAGCCCATCTGATTTGGACATTGGTATCGGCGAAGAAAATCGCAAACGTTGGTTGCGCACCGGTAAATGTTCCTTCTTGCCGGAAGAGCGCGAATGGTATCAGCGTTTATATACGTATGGCTTGGAAGACACCTTCCGTTATTTAAATCCGACAGTAAATGACAAATTCTCGTGGTTTGATTACCGCTCCAAAGGATTTGATGATAATCGCGGTTTACGCATTGACCATATTTTGGCAAATAAAGCATTAGTAGCGCATTGCGTGGACGCCGGAATTGCTCTTGATATTCGGGCGATGGACAAACCATCAGATCATGCACCTATTTGGGCGGAGTTTAAGTAATGCCATTAAAAAATCCTGAACAACATTGGCAAAATTACCGTACGGTTATCAACGGCAATATGGCCTCTTGCACCGTGAATTTAGATATTTTTGAACAATTTACCTCTGATAAATACAATAAAATTGTACAGGTTTCATTGCCTTACGAGACGGATGAAAATACGATGCCGACGTTAGATGAACATCATCGAGTGGTTAAAGAATTATTCAAAATTTTGGTGCAAATTTCGGCGTTACCAGAATTGCTTTATGCTGGGCATATTTTCACGGAAGGCTATTTAAAGCTTTATTTTTATTGTGATGAAACCACCGCACTTTTCGATGTACTTGACCAATTTAAAGACGACATTGAGGAGATTACAGTGCAAGAGGATCCCAATTGGGATACCTACTTTGATTTTTTATTGCCATCACCGTTAGAAATGAAACTCAATATGACAGAAGAAATTTTGTCTATGTTGCTACAAAACGGCAGAGATCTTGCGGACACTTACCTTGTTGAGCATACCTTCCACTTCGCAGAAGAACCACAAATGTTCCAGTTTATGGAAGAGGTCAATTTGAGCGATCTTTCCTACAATACGATAAGTTACAGTAGCGCCCCGATGATTTTTGAGGATGAAGATGACAACGAAGGGTTATATATCGTTAAAATCGAACAGGAAATGACATTAGACAACGAAGATATTTTCCGTTATGTAGAGCAGTTTGAACGATTGGCGGAAAAATTTTCCGGCGAATATGTAGGCTGGGAAAGCGATACGATAAGCCAAGGGAAGGTGAATTAATGGTGGTGAGGGATGTGCAAAGCTTCAACATAAAATTTGTTTTAGGATGACTTTTCTTATAGAATTCACAAAATTTATATGTGTATTAATAACATAAGGTAAGAAAATGACCGAAAAATCACTTAAGAATGATGAAATTGACCTAATTGAACTCATCACCATACTCTGGAAGAAGAAGCTCTGGATTATGCTTTCTTCTTTTATTTTTACTGCTATTGCCGGTGTTTATGCGTTTACAGCAAAAGAGCAATGGACATCAAGTGCAGAAGTTATCGCACCAAGAACCATGGATCTTGGCGATTATTTTAGCGTTCGTAAAGAATATTCACGTATTTTAGGTAGCGAATTTGATGCCGGTGCAACTGCGAGCAATTTATTTAGCCAGTTCAATCTACTTTCTGAGTCATTAGATGAAAGAAGAAAATTCTTTGTGCAGTCTGACTTTTATAAGAAAAAAGTTGAAGGTAAATCAGAAACAGAAAAAGCACAAATCCTTTCTGAATTAATCAGTAAACACATCACGATCAAAAAACCGGATAGCAAAAAAGAACCCGATTTAATTGGTAATAAAATTAGTTTTTATGCTGAGACACCGGCTGATGCGCAAAATGTGTTATCACAATTTATTTCTACAATAAATCAATCTGCCTATCAAATAGAATTAGATAATTTTCTACTTTATTTTAATGAATTGGTTACTGATTTAAATTATGAAAAAACAAAATTTGAGCGTGATTTAAGTATTCATAAATCGGTTCAATTAGAGAATTTAGAAAATGCCTTGAGAATTGCAAAAGAGGCCGGCATTACAGAATATGCTAAATCTCTTGGTATCACAAATGGCCAAAGTACAATGCAACAGGCTCTTACTATGTCTGAGGCTAAGATCCCTCTTTCTGATTCTAAACTGAGTGATAGCACTTATTTATTTATGCTTGGTGAAAAATACTTAAAAGCACAAATTGATGTACTAAAAGATAGTAGTATTGTTTATCCACCACGGTATTATCAAGTTTCTTCTTTACTTTCTGAGTTAGAGCCATTATTGATTAAAGCAAAACAAGCAAAAGCAAATGCATTTAGCTATCAGGCTTCACCGGATTATCCTGTGGTGAAGGATAAGCCTAAGAAAGGTTTGATTTTAGTGATTGGATTTATTGTTGGTCTAATTTTATCAATTTTGATCATATTGCTGGGATCATTTATCAGAACTATTCAAGACAAATATTAGTTTATGAGAAAAAAAATTGTATTTATTGGCGCAGGTGGTTATGCAAAATCTGTGCTTGATTCTTTAGATTTATCAAAATATGAATTCTGTGGATTCATTGATAATTTTAAGCCAAAAGGAACAACACACTTAGGTTATCCAATTCTTGCTAAAACTATAGATGAATTCAAAGAAAGAGATAATTATAGTTTTTTTATTAGCATAGGTAACAATGCTTATCGTTTAGAAAAATTTATAAAGCTTGAAGAATATCAATGCGATATTATTAATGTAGTAGATAATACGGCCATTGTTTCTAGCAATTCTACTTTAGGTAAGGGTGTTTTTGTTGGAAAACTAGCAATAGTCAATAGTGGTGTAACTGTGGGTAATAACGTAATAATTAACACAAAATCACTTGTTGAGCATGGTTGTAATATTGGTAACCATAGTAATATCTCAACGAATAGTACATTAAATGGAGATGTAATTGTAGAAGATTATTGCTTTATTGGGAGTTCTTCTGTAATTACGGGGCAGTTAAGAATTGGAGAAGGTTCCGTTGTTGGTGCTGGAGCGGTGGTTATCCGTAATGTTAAACCTCGTACTGTTGTTGCTGGCGTACCAGCAAAATTTATTAAGGAAGTAGAATAAAATGAATCAAGTATTTATTGTTGCAGAGATTGGTTGTAACCATAATGGTGATCCAATTTTGGCAAAGAAAATGGTCAATGTAGCAAAAGAATGTGGTGTAGATGCAGTTAAATTTCAAACATTTAAAGCAGATAAATTGATTTCAAAATATGCTCCAAAAGCAGAATATCAAAAAGTAACCACGGGTACCGCAGATAGTCAGCTTGAAATGACACGAAAATTAGAACTTCCTTATGATGAATTTCGTAAATTAGAAGCTTACACTCGTTCACTTGGTTTAGAAGTATTTTCCACTCCATTTGATATGGAATCTATTGATTTCCTCGCAGGTGAAAAGCAAAAAGTATGGAAAATTCCATCAGGTGAATTAACCAACTTACCTTATTTAGAAAAAATTGCGCGTTTGCCAATTGAAGGGAAAAGTGTCGTTATTTCAACAGGGATGGCAACAGTTGAAGAAATTAAAGCAGCATTAGCTGTTTTAGAAAATAATGGTATGCAGAAAAAAGAAATTACAATTCTTCATTGTAATACTGAATACCCAACACCTTATGAAGATGTGAACTTAAATGCGTTTTATCAATTAAAAGAGCTGTTCTCTGATTACAATTTAGGTTTTTCTGATCATTCTGCAGGCTATTTTGCGGGACTAGCTGCGGTGCCTTATGGTATCACCTTTATCGAAAAACATTTTACCTTAAATAAAAACTTTGAAGGCCCAGATCACAAGGCATCAGTAACACCAGAGGAATTGAAATTGCTTTGCGAAGGAATTCGAGCAGTCGAAAAATCATTAGGTTCTTCTGAGAAAATGGTTACTGCATCAGAAGCTAAAAACAAAATTGTGGCTCGTAAATCCATTATTGCAGCTCGCCCAATTAAAAAAGGTGAGATTTATACGACAGAGAATTTAACCACTAAACGCCCCGGCAATGGTATTAGCCCAATGTTTTGGTATGAGCTTCTAGGTAAAGAAGCAGAAATGGATTTTGAAGAAGATCAACTTATTCAAGATAGTCGCTTCCAAAATCAAGAATAAAGAGCGGTCAAATTTATGAAAAAAATTGCAATTATCACAGCAAGATCGGGCTCAAAAGGTTTACCGAATAAAAATGTATTATTCGCTAATGGCAAGCCTTTAATGGCGTATAGCATTGAAGCAGCGTTAGAGAGTGGTGAATTTGAGAAAGTAATTGTTAGTACGGATTCGCAGGAATATATCGATCTACTCTCGCATTACCCTATTGAATTTGTGAAACGTTCAGCAGAATTGGCTTCGGATAAAGCAAGTTCTTTTGTCGTAATTGAAGATGTATTGAATCGGTATAGTAATGTTGATTATGATTATTTTGTATTGCTGCAGCCGACTTCACCATTAAGAACGGCACAGCATATTCAAGAAGCCAACGCTAAATTTGAAGCAAATTTTGAGAAATTTGATTTCTTGGTTTCGGTGTCTGACGCTCATAAGCCAACCACATTAACGCGGCAAATTGATGAAGATGAGAGCTTAAAAAACTTTAAACTGGATTACTCTAATTATGCTCGTCAGCAATATCATCCAGAATATTCACCAAATGGGGCAATTTTTTCTGCAAAACCTCAAGCTTATTTAAAGCAAAAACACTTCTATGGAGAGAAATGTATTGCCTATTTTATGGATAAAGAAGTTTCAGTTGATATTGACGATCGCCTTGATTTTGAATATTTCTACTTTATTCTTCAACAACGTAATAAAGAGAAAACCTTATTAGAAACTATCAAAAAAATAATTTCTGCTAAGAAAGAGAATTTCAATCAAACAAAAGAAATCAGTTTGATTGGGCACTCTATTTTAGATTATTGGAACATTAAAGAGATTAATCATCTTGCAGTAAATAATTTAGCCATTGCCGGTATTTCTACTAAACAATATATTGATCTAATTCTAAATCAAGGTTTGATTAAATCCTTAGGTGATAAAACTATTTTAATGTTTGGCACTAATGATATTGTGTATACAGG
>NZ_CABFLM010000093.1 GCF_901873365.1 uncultured Aggregatibacter sp.
TTGTTCTACAATCTCAATGGCTCGTTCTAGCATCGGCACCATTTCACCAAAAAAGACAATATAAGGGCGCATCGGATGTCCGTTTGGATCTTTATCGTCTAATTTCTGATCACCAAAACAATCCACGATATAACTTTCATCAAAGCTACTGCGCGCTTTATTTAATTCGCCATGCAAGTGCAACACATAGGTGCTACCGGCACGCTCATGTAAATCATCCACATTTTGGGTAATTATATGAACTTCATAAAACTCTTCCAATTCAACCAAAGCTAAGTGTGCGGCATTAGGCTCTGCAGATTGAGCATTACGACGTCGTTCATTATAAAACTCCAATACTTTTGCACGGTTTTTCTTTAAGGCTTCTGGCGTACACACTTCTTCTACTTTATGCCCAGCCCACAAACCATCTTCCGCTCTAAAAGTAGGAATTCCACTTTCAGCACTAATGCCTGCGCCAGTTAATACAACGCAAATTGGTTTATTTTTCGCTGTCATGCTTTTCCTCTCCTCTCACTTTCAAAATCTCATCAATCACTCTATCTCTTCCCATCATGCCAAAAATATTCCCTGCTTTATAAAGGGCTTGATAAGCATAGCTTTCAATATGTAAGAATGGCTTATCTGACAGATGTTGGAAATATTGTTTTAGCTGTTCTTTTGAACGTAAGAACACCTCATATTCAGCTTGAATATGGGCACACATTGCTTCAATGCACATTTTAAATTCGTTACTTTGATGAAGACTGATAATTAAATAGACGGCTTTATGGTCTGTTGTTACCTCATCCGCATAGACACAGGCTAAATTAAATACCTGCCATTTATAGCGATCCGCAAATCCACCTATGATTCGGCTTTGCTCCTCATTTTCAACTTGCACAAGTGCGGCTGATTTTTTTAAACAATCTTGCAAAATGTCACTTGGCGTAAAAGGCCCACAACCTAAGTAAGATAAGACACAATTCCAATTAGCAAATTGTTCTGTACCAAAATGAACATGCTCGCCTTGAAATTTGCCCGCACCATTTTTAGTGCGATCATCAATTAAATAATCGCCTTGGTTGAGGTTTTTATGGTGGGATAAAATTAATCGCTTATATAATGCGGAGCCTTTCTCTTCGCCAAAATAATGCTGAATCCATTTCACTTTATCACTCCAAGCAGATGGATTATGCCAAGGTGCGGTAGAAAGGACATACACATGGTATTTTTTCATCAATTTATGGACGGCAGAAATGGCGTTTGGCATAGGCTCCATTAAGCTAAAAATGCCCTCGACTTCATCATATCGACCTTCATATTCGTGCTTGGTTTTCTCATCTAATTTTGCAATACCAGATGGAAAATCCACCATCACATTGTCCATATCTATATACACAATTTGCTTCATCTTAATGTCCTCTCTGTTGATGGCTTCATCATAAAACACAAAGCGACAATGTGTGTCGTTAGGAAATGTCCTCGAGATATACACGCTCAATTTCTTGATAATTTTCGCCAAAATGCGCAATCCACCAATTCAACATTTCACTCTCAATGACCGTGGCGGAAATTTCATATTCACTGCCATAATCTTTCACCGTTTGATCAACTGATAACGGCGTTTCTGTCAAAAATCCACCAATCGCTTTATCCACTCTGAAAGTTAAGCGAATTTTTCTGCCATAACTAAAACCGAATTTTTGGCTTTCAACATAAGCTTTCAAATTAAAATCCGGGCGATCAAATTGCATGGTACTCACAGTAACCTCAAGCAAACGATGTAAAGCAAGATGCAAAATATCACCATGTTCATATTGCGCGACTAAATAACTACTCGGGCCTTGTTGCACCAAAGCAAGTGGCTTAACTTGTGCTTTGTGTTCTTTGCCGTGAATACTTCGATAATGCACCTGTAAAAATCGATTTTGATAAAGTGCGGTGCTAATTTGAGAAAAAATGTCGGGCTCAATTTTAGCCGGCAATAACGGTTGGCTGGTTGGCGCAATCGCCACTTTGTTTAGCCATTCGGAACCGGATTTTTTATTGGCATCATAGACCAAGTTATATTCGGCTTGCTTAAAAAAAGATTCCATAGAATTGAGGATATTCGCAGGCAAAATGCCTTTTAAATATTGCTTCGCTAACATTAATACCAAAGATTGTTGCTCGTTTAAAATTGGCAAATCGAGTCCTTTAGCATTTTCTTTCCAGCGATAACTGTAAGGCTTGCTGAGGGTATTACATTCAATATCAAACTGTTCAGACAGGCTTTTTAATTGACGTTGAATGCTACGGATATCGCGAGAAAATCCCATATCTTCCAGCTTCTGTTGGATTTCATACGAGCTGATGTAACTACGTTTTGGAATTAAACGTAAAATTTCTAATTGAAAGTGCGTTGTCTTGGATTCTTTTGCCATATTGTTTCTCAGCATTGTTATGTAAAAATCCCCAACATATTGTCAGGGATAAGAATTAAATTGCGTTATCCCAATACAACGATACGTTGCTCAGAACGGTTATTGTAGTGAGGGAGAAAACAACATTCGATGGCACAAAAACGAAAACGTTCGAAAAATGGATTGTTTTCCCACCGCACTTTTACATCACCACCACATCAAACTGCTCTTGGGTGTAAAACGGTTCGGTTTTTACTTGGATTTGTTTGCCAATAAAGACTTCCAACTCGGCTAACAAACCGTGGGATTCTTCGTTGATTAAATAGTCCGCAACCGCGTGGGAGGCATAAACCACAAATTGTTCGCTAGAAAATAAATGATGCACACGGATAATTTCGCGCATGATTTCATAGCACACGGTTTCCACAGTTTTTACCCGTCCGCGGCCTTGGCAGGTTGGGCATTCGCAACACAATACATGTTCCAAACTTTCCCGCGTACGTTTACGGGTCATTTCTACCAAACCTAATTGCGTGAAGCCATTCACATTTGTTTTCACCGGATCACGCGATAAGGCATCTTGCAAGGATTCCAACACGCGATTGCGATGTTCTTCACTTTGCATATCGATGAAATCAATGATAATCATGCCGCCGAGATTGCGCAGTTGAAGTTGTTGCGCGATGGTTTTGGTGGCTTCAATATTAGTGTTGAAAATGGTTTCTTCTAAATTACGATGCCCTACGAATGCACCGGTATTGATGTCGATCGTGGTCATGGCTTCTGTTTGCTCAATGATCAAATAGCCACCGGATTTGAGATTCACTCGTCTATCTAACGCGTGATGGATCCCCTTTTCCACACTGTAAACATCAAAGAGCGGTTGATTTCCCGTGTATAAAATCAGTTTGTCGGTGAGGTTGGGGATGAATTCTTCGGTGAATTGTTTCACGTCATTGAAACAAAGTCGGGAATCAATGTGAATGCGATCCAATTTGCCCCCGATAAAGTCGCGCAGAATGCGCTGTGTCAGCGCCAATTCGCCGTAAAGCATAGAACGAGTTGGGTATTTCGCACGGCGTTCTAGCACTTTTCGCCACAAGCGTTTTAAGAAATCGGCATCTTGTTGTAAATCCAGTTCAGTCGCCCCTTCGGCCGCAGTACGGATAATAAAACCGCCCAATTCATCACATAAAGGTAAGGTGAGTTCTTTCAAGCGATTACGCTCTTCCTCGCTTTCAATGCGTTGTGACACGCCCACATGGCTATTTTCCGGCATAAACACTAAGTAACGGGAAGGCAAGGTAATATCGGTAGTGAGTCGCGCGCCTTTCGTGCCAAGCGGATCTTTTACCACTTGCACCACAATGTCCTGCCCTTCATGTACCAGTTGGGAAATGTCTTTCACCACAAATTGCTTTTGTTCACTTTCTTCTACACATTCAGTGTGCGATACAATATCTGACGCGTGTAAGAAAGCGGCTTTTTCCAGCCCGATGTCCACAAATGCCGATTGCATTCCCGGTAATACACGGGTGACGCGGCCTTTATAAATATTTCCCACAATACCGCGTTTGCCTTGGCGTTCAATATGCACTTCTTTGAGCAAACCGGTTTCCACTAAGGCAATGCGCGTTTCGCTTGGTGTCACATTGACCAATAATTCAACAGAATCCATAAAATATCTTATCCAAAATGTTGTTGTTATTGATTTTGCCGATTAGTCTAACGAAAAGGAAAATAGAATAACAGGGGCAAATCAGGTAAAATGCCCCCCTTTTTTTGAATATAAGAACTATTTTTAGGATTGATAGGATGTTTGGTTTAGATCCGACAATTGTTACATTTACTATTTATATTTTCGGCATGATTGGCATTGGGGTTGCCGCCTATTATTACACCAAAGATTTATCCGATTACATTTTGGGTGGTCGTCGCTTAGGCAGTTTCGTCACGGCGATGTCTGCCGGTGCTTCGGATATGTCCGGTTGGTTGTTAATGGGGTTGCCGGGCGCCGTGTATTTATCCGGTTTGGTCGAGGGCTGGATTGCCATTGGTTTGACCTTGGGAGCCTATTTAAACTGGCTCTTCGTTGCCGGACGTTTACGGGTTTACACCGAATTCAATCAGAACGCATTAACCCTGCCTGAATATTTTCATCATCGCTTTGGCTCGCGTCACAATGCGTTAAAAATCGTTTCCGCCTCCATTATTTTGGTGTTCTTCACCATTTATTGCGCCTCGGGTGTGGTAGCCGGTGCGAAATTATTCCAAAATCTTTTTTCAATCGATTATTCCACCGCACTTTGGTACGGCGCGCTCGCCACCATCGCCTACACCTTTATTGGTGGCTTCCTTGCAGTGAGTTGGACGGACACCATTCAAGCTACGCTAATGATTTTCGCCTTATTGCTTACCCCTGTTTTTGTGGTGATTTCTATCGGCGGCATTGACGATTTACAAAGCGTCGTGCAACAAGCCGAAATGAGCGCACAAAAAGAATTTACCGACTTATTCCGTGGTACCACCATTATGGGTTTGTTAAGCCTTGCGGCGTGGGGCTTAGGTTATTTCGGGCAACCGCATATTCTCGCTCGCTTCATGGCGGCAGACTCTGTGCGCTCCCTCAATAAAGCCCGCAAAATCAGCATGACCTGGATGGTACTTTGCTTAGTGGGTGCCGTTGCCATCGGTTTCTTTGGTATGGCGTATTTCTATGCAAATGCAAACACCGCTTCCGCTGCCTTGGTAAACCATGAACCCGAGCAAGTTTTTATTGAGCTATCCCGACTATTATTTAATCCGTGGATTGCCGGTATTTTACTTTCTGCCATTCTTGCTGCGGTGATGAGTACCTTAAGTTGCCAGTTGTTAATTTCTTCCAGTGCGATCACGGAAGACTTTTACAAAGGCTTTATCCGCCCGAAAGCGTCTGAAAAAGAATTAGTTTGGTTAGGTCGCATCATGGTGTTGGTGATTGCCGCCGTTGCCATTTGGATCGCCCAAGATCAAAACAGTAAGGTGTTGAAACTTGTGGAATTTGCTTGGGCGGGCTTTGGCAGTGCCTTTGGTCCGGTAGTTTTACTTTCATTATTTTGGAAACGCATGACCTCTTCCGGTGCCATGACAGGCATGCTCACCGGTGCAATCACGGTATTTGCTTGGAAAGAATGTTTACCGCAAGAAAGCGAATGGGCGCAAGTGTATGAAATGATTCCCGGCTTTATGTTCGCCGCCATCGCCATTATTATTGTGTCACTACTGTCCGCAAAACCGGATGCCGCGATTACCGACACCTTTGAGAAAGCCCAAAAAGCGTATTATGATGCGCTGTAACCCTAATTCACCGAGATAACGATATGATCGATTTTCGTCCTTTTTATCAACAAATTGCCACGACCCATCTTTCCCCTTGGTTGGAAACCTTGCCATTACAAATGAAACAATGGCAACAGCAAACCCACGGGGAATATGCCAAATGGGCAAAAGTCGTGGAATTTCTACCGCACTTGCCGGCTTCCCGTATTGATCTAAAAAGTGCGGTCAAATCTGAGTGCGATTCTGCGCTTTCTGATGGCGAACGTCAGCGCATTATTCACCATTTAAAACAACTCATGCCATGGCGTAAGGGACCTTATCATTTGCTTGGCATTCATGTGGATTGCGAGTGGCGCTCCGATTTCAAATGGGATCGCGTGCTACCGCATTTAGCGCCGTTGCAAGATCGCACGATTTTAGATGTGGGTTGCGGCAGTGGGTATCATATGTGGCGCATGGTGGGCGAAGGCGCGAAAATGGTGGTGGGCATCGACCCGACGGAATTGTTCTTATGTCAATTTGAAGCGGTTCGCAAACTCTTAAATGACGATCGTCGCGCCAACTTGATTCCGCTCGGCATTGAGCAAATGCAACCCCTTGCGGCGTTTGATACGGTGTTTTCCATGGGCGTGTTATATCACCGCAAATCGCCGCTGGATCATCTTTCCCAACTGCGTGCGCAACTGGTTAATGGCGGCGAATTGGTGCTCGAAACCTTAGTGGTGGATGGCGATGAAAACACGGTGTTGGTGCCGATAGATCGTTACGCCAAAATGAAAAATGTATATTTTATTCCGTCCGTTGCCGCACTGATTCATTGGTTACAAAAAACCGGCTTTAAAAATGTGCGTTGCGTGGATGTTGCCGTCACCTCATTAGAGGAACAGCGCAAAACCGATTGGTTAGAAAATGAATCCTTAATTGATTTTCTCGATCCCAATGATCATAGCAAGACGATTGAAGGCTATCCTGCCCCAAAAAGAGCGGTCATTTTAGCCAACAAATAGTCATAAATCTCATTGAGATCAAAGGTTAAAAAGAGTAAAGTAAGCAACCGTTGATTTTTATAAACTAGCTTAAAAAGGCGGAAAATTATGGGTAAAAGTGTTGTTGTTCTCGGCGCGCAATGGGGCGATGAAGGAAAAGGAAAAATCGTTGATTTGCTCACCGACCGCGTCAAATATGTGGTTCGTTATCAGGGCGGTCATAATGCCGGTCACACCTTAATCATCAACGGTGAAAAAACCGTTTTACGTTTAATTCCATCAGGCATCCTACGCGATAACGTCACCTGTTTAATCGGTAATGGCGTTGTACTTTCCCCAGCTGCCCTCATGCAAGAAATGGGCGAATTAGAAAACCGTGGTGTGAACGTACGTGACCGTTTATTAATCTCCGAAGCCTGCCCATTAATTCTGCCTTACCACGTTGCCATGGACCACGCCCGTGAAGCGGCACTTGGCAAAAAAGCCATCGGTACTACCGGTCGTGGTATCGGTCCGGCTTATGAAGACAAAGTCGCTCGTCGCGGTTTGCGTGTAGGCGATTTATTTAATCGCGAAGCCTTCGCCGAAAAACTCAAAAATATTCTTAATTACTACAACTTCCAATTGGTGAACTACTACAAAGTTGAACCGGTTGATTATCAAAAAACTTTAGATGACGTGTTCGCTGTTGCCGATATTATCACCGGCATGGTTGCTGACATTACCTCTATCTTGGACACTGCCCGCAAAAATGGCGACAACATTTTATTCGAAGGCGCACAAGGCACCATGTTGGACATTGACCACGGTACCTATCCGTATGTGACCAGCTCCAACACCACTGCCGGTGGCGTTGCTACCGGTTCCGGTTTCGGCCCGCGCAATTTAGATTATGTGTTGGGTATCATCAAAGCCTATTGCACCCGCGTGGGTGGCGGCCCGTTCACCACGGAATTATTCGATGATGTCGGTGCAGAAATTGCACGCAAAGGGAACGAATTCGGTGCGGTCACCGGACGTCCACGTCGTTGTGGTTGGTTCGACGCGGTAGCCATTCGTCGCGCGATTCAATTGAACTCCATTTCTGGTTTCTGCATGACTAAATTAGACGTGTTAGACGGTTTCGATGAAGTGAAAATCTGCGTGGGCTACAAAATGCCAAACGGCGACATTGTAGAATACGCACCACTTGCGGCAAAAGACTGGGAAGGTGTTGAGCCGATTTATGAAACCATGCCAGGTTGGAAAGAAAATACCTTCGGTGTTACTGATGTGAATCAATTACCGCAAACCTGCCGTAATTACATCAAACGTATCGAAGAAGTCACTGGCGTACCGGTTTCTATTCTGTCCACCGGTCCGGATCGCGTACAAACCATGATTTTGCAAGATCCATTTGCTGCGTAAAAACACATAGAAAAATAACCGCACTTTTGAGCCATCAAAGTGCGGTTCTTTTTTGGAGAGTTTTTTATGAATGAACAGGAACAAAACATCATTGCCTACTTGCGTGAACACCCCGATTTTTTCACTACCCAGCCCGAATTGCTCGCCAAACTGTCTGTGGTTCATCCTCAAAAAGGCACGCTATCTTTAGTAGAAGCACAGCTAGAACAGCAACGCCAACAAATCAAAACCCTGACGGCATTCTTAGAAAAATTCCATCAACTCGCTTATCAAGAAGCGGATATTTTCTACGCGCTTATCCCCTTACAAAAGAAATTGTTTCAAGCGGAAAATTTCCAACACGGCGATGAAAAACTGAAACAATGGGCGCAGTCCTATGAGCTAGACGGCGCCAAAATACTGCTGTTTAGAGATGCGTGGCAAAAAAATGAATCTATTCCTGAACAATATTGGATTGACCGTAAGGCGTTTGAACTGATTCGTTTAGAACGTCTCGGCTTGCGCTAATTTTATTTAGGTGATCTAAGTAACAAAGAAAAACACCTGATGTTTCTGCCGGAAGAATTTCCTATCGGCTCCGTGGCAATTTGCTTGCTTGGCGCAAAAACAAGCCACAAACCCACCGCACTTTTATTATTCACCTCCCGAGATACCGCCCGCTTCCATAACGGGCAAGACACTACATTCTTAAAACACATCGTGGATATTGTGGAATTGCATTTAACCCGTTGGCTGTGAATCCATTTAGACGAGAAAGTGCGGTGCTTTTTGAGGGCATTTTTCGTTGCGAAAAAGAATCAGACCGCCTTTTCATCTTTCCCACTAGCACCAATAACAATCCGCACATAAAACGTGCGGTTTTTTGGCTCCCCTATAAGGGCCTATACTTCACAAGCCCTAAAGGAGATTGTGAAAACCGGTCACCGTGTTTATTTTCATATCACTATTTTAGTGAATGGTCGCGTGCAACTTGTTGCACGAAATCATGAATGCCCGAAAGCGTTAAATAACGTTCCGTGCGTAATTTGGTCGTGCATCAAGATGCACGCTACGCGTGAAATCGTGAATTACGCATCGAGGTTAATTATTCGTGCAACAAGTTGCACGCTACGCACAAAATCGTGAATTACGCATCGAGGTTAATATAATTATTCGTGCAACAAGTTGCACGCTACGAGGAAGGACTCCATACGCATAGCGTATGGCTTTTATAGCCAGACTTTGGCTGGCTATAATAAAAAACGTGACCGCCATCACATTTCAAAAAGATATTTCCCGCCGATAGATTGCTGTCTGTTTACATCATTCGCCCACCACCCTACAATAGCGCCGCCTTACTCACTTTTGAGTAAATCGTTTAAATATCAATCTGAACCTGTTGTGTTGTAACCGGTTTTTCATATAGGAACTCTCATATGTTATGGTTTTTCTTCTGTATTTTGATGCTGCTTTTAGGCTACTTTGTTTATGGCAAAATCATTGAAAAGATTTTTGTCATTAATCCTAAGCGCCAAACACCTGCCTACCAAGTCAATGACGGCGTGGACTATATGCCCATGTCTAAAACCAAAATTTGGTTAATTCAATTATTAAACATTGCCGGTACCGGTCCGATCTTCGGTCCGATTCTTGGTGCGTTATACGGACCTGTCGCGATGTTGTGGATCGTTATCGGATGTATTTTTGCCGGTGCCGTGCATGACTATTTCTGCGGTATGTTAAGTATTCGTCACGGTGGGGCAACCATGCCTTACTTGGCAGGGAAATTCTTAGGCCGTCCGGTAAAAGTTTTTATCAACGTTTTAGCGCTTGTTCTTCTTTTATTGGTTGGTGTGGTCTTCGTTGCCAGCCCGGCACAATTAATGGGTACGATCACCATGGACATCATGGGCGCATCTCAAGGCGCATTGCAATTAGGCGATGCCGAAGCCGTTCACAAAGCTGTTGAAGCCGGTGGTTTGACAGTTTGGGGAATGGATAAAGCCACCATCGTTGCTGTATGGACTGCCATTATCTTCGCTTACTACATTCTTGCTACCTTGTTACCTATTGACAAAATTATCGGTCGAATTTACCCACTCTTTGGTGCGTTATTGCTCTTCATGTCCGTGGGCATGGTGTACGGTTTAGTGTCTGCCCATTTCAGTGCAGTAGATCCTATCGAATTCTTCCGTACGATTGATGCAGATGGTCAAGGTTTAACCTTAGAGAAATTCACACAAAACTTCCAAGTGAAAGGTGATGTACCAATTTGGCCATTATTGTTCTTAACCATTTCTTGTGGTGCATTATCCGGTTTCCACGCAACACAAACCCCATTAATGGCACGTTGTGCTGAAAATGAAAAAGAAGGTCGTTTCATTTTCTATGGTGCGATGATTGCGGAAGGTATTATTGCATTAGTATGGTGTATGGTGGGTCTGGCATTCTATGAGAACCCGCAAGCGTTACAAGATGCGATCAGCGCAGGTTCACCATCTAAAGTAGTATATGACAGCTCATTACACTTCTTAGGTTTCGTTGGGGGTATCTTTGCAGTATTGGGTGTCGTTGTACTTCCAATTACATCTGGGGATACGGCATTCCGTGCAGCACGTTTACAATTAGCGGAAATTTTCAACATTGATCAACGTTCATTGACAAAACGTTTGTTCATTGCAGTGCCATTGTTCGTATTAGGTTACTTTGTTTCAACCATTGACTTCAGCGTGTTATGGCGTTACTTCACTTGGGCAAACCAAATGACGGCAATGGTAATGTTATGGACAGCGGCAGCTTATTTATACCGTTATCATAAATTCCACTGGGTGGCGTCTATCCCTGCATGGTTTATTACTACTGTCTGTGCAACCTATTTGTATTACAACAAAATCGGTTTCAGTTTAGACTATCAATTGTCCGTTTACCTCGGCTTTGCGACAACGATTGTTTGTGTCGTGTTGTTCTTCGCATTGGTTAAACGCTCCGGCGAAGCGGATCCGGAAGCCTTAGTTAATACATAGGCGAAATAAACAAGCGCTTCCGCCAAATCGTAACGAACAAGTTGCACACGATTCTGACGGAAGCCAAATAACCGATAAAAAAATAGCACCATTTTAGGTGCTATTTTTTATTTAACGAGGAGATTAACTCGATAAAAATAACGCTGCCGCACCACGTACGCCGCCGGAATCACCGTATTTGGCTTTTTTAATCACCGGTACTTTGGCGCTACGCATCAAATGCGGTGGTAACGCTTTTGGCAACGCTTCGTATAAATAATCGAAATTGGATAATCCCCCACCAAGCACGATAAGATGTGGATCGAAAGCCGTAATAATGTTGCCGATAGAAATCGCCGCAAGCTCAATAAAAATACCGACAAAATCCACCGCACTTTTATCACCGGCATAGAAACGTTGAATAATTTCTTTTGCCGCTAACGCTTCGCCTTTCAAATCACGGTATAGCATTTCAAAACCACGGCCGGATAAATAGGTATCCAAACAAGCTTTGTTGCCACAACCGCAATCATAAATCGGTGCCTTATCCCAACCGAGCAGTTTTAACGCGTGGTAGTTCAGTTGTAAATGCCCTAATTCGCCTGCCATACCGGTTTGACCTGAGTAAACTTTTCCGTTAATCACAAAACCGCCACCAAATCCGGTTCCCAAGATTAGGCCTAACACAGAAGGATACTGCGCATTTTCTGCATCCCATGCTTCCGATAAGGCAAAGCAGTTTGCATCATTTTCAGCCCGCACTTCACGCTCTAACAATGCGGATAAATCACGCAAAATCGGTTTATTGTCCGCCACGCGAATATTGGTAATTTCCGCAATACCGGTGGATTGATTGACAAACCCCGGAATGCCTAATCCCACAGACCCTTTGCAACCAAATTTTTCATCGGCTTTTTTTACTAAATGAACAATGGTATTTAACCAATCTTCATAACAGTTTTTCGGTGTTTCCACACGCTCGGAATATTGTTTTTCCAACTGAGAATTGAACACCGCCAATTCAATTTTGGTTCCGCCGATATCTAATCCGTACAGCATTTGATTCTCCTTTTAAAAATACCTAAAAAAACAACCGCACTTTTGGCTAAAAATTAGTGATCCACCGGCTTAAAATAATTTTTCTTAGCCAAAAATTGAAAAATCCCTAAATGAATGAGCCAAGCAATCATAATAGAAATCAACAAATCAATTGGGTAATGCATACCGAAACGTAAGCGGCTGATGAGCATAAAAATCGCCCAAAGGCTCATAAAACCGACCAATACTTTTGCACGGCGGCTTTTGTTACCGATTAATTGCATAAAGCCCACCGCCAACATGAGCCAGCTGGCAGCAAAAATAGTATGACCGGAAGGAAAAGAATACCCGACTTCTGCAGCATAATGCCCCTTGATCCATTCCGGCACATTACGTTGTGTTTGATAGAATTGGTCAACAATTTGCGCTCGTGCTTGACGATCTTGTGCATAAAACGCATCGGCACTGCTGCCGGTTTGTTCGGTGACATACGTCACGAAAGGACGCGGTTCGGAAAAGGCATTTTTTAAGCCGGATTTCACACCTTGGGTGATGACCATGGAAAAAGCCATAACAGCAACAGCTAAAATCCATTGTTTACGATTGGAAAATAATGGTAAAAATAGCAACGCAAAGACGCCGCAAGTAATGATGGCGTAAGGCACACTGCCGCTTTCCGTTAACCAATATAAAGGATGTTCGTAGCTCTCGAAGACGATATTGCCATTCCACTGCCAAGCGGACAGCCAGACAAAAAGAGGGACAAGGCAAAGCAATAATGTATATAATGACAATCTTTTTAACATATTTATAACCATAAGTGATAATCGGACTGCCATTTTATCATCAGAACTCACTAAAAGAAAAAGAATCAGGACAAAAGGACAAGTTATGGCAAAAATTGAACTGGTCGCCCAAGCCAATTTACCAACAGAATTCGGTTTATTTAAAATCGTGGGCTTTGAATTTCCGGACACTAAAAAAGAACACGTTGCTCTCGTTTTAGGCGATATTCGCAACAGTGATGAGCCTGTATTGGCACGCATTCATTCCGAATGTTTAACCGGCGATGCATTGCACAGTTTGAAATGCGATTGCGGTTTCCAACTGGCTGCCGCGTTGCGTCAAATTAATCAAGAAGGACGTGGTGTGTTAATTTATCACCGTGAAGAAGGCCGTGGCATTGGGCTAATTAACAAAATCCGCGCGTATTCCCTGCAAGATCAAGGCATGGACACCATTGAAGCCAATCTTGCTTTGGGGTTTGCCGCCGATGAACGAAATTTCAGCGTGTGTGCCGATATTTTTGATTTGCTTGGCGTAAAAAAAATTCGCTTGCTGACCAATAATCCGGAAAAAATCGACACCATGAAACAAGCCGGTATTAATGTCGTGGAACGCGTACCGTTAAATGTGGGAGAAAATCGCTACAACACCGCGTATCTCGACACCAAAGCTAAAAAAATGGGCCATTTTATTGTGCATAATGGTGAACAGCATTTAATGGAATGCCCGTATTGCCAAGAAGAAGTCCCGAAAAAATAAGCGAAAAAACAACCGCACTTCTCTGATAGATCAGATAGAAAATAGCTCGTTTCTCCCGAGCTATTTTTTTTGACACAAGGCAATGCACATTTATTTTATGTATTGATTAACTTGTTCTAAAAAATCCATGAAAAATCTTTGTATTCCCCGTCAAATTTCTGCTATTTTTAACCTCTTTTTACTACTCGGTATGTTTATTTAAGGAAAATTTATGCCATATTTGCTCAAATTAACCCAATTTGTGAGTAAAACCTTTGCACTTTGGGTACTACTCTTTGCGTTCCTCGCGTTTATTTCACCGGAAACCTTCCTCGAAATCCGCGGATATATCCCTTACTTACTGGGCATTGTCATGTTTGGTATGGGCATTACCCTCACCTTTAACGATTTCAGCGAAGTCGTTAAGCACCCGAAATCCGTTATTGTCGGTGTGGTTGGACAGTTTGTGATCATGCCAGCTATCGCGTTTGCATTAGCAAAAGTCTTTGCGCTCCCAACAGATTTAGCCATCGGTGTGATTCTGGTAGGCGCTTGCCCGGGCGGCACCTCCTCCAACGTGATGACCTATTTAGCGAAAGGCAACACTGCACTTTCCGTCGCTTGCACCACCATTTCCACCTTGCTGGCACCGTTATTAACGCCGGTCATTTTCTATGTATTAGCCAGCCAATGGATTGATATTGATGCCTCCGCTATGTTTGCCTCGGTATTAAAAATGGTGCTCTTCCCGATTTTCTTAGGTTTAGTGATTCGCGCCTTGTTAAAAAAACAAATGGCGCAAATCAGTCAAACCATGCCGTTGGTTTCGGTGATTGCCATTGTGTTAATCCTTGCCGCCGTCGTCGCCGGTAGCAAAGACAAAATCATTGATTCCGGTTTATTAATTTTCGGTGTTGTCGTCTTGCATAACTGCCTTGGCTATCTCGTTGGTTTTATCGCTGCCAAAGCCTTACGCCTCAATAATTACGACA
This sequence comes from uncultured Aggregatibacter sp., assembly GCF_901873365.1. Classification (GTDB taxonomy): domain Bacteria; phylum Pseudomonadota; class Gammaproteobacteria; order Enterobacterales; family Pasteurellaceae; genus Aggregatibacter. The sequence goes on from NZ_CABFLM010000093.1 coordinate 14,631, forward strand.
GCAAAGCGATCGCCATTGAAGTGGGTATGCAAAACTCCGGTCTCGGCGCTGCCTTAGCCACCGCGCACTTTAATCCGATTGCCGCGGTGCCAAGTGCCGTTTTCAGTTTCTGGCACAATGTTTCCGGCCCGATTTTGGCCAACTATTTCTCCACCCTGAAAAATCAGCATGACGAAGATCCGTCATAATCCAAAGTCCAGCTAATATGACCGCACTTACCGCGCCAGCCTTTCGACAAAACCGGTAAGTGCGGTTAAAAATTCCGTTGTTTTTTGCTATAATCTTGCGCAATTTTGCTTTCAAGATTTGATGAATGACTATGACAACGAATTATTCCGCCAACGAAATCACCGTTTTAAAAGACCTTGAGCCGGTACAACTCCGCCCAGGTATGTACACCGACACCACCCGCCCAAATCACCTTGCACAAGAAGTTATCGACAACAGCGTGGACGAAGCCCTTGCCGGTTTTGCCACGAAAATTGAAGTGATTTTGCATAAAGATCAATCCATTGAAGTGACTGACAACGGGCGCGGTATGCCGGTAGATATTCACCCTGTGGAAAAAGTATCCGGCGTAGAAGTCATCATGAGCAAACTGCACGCCGGCGGTAAATTCTCCAATAAAAATTACACCTTCTCCGGTGGTTTGCACGGGGTGGGAATTTCTGTGGTGAACGCCTTATCCGAGCGAGTTGATGTCACCGTTAAACGGAATGGCGAAGTGTATAAAATCGCCTTTGAAAATGGTCAAAAAGTAGAAGACCTCACCGTTATCGGTACCTGCGGTCGCCGCACGACCGGCACCACCGTACATTTCAAGCCAAATCCGAAATATTTCGACAGCGAAAAATTCTCTGTCAGCCGTTTACGTCATTTACTCCGCGCCAAAGCGGTGTTGTGCTCAGGGCTAGAAATTAAATTTATCGATAAAGTGAATGACACCGAAGACACTTGGCTTTATCAAGACGGTTTGAACGACTATTTAATGGAAGCGGTAAACGGTTTAGTCACCTTGCCGGAACAACCGTTTATCGGTGAATTTAAAGGCGAAAAAGAAGCGGTATCTTGGGCGTTATTATGGTTACCGGAAGGTGGCGAACTCATTGGTGAAAGCTATGTAAACCTGATTCCGACAGCACTTGGCGGCACACACGTCAACGGTTTGCGTCAAGGGTTATTGGACGCGATGCGCGAGTTCTGCGAATTCCGCAATTTATTGCCGCGTGGCGTGAAACTCACCGCTGACGATTTATGGGATCGTTGTGCTTATGTACTTTCCCTTAAAATGCAAGATCCGCAATTCGCCGGACAAACCAAAGAACGCCTTTCCTCCCGTCAAAGTGCGGTGTTTATTGGCGGCGTTGTGAAAGATGCTTTCAGTTTGTGGCTCAATCAAAACGTTCAAACTGCCGAATTGTTGGCGGATATGGCAATCAGTTCAGCCCAACGCCGTTTGCGTGCAGCGAAAAAAGTGGTGCGTAAAAAACTGGTGAGCGGCCCTGCGCTACCGGGCAAACTCGCCGACTGCAGCTCACAAGATCTCAATTTAACCGAACTATTCCTCGTGGAAGGAGATTCTGCCGGCGGTTCTGCCAAGCAAGCACGGGAACGTGAATACCAAGCGATTTTGCCGTTGCGCGGTAAGATTCTGAACACTTGGGAAGTGTCACCGGAGCAAGTGTTAGCCTCACAAGAAGTGCATGATATTGCCGTGGCACTGGGCATTGACCCCGACAACGATGATTTATCCCAATTACGCTACGGTAAAGTTTGTATTCTCGCCGATGCGGATTCGGATGGTTTACACATTGCCACCCTACTTTGCGCCCTTTTCCTACGCCATTTCCCGAAACTGGTAGAACAAGGCCATGTGTATGTTGCGATGCCACCGCTCTATCGAATCGACTTAGGCAAAGAAGTCTTCTATGCCCTCGATGAAAGCGAAAAAGAGGCTATTTTGGATCGTCTCAAAGGGAAAAAAGGCAAGCCGAACGTCCAGCGTTTTAAAGGGCTGGGTGAAATGAACCCAATGCAATTACGCGAAACTACGATGGATCCGAACACCCGTCGTTTAGTGCAACTCACCTTTGAAGCACAAGGTGAAGAAAGCCAAGAAACGATCGAAACCATGGATATGCTACTGGCCAAAAAACGCGCTGAAGACCGTAAAAATTGGTTGCAAGCGAAAGGGGATCAAGTGGATTTATCCGTATAATTAGGAGCAAAATATGGATTCTATTATTTCTTATTTTTTAATTTGCTGGCAAAAAATATTTGATTATAAAGGAAGAGCTAGACGGTTAGAGCTGGGTTCATTTATTCTTCTAACTATCATTATGGCTGCCGGATTCCAAATTACTGAACAATTTATCAAAGAATATATATATTCTTATTCTGATTTATTGCATTTCGATATTTTTAATATAACGACTAAAGATAATTATGTAACTAAACAACATATTTTCACTTTACATACAACAAGTTGCGTTTATTTACTTATAAGTATCATCCCATTGCTATCAACCACCGCGAGAAGACTGCAAGATCTGAATAAATCTAAATACTGGATACTATATCTACTCTTTCCATTCTGGATGATTTTAATTACCTTTATTGGATTATTTATCGCACTAAAATTTGGCACAGATATTTTAAATATACCATGGCTAGAAAAATACTGGTTTTACATCATAGTACCTTTCTTACTTTATGAAATTTTATTAATCTTAAAACTATTATTTCAAGAAGGTAGATCTGAGGAAAACCAATATGGTCAATCTCCAAAATAATTAAAAACAACCAAAGAAAAGTAGGTTTCCCATCAGGCAAAAACCGATAGAAATTAATACAAAATTTAGTAAACAAGAAAATCAAATGACAACAGACTCCATCAACTACGAAGGCATCGAACAAATGCCACTACGCCACTTCACCGAAAGGGCGTACCTCAACTATTCCATGTACGTCATCATGGATCGCGCCTTGCCGTTTATCGGTGATGGTTTGAAGCCGGTACAGCGACGCATTATTTATGCCATGTCCGAACTAGGGCTGAATGCGGCGGCAAAATATAAAAAATCTGCCCGTACCGTAGGGGATGTGTTGGGTAAATTCCACCCGCACGGTGATAGCGCTTGCTATGAAGCCATGGTGTTGATGGCGCAGCCCTTCTCTTACCGTTACCCATTGGTTGACGGGCAAGGCAACTGGGGCGCGGTGGACGATCCGAAATCTTTCGCGGCGATGCGTTATACGGAATCCCGTTTATCTAAAATTTCAGAAGTTCTATTGGCGGAGCTCGGTCAAGGTACTGTGGATTATCAACCGAACTTTGACGGTACCTTAGAAGAACCGCAATATTTGCCGGCACGTTTGCCGCATATTTTACTCAACGGCACGACAGGAATCGCGGTGGGGATGGCAACAGATATTCCTCCGCATAACATTAATGAAATCGCCGACGCTGCAGTGATGTTGCTGGATAATCCAAAAACGACCTTGAATGATTTGTTGACCGTAGTGCAAGGCCCGGATTTCCCGACAGAGGCGGAAATCATTTCGCCGAAAGAAGAAATTCGCAAAATATATCAACAAGGTCGCGGGTCTATCAAAATGCGTGCCGCATGGAAAAAAGAAGACGGGGAAATCATTATCAGCGCCCTACCACACCAAGCCTCGCCATCCAAAGTGATTGCGCAAATTGCCGAGCAAATGACCACGAAAAAACTGCCGATGGTAGAAGATATTCGTGATGAAGCAGATCATGAAAATCCGGTGCGTATTGTGATCGTGCCACGTTCGAATCGCGTAGATACCGATGCTATGATGGCGCATTTATTTGCCACCACCGATTTGGAAAAAAGCTACCGTGTCAACATGAACATGATTGGCTTGGATTACAAACCGGCAGTGAAAAATTTGTTGGAAATCCTCACCGAATGGCTGACTTTCCGTCGCACCACCGTGACCCGACGCTTGCAATATCGCTTAGACAAAGTGCTTGCCCGCCTGCATATCTTGCAAGGTTTGATGATTGCCTTTTTGAATATTGATGACGTCATCGAAATCATCCGTCACGAAGATGACCCGAAAGCCGAATTAATGGCACGTTTCAACTTAAGCGATGCACAAGCGGAAGCCATTCTGAACTTGCGTTTGCGTCATTTGGCGAAACTGGAAGAACACCAGTTGCAAGCGGAACAAGCGGAGTTAGAAAAAGAGCGGTCATCTTTAGAAGAGATTTTAGGCTCCGAACGCCGTTTAAATACGCTGTTGAAAAAAGAAATTCAACAGGATGCCAAAACGTACACTAGCCCACGCCGTTCGCCGTTAGTTGAACGAGCGGAAGCCAAAGCCATTGCAGAAAATGAAATGCTGCCGACAGAACCGGTGACGGTGATTTTATCGGAAATGGGTTGGGTGCGTTGCGCGAAAGGGCATGACATTGATCCGCAAGGCTTAAGTTACAAAGCCGGTGACAAATATTTGGCGCATGCCTACGGTAAAAGTAATCAACCCGCAGTATTTATCGACAGCACGGGGCGCAGTTATGCACTGGATCCGCTAAGTCTGCCGTCCGCCCGTTCCCAAGGCGAGCCGCTCACCGGTAAACTTACCCTGCCGGCAGGCGCAACCGTTGATCAGCTGCTGATTGAAAATGAAGATCAGCTGTTGCTCATGGCATCCGACGCCGGCTATGGCTTTATTTGTAAATTCGCCGATTTAGTCGCCCGTAATAAAGCCGGTAAAGCGCTCATTTCCTTACCGGAAAATGCCAAAGTGTTACCACCGTTAACACTGAAAAATCCGACCGCACTTTTGGTGGCGCTTACCTCCGCCGGCAGAATGCTGATTTTCCCTGCACAAGATTTACCGGAACTCTCTAAAGGCAAAGGCAACAAAATCGTCACTATTCCATCCGCCAACGCCAAAGCACGTTCCGAATTACTGGTGCGGTTATTGTTGATTGAGGAAAATTCCAGCCTCGTCTTCCATTCCGGGAAACGTAAAGTGACCTTAAAACCGGAAGATTTACAGAAATTCCGCGCCGAACGGGGTCGCAAAGGGACGCAGTTACCGCGCGGCTTGCACAGCAATGTGGAAATTGAAGTGGTTACTCCAGAGGAATAACGCTAAATTCAGACTCAAAAGGACGCATGATTGGCGTCCTTTTTTATATGAAAAGTTCGGTGGGTTTTCCGGTTGCACAAAATCGTGAATGCATGAAAGGGTTAAATAATGCTCCGTGTGTGGTTTGGTCGTGCATCAAGATGCACGCTACATGAATTGTGCATCGAGGTTAATCATTCGTGCTGCAATCTCGCTAACCCCTGACTAATCAGCAAACATCCTTTCCAGCCCCAATAGATTCTATGTTGTTGAATGAGCCCGTTTTCGATTTCCATCAATTCTAGAATATCAATTTGCTCACCCTCATCCGTCTGCCTTGGATATTCCCAAACTAATAAACGCCCATTTGTGAGATAATCACCACGCCGAAACCATTTAACCAATTCGTTAGGACGACGCTTTGTTCCTTCCTGTAAAAAAAATTTAATGTCATCCTTGCCATTCAGTACGCCATTTGTCCTATCTAAGATAGCCGGAACCAAAGGACTTTCAAATACCGCATGATCCGCGTATAACGCAATTAACGCTTCAACATCCTGCGCTTTCGCATACTCATGCCATTTTTCGTATATGTATCGAATCTCATCCATTTATTGTATCCACTTAACCTTCTAATAACGCCAGACGCTCTTTTGCTTCTTCAGAAAAACGGCTTTTTTGTGCGATTAAATCTTTATAAATAGAAATCGCCATCGGTCGGTTACGTTTTGTGCCTTCGCCTCGTTCATACATTAACGCTAAACGGAAAATGGCTTCCTCATTGCCACGTTTCGCGCCTTTTTCTAACCAACGAAAAGCTTTGCTCAGGCTTTTAATCTTGTCCTCGTTGTAATACAACATGCCTAAAACCAACATGGCATGGGAATCATTGGCTGAGGCGGCTTTTTCCAATAAAGAGATGGCATGCGGAAGATTTTTTTTAATGCCATAACCGCCAGCATATAAAATCCCCAAATTTGTTAACGCCATGGCGCTACCTTTTTCGGCTGCTTCACTAAACCACCAATAGGCTTTACCGTAATCTTGTGCCACGCCATCACCACGGAAATAAAACCGCCCGAGATCAAGCTGCGCACGACGATCATCTTTCAGCGCCAAAATATGCATGGTATTAAATGCGGTACGTAAATCGCCGGCTTGTAAAAAGCGTTGCGCCAATTCCCTCAACTGGTCGTTCGTTAATTGATTACGTAACAGCTTATCCATCTCTTGGACGGTATTTCCAACGGAAATTGGAAGTCCAAGATTGGCTTGGGCGAAACCGCTCAATAACCCGAATACGAGGGCAATATATTTCAATTGTTTTTTCATCATCTGTCTATCTTTTCATCATCTCTCTATTTTTCACCCTTTATCTACAAAGTGGCATAAAGTAAATTGGCAAAAAACAATAGGGAAATCCCCATTTCGGTGAAACCCACTTGTTTGACCGACATTTTTTTCTGCGGCAACCAAATGGCACGAATGAATGGTGGCACAAACGCCAACGCCATGAGATATTGTTGGACAAAAACAAATCCGAGAATACAAAGGGCGTGAAAACCAATGGATAATTTTAAATACAACGGATTTTTACGCTCGCGCATAACGGATTTCACATATAAAGTGGTTCCAATAAAAAATAAGCTCGGATACAGCGCGACCAGCCAAATTTTGTCATCAAAAGTGCGGTCAGGAAAATAATAGGATCCCATGCCGGCAATGGCAAAAATCACAATACCCGCTAAATCATTTAAAAAAGCGCGCTCATCTTTTTGCTTAACGTAATAAATACTGACTAACACGAACGGCAACATGGCTGCCACAAATAACACCGTATGCCAGTTATAAATCAATACCGGAATAGCAAAAATGACACAGGCAAAGAAATAAATCCACGACCATTTGATATACAGTTCCAAATTTCTGCCTTTAAATAAATTCAGAAACGGATAAGTCATTAAATACAAGGAAAACCACGCCAACAAAAAGAAAATATGTTGCCAAATTGGATGACTGAGCAACATTCCGTATAAAAATGGCATAAGCGCCATCACAATGGCACCGTGTTGATTCGAAATTAATAGCTTCATAAATCAGATGAATTATTGAATGGAAGGTTCAAGAATTTTAGAGGTTTTTTGTGAGAATTGGTATAATCTCTGAGAATTATTTTTATTCAGAGGAAGATGACATGACACAAATTCAACGCATTGACACCAACGCTCGTCTTGCAGAAGCCGTAATTTATCAGGGTGTTGCTTATTTTGCAGGGCAAGTGCCGGAAACCAGCGTAGAACAGAATACCTACGAGCAAACGAAAGAAGTCTTGACGCTTATCGACAAGTTGCTGGAAAAAATACATTCCCATAAACGCCGTATTCTAAACGCACAAATTTTTTTGGCGAACATGCAGGACTATGCGTTAATGAATCAAGCTTGGGATGAATGGGTTGATGTGCAAAATCCCCCAGCGCGTGCTACCGTGGAAGCTAAACTTGCGGATCCTCGCTGGAAAGTAGAAATTGTGATCACGGCTGCGGTTTAATCTGCTAATTCCACCTCTAACAGCAACGGTGCATGATCAGAGCTTTCCGTGGGTTCTGTTGTGGCGTTCAACACATTTAGCCCACGCACAAAAACATGATCTAACGGATTACCTAAAAAACGTAATCGGTGATCTTGTTCAAAAGACACTTCCTCTAAACCAAATTCGTTAATCACTTTTCGGATGATTTGCGCGCGATAACCATTCCAAGAATTAAAATCACCGGATAACACAAGTGGGCCTTGATGTTGTGAAACTAACTGCATCAGTGTGCGAAGTTGTTCTTCATAAGTCGTGGGATTTATTTCAAAATTGATCAAATGCACGTTGACCAATAACAGCGCTTGCCCGTTGGACAGAGGCAAGCTCATCGCTGCGCCCACTTTGGGAATACGAATCCAAGGTTCGGATTTTGCGCCGGCACAGTAAAAGTGCGGTGCAAATTGAGAGAGAATTTCAACGCCTGATTGTTGTTGTAAATAAGCAAAGGCGCTAGCATAAAGTGCGGTAGGAAATCGCGATGAATATTGTGTTGCCAATTCTTGTGTGTTTAACACTTCCTGTAATAGCAACAGATCACGCCCCTGTGCCAAACGATTCAGTGCCTGTTGCCAACCGGCATCTTGTCCTTTATGCAAATTCCAAACCAACAAGCGAAATGTCTTTTGTGTGATTTCGCGTGGTGCCTGGTCTGCTTGATAACAAATTAACTCATCCTGTTTTTTTATCGGATGATAGGTGAGATTTGGCGTCGTGCTAAAGTGAATGTTGACGGGAGAGAAAATCGTTAAGCTATAAACAAGATAACCGGTAATCGCCGCTATAAGAAAAACGAGAAACGCGAGGAATTTAAAGGCATGTTTTCTAAACATCATTACACCGGACGAATACTTTTCACATCAACGCTACAATCAAATTCACGTTCTAATAATTGCAATTTTTGATCCTGCAATAAATCTTGCTTCGCCTGCTCCCGTAATTGAGCATAAATTTTACGGCGACAATCTGTCGGCGTGAGATAGTGCTCGTCATCATTGATTTCAACGGTCAATGCAATGGTTTTCCCTAACACATGTGAAACCGATTGCTGTAGCAATTTGCAATGTTTACCTTGATTCAAATGTGCATGGCTGGAACGTACGCCCAATTTAAACGCGTCTTCGCTTTCCGTCCAAATAAAGGTATTTAACGCAAATTCTTTGGTGAGATTTTCCACACCGCTTTGTTCAATTAACTGTGCCCAGCGATCTTGTTCTTCCGTTAAATGGACAATTTTTTGCTGTAATTCAGGGGTAATGTCTTGCAGAATGGCGGCCTTGATATCCGAAGGTTTCGGGCCCTGCTCAACCTGTGCTAGCTCCGGGTTGCTCCACTCCCAACGGTAATCTTCGCCTAGCCCATCTGAATCGTTTTCTTCGATCTCCGATTCATTCGGATTTTCTACCGCACTTTTAGCATCCAAGGTGTCAGAAGCCTGAGAAAGTGCGGTCAGTTTTTCAGAGGAATGTTGTGCTAGGCGTTCAGACTTTTTTTTTTCTTGAGAAGGGCTGGTCGGCATGGCATCCAGTTGGTCTAATCCGTTTAATGCGCCAAGTACAGGCGAACTCACCAAGGGTTCTGCCGATTGCGTGGATTGAGGTTGCGCGCTTTTTGCCACGGTTTCATTCGTAGTGGATTTTTTACGATCTTGATAATGGGCTTTTATCGCCTGAGAAACCACGGGCATTTCAATTGCCGCTGAAGCAGTTTGACCAGAAGATTTAACACGATTTTCCACCGCACTTGATGGATTTTTTGGTGAACTTTCTTGCGTACTACTTTCAAGGTTTAGTGGTTGACCAATAAATTTCGGATGAAACGCCAACACACGCAATAACACCATTTCTGCGCCCATGCGCGCCGTTGGTGCCAAACTTAATTCTTTCCGTCCGCTCACCACCACTTGATAGAAAAATTGCACGTCCTGTGGTGCGATATGTTTCGCTAAAAAGCCTATGTGATCCGCTTCTGTTAACGAGGATTGTGGTAATAATTGCTGCATTGCGATCTTGTGCAAATTTTCTGCAACTTCACGCAACAGCTCATCCCAATCACCTGCTTTATTCGCCACCTCATTCACAACTTGCATAAGCTTTTCGCCATTGCCTTGTTGCAAGGCATAAATCATCTCAATGGCTTGGGTTTCATCTAATAAACCAAGCATTTCATTGACAATATTGAGCGTGACATTGCCGTTACTCATTGCAATGGCTTGATCTGTCAAACTGAGGCTGTCGCGGATACTGCCTTGTGCCGCACTGGCGAGTTTATCTAATGCTAAAGACTCAAAGGGAATCTGTTCCTGATTTAGGATGTATCCCAAATGCTCCGCAATTTGGGATTGCTCTAAGGCTTTCAAATGGAACTGCATACAACGAGATAAAATCGTTACCGGCAGTTTATGAGGATCGGTGGTTGCCAACAGGAATTTTACATATTCCGGCGGCTCTTCCAAAGTTTTCAAGAGCGCATTGAAAGAATGGCGTGAAAGCATGTGCACTTCATCGATAAGATATACTTTATAACGCCCCAACACCGGCTTGTATTGCACGTTATCCAACAGCTCGCGTGTATCTTCCACTTTGGTGCGGGATGCCGCATCGATTTCAATTAAATCGATAAAATTGCCTTCTTCAATGGCTTTACAGTGTTCACATACACCACAAGGCTCGGCAGTCACACCGTTAACACAATTCAGCCCTTTGGCAAATAAACGGGCAATGGAGGTTTTTCCCACGCCACGCGTGCCGGAAAATAAATAAGCATGATGCAGGCGATTTTCACGCAAACCGTTAGCAAGTGCGGTCAAAATATGTTGCTGACCGACAACCTCGGCAAACGTTTTTGGTCGCCACTTTCTTGCTAATACTTGATAACTCATGCTTTATCCCTGCCCGTTTAGAAAATTAATGACCAGCAAAATTAACTAAAGTATAAGGTTCTACGCCTAAATCGCGTAAGCGTTGTTCGCCGCCGAGATCCGGTAAATTGATCACGAATGCCGCATACTTCACTTCGCCGCCCAAACGTTGTACTAATTTAACCGTGGCTTCAACGGTTCCGCCTGTTGCCAATAAGTCATCAATAATCAATACGTTATCACCTTTTTGAATGGAATCCACATGAATTTCCAAGGTGTCTTGTCCGTATTCCAATTCATAAGATTGCGCAATGGTTTCACGCGGCAATTTGCCCGGTTTGCGTACCAACACGAAAGGTACATTTAATGCCAATGCCACCGGTGCACCAAAAATAAAGCCACGGGATTCCGTCCCAATGACTTTATTAATGCCTTTATCTTTGCAATGTTGCACCATCAAATCGATCGCCGCACGAAACGCCGCCGGTTCTTCTACTAAGCTGGTAATATCACGAAAAATGATCCCCGGTTTCGGATGATCAGGAATGGATTTAATTGAGGAAGCAATGAGTGCAAGTTGTTTTTCCATTTTTTTACCTAAAAGTGCGGTTGTTTTTTCACACAAATTAAAATTATAAATCGGCGCGCATATTATCATAAATCGCAAGATTGCCGAACATTAATCATAAAGATCTTCGCCATTTTTTCGGGTGCGCAGAAGCTGCAAAATCCACACGTATTGTTCCGGTGTTTCGGTGACAAAACTTTCGATTTCTGCGTTCATGGCGCGAGCAGATTGCTGCGGATCATCACTAAGGTCCATTGCCGGATGAATTTCCATTTGGTATTTACCCAGCTGCGCGTTATAACGCGGAAACATCGGGATCACAACGGCTTTTGCCAACTTCGCCATTTTATTAATCCCCGGCAAGGTTGCTTTGTAGGTCGCAAAGAAATCCACATACACGCTTTGTTCTTCACCAAAATCTTCGTCCGGCAAATAATACCCCATTTGTCCTTGTCGAATGTGGCTCAAAAACGGTTTGATACCATTTTGGCGCGCATGCATTTTGCCACCAAAACGTTGGCGTGCCAGCGTCCAAAGCCAATCCACCAGCGGATTGCGATGCGGGTTATACATGGATGTCATCGGAATACCATGAGTGTGCAAAATAATGCCTGACGCATCAATTGCCCAACCGTGCGGCACCAGCAAAATCACATTTTTACCCTGCTCTTTTGCCTGTTTAATATGTTCAATGCCAATAAATTCACTGCGCTGTTGCAAATGTTTTTTCGAGCGAACCGCAATTTCGCCGATCCCTAACATCACTTGCGTCAATACAACAAACATGTCATCAATCACCTGTTCGCGGTGTTGTTCCGACCATTGCGGAAAACAATATTGCAAATTAATTTGCGCGCGTTTGCGTTGCTTTTTCGCTTTATGTCCAACCAACAAACCAATCTTAGCGGCAAATTTATCGCGCAAACGAAAAGGAATAAACGCCAGTAACAGCAAAACCAAAATACCGAGCCAAATGCCCCAGTATTTAGGCTTTAAATAGGACCACGAGAAATGCGGCTCATAGCCGACACGTGCCGTTAAACGAATATTTTGTTGAGAATCTGCCATAAAAAACGTTGCGGAAATTCACCGCACTTTATCCCGTTAGAAATTAAACCAGCCTTGATCAAAGGCCATTTTTATCGTCATGATAAAAGACATAACCACCACCATTGGGCGAATCAACGTTTTACCTTTTGTCATCACCATTTTAGCGCCTAAATTGGCGCCAATAAATTGTCCCGCCATCATGGCCAAACCGACCGTCCATAAAATTTGCCCCCCAATAAGGAAAAAAATTAATGAAGCTAAGTTAGAGGTAAAATTCATGACTTTGGCATGGGCGGTTGCCTTCGCTAAGTTAAAACCAAGTAATGTCACACATGCCAAGCTCATAATAGAACCGGTGCCCGGCCCGAAAAATCCGTCATAAAAACCCATCCATGTGCCGATACAAAAAGCGAAAATCGGATAAGACAGACGTTGTTTACGATCTTCATCGCCCAGTTTAGGCGTCACTAAAAAATAAACACCGATGGCTAAAATTAAAAATGGCAGAATTTTTTTAATGACGGAGGCATCAATCAGCTGAATTAAAATCGTTCCGGCGACAGAACCAAAGAAAATCATCAGCAAGATTAGCCAAACTTCCGAAAAATTGACCGCTCTTTTGCGCAAAAAATAAAGGCTCGCAGAAAAGGAACCACCACAGGCTTGTAGCTTGTTAGTCCCCAACGCGACCGCAGGCGGAATGCCTGTCATCAGCAACGCCGGAATCGTGATTAATCCGCCACCGCCGGCAATGGCGTCAATAAAACCGGCAACAAAAGCGACCACAAATAAAATGGCTAAAATATCAAGACCGAATTCCATCCCTTACTCCAACCATTCACTCCGATTTGGTGAGTTCAAGAGCTGTTGACACAAAAAAGGTTCCGGCGGTGTGACTTTGGGCTTACTTGGTGTTGCCCCGGGTTTTGCCGGTTCAAACCAAGAATAAAGTTCGCTATCGCAGCCATCTCCGGCTGGCACCGGAGCCTGATTTTCACAATGTTGTGCGCCTTGCGGGCAGGTGAGCCGCACATGAAAATGGGAGTCATGCCCAAACCACGGCCGGATTTTATGCAACCAAGCACGATCTGAACCTGCCGTTTCACAAAGTTTCAATTTAATCGCCGGATTAACAAAAATACGCGTTACTTTCGGATCTTCTGCGGCTAACTTAATCAGTTTTGCGTGATTGGCCGTCCAAACGCTCTCATCTACCCGTTGTGCTTTGCGGTTCACCACCAACAAACCTTTGCCGTCAGAATTCAACGCATCCGTGTCAGACATGCTGCCCATACGCAACCAAATGTCGGCATCTAACCCCATTTGATGACTGGCGTGTCCCGTCAAAAAACGTCCGCCCCCCGGCATGGCGATATCGCCCACCAGCATGGTCGGTAAGCCAGCCGCTTTGACGCGTTGCCCAAGACGTTGCAAATAACGAATCATGTCCGGATGGCCATAATAACGGTTCTTATTCATCCGAATGACTTGATACCCTTCACCTTTATACGGCAAGGGCTCCGCACCAATAATACAGCCGTTAGAATAGCTACCAATCGCCTCGGCTTTACCGTTTTCTGCCGGAATCGGACGTTTGATCTGTTGCCAGTCTTGTGGTGCTGCAAAAGTGGAGGTCGCAAAAAAAACGCTGCTAAAAATGACCGCACTCTTGATGAGTTGATGAAAAATCTTATTCACTATTTATTCCCCTGTTGCAAATTATCGACACTGCGCTTGAAATCGTAACAAATGATCTAACAACACAATCGCCATCATCGCTTCGGCAATCGGCACGGCGCGAATACCTACACAAGGGTCATGACGACCTTTGGTCACCACCTCTACGGGTTCGTTATTAAGATTGACGGAACGCCCCGGAAGGGTGATGCTGGAGGTGGGTTTTAACGCAATGGTCGCAATAATCGGTTGTCCTGAGCTAATACCGCCCAAAATGCCCCCCGCATGATTAGAAAGAAACCCCTCCGGCGTCATTTCGTCACGATGTTCACTACCACGTTGTTCTACGACGGCAAAACCATCGCCGATTTCTACGCCTTTTACCGCATTAATGCTCATGAGAGCATGGGCTAAATCTGCATCTAAACGGTCAAATACCGGTTCGCCTAAGCCTACCGGCACATTTTCAGCAACGACGGTTAATTTTGCGCCGATGGAATCGCCATGCTTTTTCAATTCACGAATTAATTCATCGAATTTTTCCACCGCACTTTTATCCGGACAGAAAAACGGATTGTCATACACTTCCGCCCAATCGATGTTTGCAAGGGATTGGGGCGAGATTTTTACCTTGCCGATTTGGCTTAAAAAGCCGCGAACTTCAATGCCGTATTGTTCACGTAAATATTTTTTTGCAATAGCACCTGCCGCCACACGCATAGCTGTTTCACGGGCAGAAGACCGGCCGCCACCGCGATAATCTCGAATACCGTATTTTTGCTGATAAGTGAAATCGGCATGGCCCGGGCGAAAACGATCTTTAATTTCGCTGTAATCTTGCGAACGTTGGTCGCCGTTTTTGATGATCATGCCAATGCTGGTACCGGTAGTTTTGCCCTCAAAGACGCCGGATAAAATTTGCACTTCATCGTCCTCACGACGTGGCGTGGTATAACGAGAGGTACCCGGTTTACGGCGATCTAAATCCGGCTGAATATCGGCCTCCGAGAGCGCCATATTCGGTGGCAAACCATCAACAATACAACCTAGTGCGATGCCATGAGATTCACCAAAGGTGGTGACGCGAAACAATTGCCCAATCGTATTTCCTGCCATAATCTTCTCTCTTCCATTCGATTTATGATTTCACTTCCACCAACGGCATAATCGCGCCGGTATCTTGATTTTTGATAAAGACATCAAGCTGATTGAAGGCGATCTCAATATTATGTTCCGCAAATAATTCGTTAATACGGCGGTTTAACGCATCAATGGTATTTGTACGCTCGGAGACTTGAGACACATAAACCCGCAATTCATGATCTAAGGTGCTGGCGCCAAAACTGATGAATAAAGCACTTGGTTCAGGTTCTTTCATTACATTAGCTTGCTCAGCCGCCGCTTGTAACAATAAGCGTTTAACCAAGTCTAAATCGGAACCATATGCCACCCCGACCGAAATCACTAAGCGGGTAATGGTATTGGATAACGCCCAGTTAGTGACTTGTCCGGTCACAAAAGATTTATTCGGCACAATCACTTCTTTGCGATCAGGATCGATAATCGTAATTGCACGAATACGAATTTTTGCGACCGTGCCGGTCACATCGTTAATGGTCACGGTATCACCGACTCGAATCGGACGTTCAAATAAGAGAATAATACCCGACACGAAGTTCGCAAAAATTTCCTGCATACCGAAACCGAGACCCACAGAAAGCGCGGCGAATAACCACTGCAATTTAGACCATGACATCCCTAAGGTGGCAAACGCCCATGCGCCTCCAATAGCCACTAAGAGATAGGTTAATAAGGTATTAATCGTATAAGGCGTGCCTTGCGACAACTTCACACGGGAGAAGATCAACACTTCTAAAATCCCCGGCAGGTTGCGCACCAAAATGTAAGTAATACCGATAATTACTAAAGCAACAATTAAGTTAAATAGCGAAATACTTTCGGTTACCACACCGGTTTCCGTTGTGGTCGTTTGTTGCCATAACGTAATATCGCGTAAGTAACTGGCTACAGTAACTAAATCCGACCACACATAATAGAAAATCGCAAACAATGCCGTCCAAATGAATAAATCGCCAAAACGTAACAACTGACTGCGCACTTGGTTGACCGCCATACCCTCTTCTTGTTCGCTCACCACCACGACATCCTCTGCAGAGGATCCATCATTGGCTTTCGTAGCTTTTTGCTGACGTTTTTCTTGCACGCGACGGTATGCTAAACGACGGGAGGAAACCGTAATCGCACGATATATCGTATGGCGCGCCAACGACCAAACCACCCAAGCGATGTAGGTGTTAATCATATGGTTAATCAAGTTAAGTGCGGTGTAGTAATAACCGAGCGCAACCAATACAATCAATCCGACCGGCACTAATTGCAATAAAATGCGGACAATTTTTAAAACCAGTTCATCTCGGTGATCACGATTTGTCTGGCCTAATGTTTTTGAGGCTCTACGAAAACGTGGAGCAATAATGGCGATACAAAAAATCAAGGCAACCATGGTATTCAATTCGCCAAGCACATCATTGGCTAAACCGCTATCCATGACATTACTGAAAACCGAGGTATTCAATAATAATACTACCGCGACAATGATTCGTTTCGTCACCGCTCTCAGTTTTTCCGCTTCATCCTGAGAAAAACCAAAATGACGAACGGAGATACCATTCGGTCGTAAAAGTGCAAGCACAAAGCTAAAGAACCACCAGTATGCCGCCATACTCAACGACCATTGCCAAAATTCCGCCGGATTTCGAACAAAGAAAAAGCCTAACAGTTGGCATACGGCTAAAAACCATAATGTGGATGGCAAAGCGATAATCGCTGTCAATAAAAGCGCCATTGGCGTATGCCACTGACTGTCGGAACGAAGTGTATTAATTTCACTGTTAATGGTGGCTAAACGTTGTTTAATCAGTGTTTTAAATCTGAAAATAATACCGCCAATCAGTACCAAAATTGCCACAAACATGAGCAAATAAGGCAAGTTATCAAAATTTTTCGGAAAACCTAATTTTTTACTAATTCCCTCAAATTGCTCACCAAGTGACATCGGTAACTGCTTAAACCACGCTAAATTGATCGGATTATTGCTTTTGACCCAAAAGCTTTGCTGATCCAACTTCGCCTGAATTTGATCGCTAAGCTGTGTAATTTGCTGTTGTGTCAATTCTAAAGAAATCGCCAAATTTAATTGGTTATTTAAAGATTTAATCACATCGGAGGCAATTTTACGGCGCTCCGTCAACAAATTAGTAAGCTGTGCTTTTTCTTCTGCCGTAAAGGTTTGATTCTGCTCGACTTGAACTTTCGCTAAATACGCTTCCAAATCATAAAGCTCATTGCGGCGTTGGGTCATGTCAAAAATTTGCACACGCAAATCCGCAATTTGTTTTGATAGACCTTGGATATTTAAGTTTGTCGGTAATTTTTGTTTTTGCTGTTGGATGATTCGTGATAACACCAAGGTGCCTTGCAACGCACTAATTTGTTCATCAATCGTACGCTGTGTTTGCGTTAAGCTGTCTAACACGCTACGCATACGCAATTCATCTTGCGTTAAGGTGTTGGTTTTTTCCGTTTGTTCCAATAAAAATTGGCTCAGTTGCGCATTACGCTCCAACTCTTTCTGAATATAATTATTTTTAACCGCACTTTGGCTTTGTTGCTGTACTTGATCAACTTGATTTTGTGTTTGTGCCAAATGCTGTTGATTAATCGCCTCTTGCATTGCGGAAATTTGTTGCTGTTGCACTTGCGCTCGGGCGTTTAATAAGTCATAACGGCTTTGGTATAACACCGTTAACTGATCGCTATTTTTCAGTAGAATTTGATTGTAATTATTTTTCAGCTCAATCAGTTGTAACTCTAACTGAGCCTGCTGTTTCAATGCTGCTGAAGTCGTACTATCGCCAAGCTTTTGATTAAGCTCTTGCGCACGCTTCAAATTGGCGGTTAATGTGGCTTGCGCCCGCTCAGATACGGAGCTTTGCCCCGCCAATTGACTATTCACTACCCCTAACGCTGATTGCGTTTCCTGTTGTTGTTCGGTTAATTTTTCAAGCTGAGCCTGTAGATCCGCTAAGCGACGAGATTGATAATCTGCCGCTTTTACCGTATCCAATTGCTTTTTCAGCGTTTGTAACTCAGCACTATTTTTTTGAATTTCAGCATCTGCGCCATTCAAGGTAGCTTGTAGCGCCTCATTGGTCTTTTGCTGCGCTTGAATTTGTTGCAAGAGATCCAAAGAGGTTTGAATATCTGTGACCAACGTTTGTTTTTCATCGCCATCCGGCATTTTTTGTGCCGTAGCAAGATCCGCCTTGAGGCTTTTTTCCGTTGGCAAAGACAGAGTATTTTGATCGGCAAAGGCGCTTTGTGAGACCGCCATATTTAAAAATAAGGCAGCACAAAGTGCGGTTAAAAACGCGTTTATTTTCATATTTATCCTAATTGTTTCGCTAGCCAGTCTGCTAACGTTTTCCGAGAAACTTTGATTGCGCCGTCGCTTAAATTTAACGGCAATTCATAATAGGCAACAGGTTGTTTAAAACGTTCCAATCGCCCTTGTAAAAATCCGTTCAGATTTTCCACCGCACTTTTTGTCGATTCTCGCCATTCTACAATGGCCACCGGTCGTTGACCAAACTCCGGATCGGTGACAGGCAACACAAAAACCTGTTTGACTAAATCAGACTGTAGAATCCACTTTTCAATTTCTTCCGGCTGAATGTTTTCCCCACCGGAAATAAACATATTATCAATTCGCCCTGAAATCACAAGTTCGCCGTCGTGCCACACACCTTTATCTTTGGTGGCAAACCAACCTTGTTCGTTAAGAAGAGAAACGATGCGGTCCTGTTGCCAATAACCTAGCGCCAAGCCTGCACCACGCAACCAAATTTCCTCATTGTGCAAACAGTATTCACGTCCAGCTAAGGGCTGTCCTACCCCGTTTTTTTCATCACTTTGTTTAGCAAACACCGTGGAGGCCATTTCTGTCATGCCATAACCGGAATAACTTTTCACACCAAGACGATGTAACGATTGTGTCAGTGCTAACGGAATATGTGCCCCGCCAAGCAATACGGCGCGTGTTTGTATTGCTGTTGGTTTTTCCTGCAAATACTGTAACCAGCGTTGCACTTGCGTTGGCACTAAGGAGACATGAGTCACCTGATTGACGGCCGCATAAAAATCCTCACCGGGTAACACCAAGGTTGCCCCAGTCGTCAACCAACGCCACACAATGCCTTGCCCGGAGACGTGATACAACGGCAATGAAAGCAACCATGAATCTGCCGCACCAAATTGCATTAAATCACATACGCCTTGTGCGTTTGCATAATGTGCTTGCGCATTATGCACAACGGCTTTGGGTAAGCCCGTGGAACCTGATGTGAGCGTCATGGTCGCCGGTTGCGTCAAATTAACGGGAAAATCGCCGAAAGCCTCGATTTTCTCTGCCTGCTTTATGGCATCCGAAAAAGTAAAAAAACACCTGAAAATCTCACCGCACTTTTGGGATTCTGCAACACATTCTTCGTGATCTGTGGTAAAGAAAAAATCCGCATTATAGGATTGGCAAAGCGCAATACGTTTTTCCAGTGGAAACATGGGGTTGAGCATTAAAACGCGGGCACCGATTTGAATCGCCGATAAATAAAATAACACCAGTTCTAGGCGATTTTTCCCACACAATGCGATGCCATTTTGTGGCTTCACACCAAGATGTTGTAAATATGTGGAGATTTGCTGTGTTTTTTCGAGGAGTTGCGGCCATGTAAAAGCGTCGCCTTGCAAAACTTGCAAGGCGATTCGCTTGGAAAATAAAGGAGATTGTGCAAATTGACGACCAAGTGCCATAAGCATTAATTTGCCGTAAAAAATGACCGCACTTGATCAATTAATTGTTCCGGCAAATGCATGGACTGCATCGCGCCTTCCAACATAAGCATTTTACGACCGCTGTTGGTATTTGTGATCACCCAATATGGCGTGTCAGGAATTTGTTTTGGTTTCGTGTGGTTCCCCGCCATCAGCAAGGTGCCTTCATCACGGGCAAAATAAACGCGCGTACGTCCTTGCAATGACTCGGTGGCGAGAGCAAACCCTTCCGGATTGGTGCGATATAAAATTGTCAGAATATTTAAGAAACGAATAACCGCTTTATTTTCTTGTTTAAATGCTTCTGAGTTGAGTAACGCTTCTAATTTCTCAATGGTTTTTTGCGTTACGGCATCAGGCTGCTTTTTCACAGCAGGCTTTATTGCATCGCTTGATTCCGGCGCTGCATTGACTTTTTTGGCGTCCTGTTTCGTGTTAGCGGAAGAAGAATGTTCAACTGACGAAGATAAACTCTCGGCAAAAGGAACATAGCTGTTTTTCGTGGAAAGATTGAGCAAACGACGTAAAATATCCGAAGCGCTTTCACCAATTGATTGCGTATTACCGGCAATGTATTGATAAAGCTCTTCATCCACTTCGATAATTTTCATTTTCTCTCTCCACTTGCTTGATCTCTTTAACCTTTTGACACATTATAACGAGCTGTAAGCAAATTCTCCAGCCCCAAATTTAACCGATGAAAAAATTACTCAACTTCCAATTTAATGAATTAAAACAAGCAATTAATAAACCTGTTTTGGTGTTCATTCACGGTTTATTCGGCGATATGAATAACTTGGGCGTCATCGCCCGCGCATTCAGTGATGATTATTCCATTCTACGGGTGGATTTACGTAATCACGGCTTGAGTTTTCATAGCGAAGACATGAATTATGATTTAATGGCAAAAGATGTAGCTGACGTGATTCATTCTTTGGGCATTCGTGAAGTGATTTTAATCGGGCACTCCATGGGGGGAAAAACCGCTATGGTTTGTGCGGCAAATTACCCTGAATTAGTAAAACGCTTAGTGGTGATTGATATTGCGCCTGTCGCGTATGGCGAACATGGGCACGATGATGTATTCAACGGTTTATTTGCTGTAAAAAATGCACAACCCCATACCCGTCAAGAGGCTAAGCCCATTTTAGCGCAATATATTCAGGATGAACGCGTACAACAGTTTATGTTGAAATCCTTTGATGCCTCAAGTGCCGATTATTTTCGCTTTAATTTGACCGCACTTAAACACAATTACCCTCACTTAATGGGCTGGGAATCACGCCACATCACACAACCTTGCTTGTTTATCAAAGGTGGCAATTCCTCCTACATTTTACCCGAATACACCGATCGGATTTTATCCCAATGCCCACACGCTGCCTCCTTTACCATTAACGGTAGCGGACATTGGGTTCATGCGGAAAAACCGCAATTTGTTATCCGTGCAATCACACATTTTTTAAATAGAATTGATAGCCACGGGGAATCTAAATAGAATTTCATTTGCTTGTTAATTATGATATAGTTTTCTCCCAAATTTGGTTGTGGCTTATCATTATCACTTCTGAAATAATTCTCTTTGGTTAGAATGGCAGAAGTCGACTTACAGGTCAGTGGTTAACAAAATGGCAAAACAAGATTCTGACTGTATTACTTTAGATTTATTTAACGAAATTCGTAGAGTTGGACGTCCGAAAACCAATCCACTGAGTCGGGAACAACAAATCCGTATTAATAAGCGCAATCAATTAAAACGTGATAAATCCTGTGGATTAAAGCGTGTCGAATTAAAATTGCATGCGGACTTGGTTCAACAATTAGAAGATTTAGCATCCCTACGAAATGTGAATCGTGCCGAGCTTATTGGCATAATTTTACAAGATTATTTTAACATTAATAAATAGGTAACAAGATGGCTGTTGTCGGCTTATTTTATGGTAGTGATACTGGCAATACAGAAAACATTGCCAAAATGATTCAAAAACAATTAGGCAGCGAATTAGTTGATATTCGCGATATTGCCAAAAGTAGCAAAGAAGATATCGAGGCTTACGATTTTCTCTTATTCGGTATTCCGACGTGGTACTACGGCGAAGCGCAATGTGACTGGGATGACTTTTTCCCAACATTAGAGCAAATTGATTTTACGGATAAACTTGTCGCCATCTTTGGCTGTGGCGATCAGGAAGATTATGCAGATTATTTCTGTGACGCCATGGGAACCGTGCGTAATATTATCGAGCCGCACGGTGCGATTATTGTCGGACATTGGCCGACAGAAGGTTACAACTTTGAATCTTCACAAGCATTAGTTGACGATGATACGTTTGTCGGATTATGCATTGATGAAGATCGTCAACCGGAATTAACGTCTGAACGTGTCAACAAATGGGTTAAACAAGTTTATGACGAAATGTGTTTGGCTGAGTTAGCTTAATAGCAAAAAAGGAGCTGTTATGTCTGAAGAAAACATCAAATTATTAAAAAAAGCAGGATTGAAAATTACGGAACCCCGTTTGACGATTCTTGCTTTAATGCAAAAACACAGTGAACAGCATTTTTCCGCAGAAGATGTTTACAAAATGCTATTGGAGAATGGTTCAGACATTGGTTTAGCAACGGTATATCGTGTTTTAAATCAATTCGATGAAGCCAAAATCTTAATTCGCCATAACTTTGAAGGAAATAAATCGGTTTTTGAGTTGGCGCCAACCCAACATCACGACCATATTATCTGCACCGATTGCGGTAAAGTATTTGAATTTAATGATGAATTAATTGAAAATCGCCAAAAAGAAATCAGTAAACAGCACGGCATTGAACTCTCCAGCCACAGTCTATATCTCTATGGCAAATGTAGTGACATTAATCAATGCCCAGAAAACAACAAAAAATAATGCCATAAAAAGAACCGAATGTACGATGCATTCGGTTCTTTTCATTTCAACACACTTTGATCTAAAGACTTATTTATCTTTTGGGAAAACCACCGTTAAAAACATTTTAAAATTCTCTAACGCAAATAACGCATGGGGAACATCTGCCGGCAACACAATACTTTCTCCGGCACTTACCTCATAATCGGTTTTATCAATCGTAATTCTTGTCTTTCCTTCAAGCATAGTGACCAATGCATCGCCACGAGATTTATGTGCACTAATCTCCTCACCTTTCGGCAAACAAAACATCGTCAACCCGACGGCAGGATTTTGTGAAAAGGTTTTGCTAATGACCTGACCGTCTTGATAAGTTAAAAGATCATTCAGTTTAAGAACAGTTGCTTTTTCAATATTCTTTAACATCCCTATACCTCCTTGACATGATTCAATAGAACCGCCTTGTTACGGCAAAATAATTATATTCCCATCACAAATGAAATTCATTATTATTTTGATAATTTAAACCTACCCTCTTTTTAACGCAAACGCATTAAACTTGCCCAGATATCGCATAAGTGCGGTCATTTTTTTAGTTGTCTGCATCTTTTTGTAATAACCAACAATTATGAATTTGCTTATTGCGTTCAAAATCCAACGGCAAGGTTTTGTGAGAAATTTCCACCGCACTTAAGCCTAATTCTTCCAACTTAGCAAAATCCATTTTGAAACCGCGTTTGTTGTTAGAGAACACAATGGTGCCATTCTGGCGCAGAATACGTTTTAAATTCGTCATTAACTTAATATGATCCCGTTGCACATCCCAATTGTCTTCCATCCGTTTTGAATTGGAGAATGTCGGCGGATCAACAAAAATCAAATCAAACTGACGGTCGCATTGCTCTAGCCATTGCAGGCAATCCGCTTGAATCAGTTTGTGTTGTTTACCTTCAATGTCGTTCAACAACAAATTCTGTTCCGCCCAGTTGAGATAGGTATTTGACATATCCACGGTCGTGGTCGATTTTGCCTTACCCAACGCTGCATGCACTGTTGCCGAACCGGTGTAAGCAAACAAATTGAGGAAATCTTTGCCTTGCGCCATTTCGCCCAACATTTTACGGGTCAGGCGGTGATCCAAAAACAAGCCGGTATCCAAATAATCCGTTAAATTCACCCACAACTTCGCGCCATATTCGTTCACATAAAAATACTCGCCTTTATTTGCCAATTTTTCATATTGATTGGTACCTTTTTGTTTTTGGCGCACTTTCAGAATCAACTTATTGGTTTCAATGCCGGTCACTTGCAAGGTGGCATTCACCGCATCCAACAACCGTTGGCGCGCTTTGTTTTCATCAATATTTTTCGGCGCAGCATATTCCTGCACCACAATGTGATCAGCATAACGATCCACCGCTAAATTGTATTCCGGCAAATCCGCATCATATAAGCGATAAGCGTCTAGTCCTTGCTGCTTCGCCCATTTTTCAATTTTCTTGATATTTTTTTGTAGGCGATTCGCAAAATCCACCGCCACTTCAGACGTTACCGAAGAAGTGTGGTCAAATTCTAGGGTGTTTTCTACCGCACTTTGCTCTGTGCGCTCGGCAATTTGATAATTTTTCTGGACACAATCCAACGGGCCATTCTTCGCTTTAAACTGACGATGAGAACGCAAACGCAAGCAATCCAATAGGCTTGGTTCACCACTGAAAATAGAGGCGTTCCAGCCGGCAAATTGTTGTTTTAAGCGTTGCCCAAACACAGAATACAAGGCAATCAGCGCCGGCGTTGTGCCTAAACGTTCGCCGTACGGTGGGTTACAAATCACCGTGCCCGCCACGTTCGGACTTGGATTTTTTATCGCCGCCACATCGCCCTGTTGCCATTGCATCAAATGCGCCACGCCGGCATTTTTGGCGTTTTGTTTGGCTTTTTGTAACACGCGATGATCCAAATCGAAGCCATAAAAGTGCGGTAGATTTTCACGTTGTTTTTCGGCTTCCGCCAAGGCTAAGGCCTCTTCCTTCACCTTTTCCCACGCTGCCTGATTATGCCCTTGCCAAAAATCAAAGCCCCAATGCAAACGATATAATTGCGGGGCAATTTGTGCTTCCATTTGTGCCGCTTCAATCAATAGCGTACCGGAGCCACACATCGGGTCCACCAACGGCGTGCCTTTTTGCCAACCGGAACGCAACACAATCGCGGCCGCCAAGGTTTCACGCAACGGCGCTTTGCCGGTGTCTTCACGATAACCGCGCATGTGCAACGCATCGCCGCTTAAATCAAGCGACAGCACCACGTCATCACGATTCAAATACGCATGAATACGAATATCCGGTTGTTCTTTATCCACGTTTGGACGGGCTAGACCATGGCGTTCAAAATAATCCACAATGCCGTCTTTCACACGCATCGCGCCAAATTGGGTATGGCGAATTTCTTGGTTCGTACCGTTAAAATCCACGAAAAAATGGACTTTTTCATCAAAATAATCCAACCAATTCACGCCCACCACAGCGGAATATAAGTCCAAATCGCTAAAGACTTTAGCTTGCACGATAGGCAATAAAATACGTGAACTCAAGCGGCTCCAAAGCAAAGTGCGATACAGGGTTTCGTCATCTGCCCAATAATGCACGCCGCCTTGCGCGACTTTGGCATCCTGTGCGCCTAACTCGGTCAATTCGGATTTCAAAAGCTCTTCAAACCCACGGGCAGTGGTGGCAAAAAGTTGTTTCATAAGATCTCAATGGTTGGAAAAAATTGGCGGGAATTATAGCAGTTTTAAGCGACTCAGTGCGTTGAAGTGCGGTGGATTTTACGGATATTTTAGATTCATCCGGTATTATGTAGCAGTTGCACAAAGATCTAAATGCAATCTTAACTGCAGTAAAATTTTCGATGCTCTTAACTCCAAAAACAGGGTTAAGAGCATTTCTTTTACCGTATTTTAGCCGATTCCCTCACTGATTACACAATATTTCCTTATTACAGGCGTAGCTAATCCGCTCAACCTTGTCAAAGGTAAGCAGATTTCCCTGTTCATTCTAATTAGTTTTGCAATTAAGAAAATTAGGCAGCCAGTAACTCTTGCTCGTACTTCATTCTTTCGTTGAGATTTTTGAAGTAGGACTGGGAAATTTCTTCGGAGCTAAATGCAGTCATACCGATAAGCTCTTGCGTGCGATGATTCCCTTGCCAGTAACCCACCCATTCCCTTAACGGTAATACCCATAAGCAACGTTTGAGAATATCACTAAATAGGTCGCCATTAGACTTTTGGCGGTTATCGGACATAAACGCTGCTTGATTAGCATAATGTAGGGCATATTTGTTATCGCATTTGTGGTGTACACCACGATGTAAATCACGGAATCTTGCGTTAAAAGATTCTGCAAGGTTATTGTTGATACCTTTAGCACTAAAGGCTTCTTGATGATTAACCGCCCATTTATTGTAGTGAAAATCTAATCCGTTATAAGCAGGATTTTCATCACACATAATATCACTACCTTGTTTCACGAATTGATGGTTTAAGGCAAGAACGGTGTTAGCACTTTCACTATAATCCATTGCAACAATGGTACGATTTGAACCCCATAATGTTTCATCATTGGAAGCATGTTGATTTAAGCTGATAATACAGCGTTTAGTCGGTCTAAATTTGGGAAATTTTGTCTTACTATCTCGTTGTTTACTTCGATTTTTGTGGTAGTTGGTTTTGCGTAAGGTAAAGTTTATCCATGCCCCATCTTCGTGAATTTCACCTTGCATTGGCGTTAAATCACGTGTTTTGAATAGGGCTTCACGCAGTTTATGGCAAAGTACAAAGGCGGTTTTATAGCTGATATTAAGATGACGGCTCATGGTGATTGCTGAAATACCTTTAACTTCATTCGCAAAGAGAAGAATAGCAGCCAAAATATCTACAAACGGCAATTTATGAAAAGCAAATGCCGTATTCGTCGTAATATAGAAGTAGCGTTGGCAATGTTTGCAACACCAACGTTTGCGAGATGTAAGAAAGTAAGCATTGTGGCGGATTCCACAATGCGGACAGCAAACATCACAAACATTATCAGGATTTCCCCAACGGTTTGCTTTTAAAAGTTTGAAGGCTTCATCTTCACTTAGGCGGAAGATATGTTTAAGAGATAATGTTTTGGATTTGCTTGAAAGTAAGTAATGAGCCATAAGTATTCCTTGTGTGTACAAGGTACTCAAAGCTAAACGCCAGACATAAAAAAACGCCCACCTGAATTTTCAGGTCGGCTCAAAGCGTTTTGCCCTGAATACCGTACTGCCACAAGAAATACGTGGACTTTAATAAATGAGTTGCAAACCGAAAATAGAGCCTTAATAAAAGGGTTCTACGCCTATATGGTTCGCTGTGCTTCTTTGAAAGAAACTAGGCTAAATATGAATAAATGGTTCATTGGCAAATTGTAGATGTTCATCAACGATGAACGGTATTTAATATAGATCTACGTTGTTTTTCTGTCAAATAAAAAAGCAACCCATTGCTGAGTTGCTTATGAACTGTGATTCTAAAAAATGGCTATATAACAAGTTAATCAACACTAACCTGATTACCATTAATGCTCACAATATAGTTATGTGTAATATAGTCTGCGCTACCTGATAATCTGTTACCAATAGAATTAGCCATAATTCTACACTTCTTCACACCGTTGTTATCAGATATTTCTTTAGATTCAAAAGAAGAAAATGCAATATAATTCTGCATTCTTGTTGTACCTTCAGCAATACTTCCTGCACCTTCCATTGCTCGACCAAACATATCCCAGAGTGGATTGGAGCGGTCTAACCCTTGCGTAGCGTGTCCTACAAAAAATTGAGCGAGTTTATTTGCTTGAACATTTTGAGCTCGGATTCCTTCGTTAATGAATCTGCGGACTGTTTCTTCAACAACATAATCATCGCACTCAATTTCCTTTTGAAAGGTAGGTACTAGTTGTAAAGGCGATATACTAGGCACTAAAACATCTATACTAAATGCAGTAGCAATCACTGGAAAAATATATTTTCCAAACTTAGAAAAAGCCATTTTATTCTCCTTGTTGTTTTTCAGGATTTTCAGACTCTTTTTTCTTTAAACTAGGTATTTTGCTAAATAACTCTTTAGGATATGTACATACTATTTTCAGGTATGTTTTTAGAAATTCGGCTGAATTAGCATCAAGATGAGATGTTCTACGATGTGCAATGTAGCAACCGACAATAAGGTAGAAGTAAATCAGTTCTTTCATAATGTTTCCTTATAACTAAAAATCAATATCAGGGAAAAATTTAAGGGAAAACCTTGTTGTATATGGTATAGTATGTATACAGTCTGATGTAGTAACTAACGGTGTATATCAACCACACTAGTTGTGGGTACACTCATCAATTAGTGGGTAAAGAATGAATATCAACGAGAAAATCCGAAGAATCCGTGAATCAAAAGAATGGTCGCAAGAACAGATGGCTGAAAAACTGAATATGTCATTGAATGGCTATGCCAAGATTGAGCGTGGTGAAACGAAGTTATACCTAGATAAGTTAGAGCAAATTGCTCAAATCTTAGATATTGATGTTGTTGAGTTGATCCAATCAGGTGAGAAAAATATCTGCTTTCAAATTGAATCGCCACTAGGTTCGGTCTATCAAGGTGGTGGGGAAACTCAAATGTTGATTGAGATTGAGCGGTTGAAGTTGGAGCTTTCTCACTCGAGAGAAAAGGAAGACTTGTTGAATAGGTTGCTTGAGCAGAAAGATAGTGAAATTAAGGCTCTTAAAAATTTATTAGAACATCTTAATTTAAAATAAAAGGCATAGTGAGTTTAAAGTAGTTGCTATACCTTACTTTCTGCTATAGACTCGCATCGTTTTAAGTATGAAAATTTCTCAAAAATTTCTTCCCTGAAAAATTAGTAATTACACTATGGCGTATCAGTGAAATTAAATCAAATATATTTGTTTTTATATCAATATATTCATCATAACTCCAACCATTTTTTCGTGAGCCATGAGCTATTGCATTACGAAACTCAAGAAGCTTATTAATAGCCTGAATGTGAGTATCTAATATATTATTATCAAAACCAATACGAAATAAAATTCTTAGCAGAACATCTTTTGTTAAATTGGATTCTGTGTCAACAATTTTAGATACATCGAGGTAAATAGGAGATGACATAATTTGATCTAAATTATCAAGAAATTCAATTCTCCTTCCCAATTCTACAAATCCTTTTGAATGTTCTTTTTTAAATATAGGATGGTTTTTGGGTATGCGCTGAGTATTCTTAAATTCTTCAAAAATTCTATTTAAGTTACTTGCAGTTAATTCCGTTATTACATCTTTACAATTTAAGCGTTGATTATTTATTTCTCTAACATAACATTCAAAAATAAATTTTACATGCCCTTCAAAAATTGAATAAAGAAGTAGAATCAAAGCCTTAGAGAAAAATTTTTGTTTATCCGAATTATCTCTAATATTAGCTAATTGGTTTTCAAAGAATCTAAGCTCTTCTTCCCTCCACATTTTATCCTCTTCTATTTGACTTAGAAGTGTATCTAAGGAATTAGTTGTCATTATTCTTGAATACCTCTTTAAGATTATTTTCAACAAAAGATATTCTTTCGTCTAAACGATTACGCGTATTTTTTCCTCCCCCAGTAGTCATATCTATAAAATTACAATTTTTCTTAATATTTTCCAAAGCTTCTTTCAAAGTATTTATGGAATCATCAGAACCTTCATCAATGTATTCTAATACAGGTAATATTCCTTGAGTAATAGCTTCAAAATGATAAATCCGAAAAGATTCAGATATTTTGCCGGAGATCGTTGTAGCTCCAAAGGATGATACTCCTAACGATTTATTCAATACTGAAAAAAGTTTTTTGAATATTCTTTCTTCATCATCATAATTAAAATGTTGATAATTTTCATGCTCTTGAGGCAAGGACACGCACTCCATATATTCATCAAGAAATGGTTCAATATCTTTCTTATATTTAGAACGATAATTTTTATAAGCAAAATATCTAAGTACTAACTCCTCTAAGTATGCACTTTTTAATTTTTCTTCTGTGGTTTTTACTGTACTAGTGAAATTATTATCTTTTGCAATGCATTTCAAAAAATCAGCAAACTTGTTATCTAATAACCGAATATTACAATTTCTAATTTCTTGCGACTCCAGCTTTTCTCCGCCAGTATTAAGGCGTTTAAACATATGATAGCGTAATACCTTATTACTTTCTTTACGAATTACTTGTACTCTAACAAAGCTTCTTTTTAAACGAATTTGAAATGCTGCTGGTAATTCTTCATAAGTTAAGCCATTAAGTGATGGCGCTATATCACATCCCGTTAGAACTAGTGGTAGATTATCTAGATTGTCTGCTTCAGAGTCATTGACCGTCTCTGTATCCTCATCATCTACACATATCTTTTTTAAAAATCCCCTAAAATTCAAGTAACTTGATATTCTTTGTAAACCATCAATAAGTTCATAATTACCATTTTCTATTTCTATTACAAAAATAGGAGGTATTGGCATCTCAAGTATTAGAGATTCAATGAACCTAGATTGTTTATCCTCAGACCATCGGAATAGCCTTTGAAATGAAGGGCTAATATTTAACTCACCATTTTGATACATATCAGCAATTTCATTAAAAGAAAGATCGAGTTGTCTTGTGTGAGTTTGAGTTACTTGTTTCTCTACATCTTCTATTATTTGACTTATATTATTCATATTACTTTCCTTCATAGTGAAAATTAATAAAGAACTCTCGGGTTTTTTGTTTTTTTACATATTTTGCGGATCTAGGGTTTATATTATCAAATGAATTACTTTTAAATGATACAATATCAGTCTTTTTAAAATTTAAACCAACCAACATTTCCTCAAAAAATAAAGGTAAATTATTATGAATATCCTTGTAAAAGGAATCCTGTACTACAAGACTAAAATTAGCCCCTACTTTACAGACTCGAGAGATCTCATAAAATGAATTATATATATCATCAAAATATTGCAACAAATTAGTATGGTAGTATCCCTTAGAAGCTATTGATGAATGCTCTTTTACTTGGTTCAAAAACCTATTACATTCCAATCCCCATTGTTGTTTAGAGTACACTCTTTGTTTTCTAATTGTTGTAGAACCTGTCATTGAATTTCTTAGATTTTTAAATAAACTATCATCAATACCTAATATAGATAGTTCGGGTCTCATTGCTACAGCATAGTCAATTCTCGTACAATACGGTGGAGAAGTTAATATATAATCTATAGAATTATCGGCTATAGGGAGATCACTTGAATTACTTGTGATAAATTTAGACAAATCACATTGTTTATTGAAATGTTCTATAGAATTTATAGTCACTAATTGCTCATCAAGTAACTTATCAAATAAATAAATAATAGTTGACTTATCTAAATTTATTTTATTATCATTACATTTAGCAACTTTAACCCATGTTGGGTTAGATGATGAGAAATTCTTTTTTATATATTGTTTAACAATCTTAAATAAAACAATATAAAAAAAACTTGCTAGGCTACTTAGACTATTTTCATCAACTAACAAATTATCCCTTTTTTTTGAACTAACTAATAGATTGTAGATGATCATCTCTAAAGATCTAATGATACCTACAGTATAAGAATTAAACCATAAATTAAGCCCATCATCATTTCTAAAGTGATTTCTAGAATATTTAAATTTTTTTATTATGTCTGCTTTAAGAGAAGTAATTGATGGTGATAATTCTCTAGAAATATTATTAGCTTTAGCTATGACTGTCATTACTGGATTTAAATCTATCCCAGTTGAAAAACAACCAAATTGCTTTGCTGTAATTGATGTCAATCCAGTACCTGACCATGGATCTAATACAGCAGAAGCATCATTCACATACTTAGATAATGTATTATAGACAAATTCGTAAGAATATCCTGCATAGTAAGGATATAAACTAGAATTATTTCTTCTGTTAAGTTTAGGGGTTATCAAATTCATGTTTATTAACGTTTTTCTGATAGAATTTTGAACGATATATCAAATGCGATTTGCATATCATTGGGCATTATTCGATAATAATTGATCAGAGCTTGCTCTTTCTCCGTTAGTTTTCCACTTGAATGAGTTCGAAACATATTCCCTTCACCACGCATCAACCAATTCAAATCAACATTCAACACATCACTGATCTTGATTAAAACTTCAGCACTCGGATCACGTTCATTAAGTAAATAGTTTTGAAGGGTACGGTAAGGCATATCAAGTAATTCAGCAAAGGCTTTAATACTCAAGCCTTTATACTCCATCACCTCTCTTAAACGGTTGCTTATACTCATTTTTGTATCTCATATTGACTTGTATGTAGTTTTTGAGTATGATTAAATCATCTTATATACCCACATTTTACATTTTTTTAGATTTATGGCACAGCATTTTTTGTTATCTAGCTCTGCAAGAAAATTAAGTCCGCTAAAGATAGCTCAACTATCTGATGCAGATGCATTTTCTTTACTGCATGAATTACGCTGGAGAAGCGAAAACGAACAAGTTTGCCCTAAATGCGGTGTACAACATGAAGCCTACTTTATCTCTACTCGTAAGCAATGGCGATGCAAGCATTGTAAACATACCTTTAGTATTACCTCAGGGACGATTTTTGCGAATCACAAGTTACCGATTCAAACTTATTTATTCGCTATCGCCTTATTTGTGAATGCGGTAAAGGGCATTTCCGCTTGTCAGCTCTCACGCGACTTGAACGTGCAATATAAGACGGCTTTTACGCTTGCTCACAAAATCCGTGAAAGTTTACAAATTCAGAAACAGTTATTTCCGCTTTCAGGTGAAATTCATATCGACGGCACTTATGTGCATTCCGCCCCGCGACCAAAGAATAAGAAATCGGAGCGCGTGGACAGACGGCTGAAAGAAAATACTAATCCGAATAAACGGTCAATTTTGGTGATGCGAAGCCGTTATACCGAAGAAGAAACCGCAGAAAACCCGTATTTAGTGGGCGCAAAGAAAACCTTAACCTTTCCGATTTTATCGGAAAATAGTCACGTCGTGAATAAATTGGCAACAAGCTATATTAAGGCTGGCAGTCGTATTCACGCAGACGAAAACTCAGCTTATGACGAATTGATGATTCACTACGATTTGCGTCGCGTAAACCATCAAAAAGAGTATCGCAGTGATGAAGGTATCACTAACAATCTTGCAGAAAGCTATTTCAGTCGCTTTAAGCGTATGATTATCGGTACGCACCATAAAATCAGCAATAAGTATCTTGATAACTACGCCAACGAATGTGCTTATCGAGAAGATAATCGCCGTGTGGATAATTTAAGCCTATTTAACAGCACACTCAGGCATTGTCTTGCTACCGACAATACAACAGACTGGCAAGGCTATTGGCAGGGTAATCATAGACAAGCAGAAAGGTTGATAATGTAATGGGAAATAAAATCTACTTTAGCCAAATTCAGGCTAAAATCGACCGCTTGCAGCGTGAACGAACACAAGTGCTAGAACACCTCGAATTAGTCGAAAGAAAAATCCAAAAGCTCAACGATGCCCTTGAAGTGATGGAAGATGAAGCCTTAACCGATGAATACGATACTGAGGTTTATTCATATCGAACCTACAAACATAGATTCCGAGGAAAATTAAGACCAATGGTCTTAGCGGTACTCAAAGCCCAACCCGACCATTATTTTACGGTCAATGAAATCACTGAGATTGTCTTAATAAAAGACAGACAAGACCCTATCGTTCGTCCAAAGCATACGGTTTCGGTACGTGGCGCGTTAAAACATTGGCTGACAAAAGGTGTCGTAGAACGACTAGAAAGAGGCGTGACTGATGTCAAATGGCGACTGAAACAAAAATAGCGGATAAATACCGCTATTTTCTATTCCAAAGGCTTTAATCGCCAAGATCTGAAGCAACGTTCAATAATTCCTCTTTTATGTAATTTCACCAGTATGCGGTTAACCGCGTTATAATGCTTATCACCGACATCAACAAATTGTGGCATTCCTCCCAATATTAAGACTTTTTCAGCAATCTCACTACAAAACATCCAATCGGGATTTTCACGCAAAACTTGGGCAACTAATCGCATCGTAATCAAGGGCTGCGGTTTTGGTTCTTTCGGCATATAAGGTTGAGCTAATGCGTTAATCTCTTGTGATAAACACTGCATTTGCACCGTCAGCTCATCTTGTTTTTCTTTTAGCTTTAATAGGCGTCCCACTAATTCGTGTTTCAGCAGCTTTTGTGCCATAATAAAAATCCCTATCGAGTTAAAGTTTCAATAGGGATTTTAAGGTTTTTAATCGGTTAAATCTTTGTGCAACTGCTACATAATACCGGATTCATCGCGAAAACTGACCGCACTTTTTTGCTGTTTTCTGTCTATTTTATAAAACCTACTAATTTGCTTTGTTATTATTTTTTGGTATTATCCTGTCCGTCGTAAATGACGATAAATGACTACCACTCTCTTTACTATATTGTAAATAAGGAACACTAATGAATAAATTCAATTTATTTATTCTCGCTGTTGTTACTGCATTAAGTTTATCCGCGTGCTCATCCAGCGGTAATGATTCAAATCATACGGATAACACCAACAACACCATCACTCAACCGGTAACTCCGAGCCAACCAAACAACCAAACAAATCAGCCGACAACACAAAGTCAACCAAGTAATCAAGTTACCCAACCAACAGCACCAAACCAGCCGAATAATCAGGTAACACAACCGACGACGCCAAATCAGCCTAATAATCAAGTGGCGCAACCAACTGAGCCAAACCAACCAAGTAATCAAATTAAACAACCGACAACACCGGCCCAACCATCAGATCCAAGCACACCGGTATCAATTGTGAGCATTCCAACCAGTGGAAAATATAATGGTGTCGCTTATGAATATAAAAGCGGTGATGTAAATGACAAAATTGTGAATCCAAAAGTGCATCGTTTAAGTTCAAATAATATTGATGTATTAAACGTTGACGGGAAACGAATTGATATTGCACCCGAAGGTGTGAATCCAGGATACACTTATTTGGATAAAGACGGAGAAACCCGTTTAAGTACCGGTGCCTTTGTTAATGGATTAATCTTCATGTCCAGCACAAGAAACGGCATCTATCAAAACCAAAAGGACGGCAAAACCTATGTTTATGTACAAGGTGAATTAACCCCGGTAAATGAAATTCCACGTACAGGTGAAGTACGTTATCTTGGATTAAGTAGCTACCATGTCAACAACGAAACCCTAAATGAGGGAGCTTCCGACGTCAACCCGCCAAGATGGGGAATTGTCGGTATTGATATGACCGCTAACTTTGATGAGAAAAAAGTTAATGGCCAATTACTGGCAACTGGTTATCCGGATAACGTTGTTTCTAAACTGGAAGGTAAAATCTCCGGCAACCAATTCAGCGGAACAAAAGACGGCACAACCATGCAAGGAGCCTTCTTTGGGAAGGACGCTAATGAAATGGGCGGCATTTATACTAACCAAGAAAAAGGCTTCAGCGGTGCATTTTCAGCCAAAGCTAACTGGTCAAAATAAATCTTTCTATATCACCACATACCCACGCTCAACCGTGGGTATTTTTATTATATTTATAAAATCCTTTTTATTTTTTCTGCAGATTTAAAGATTTGATTTCTTGATATAATATAAAGAGAAAATATAAACATAAAAATACAAAATGCAAAAATCTCTGGTTTTTGGACATCTGATAATCCACCAATATCGACTATAGGAATAATTAAGAAATAAAGTCCCGCAAGGAATACAGTTGTTGAATAAAATATATTGAAATACTTTTCAACGACATCAACTTTATTAATAACAACATTCAAATGACCATCAATAATACGTAAAACTTTTGCGCTTTTTTGAAATCAGATAAAGGAATATTTTTATCTTTAGAAACAAACAAAATACTTCTTCGAATACTCTTATCGACAGAAATGCCAGATGTCATCTCAAAGACTCTAGACTTTACTTCTTCTTGAACTAAGTCATCTAACTCAGAATCAGTAATCATGTCATTTAACTCTAACAATTCTTTAATTCTAGAATTTTTCTTAGATATTAAATAACGATGAACATACTCTATAGAATTAGATCCAAAAATCTTTAATAAAACTTAAACACATAACCAAATCAATAAAATATAAAAAAAGAAAAATCATTAACTTTCATTAATTCAATAAACATATTTTCCATACCATCTCCTTATAAAAAAATGAATCACCAATATTCTCACTAACAAACTGCCAAGTATTCCTCAAAAGAATATTCACATATCATATTAAATTAAACTAGGTTTTGCATACCTGTCAGAAAAAAGAGTGCTATTTTTTCTAAATGTTTTTTGTTTCGAGTTCCTGTAAATATGCTTTCAACCCGCGCTCTCTCAAGACACAACTCGGGCATTCGCCGCAGCCGCCTTCGACGCCGTTGTAGCAGGTGTGGGTGTGTCGGCGGATGTAATCAAAGGCGCCGAGTTAGGTATGGCGAATTTCTTGGTTCGTACCATTAAAATCCACGAAAAAATGGACTTTTTCATCAAAATAATCCAACCAATTCACCCCCACCACAGCGGAATATAAATCCAAATCGCTAAAGACTTTCGCTTGCACGATAGGCAATAAAATTCGTGAACTCAAACGGCTCCAAAGTAAAGTGCGATACAGGGTTTCGTCATCCGCCCAGTAATGCACGCCGCCTTGCGCGACTTTGGCATCCTGCGCACCTAACTCGGTCAATTCGTATTTCAAAAGCTCTTCAAACCCACGGGCTGTGGTGGCAAAAAGTTGTTTCATAAGGTCTCGATGATTGGAAAAAATTGGCGGGGATATAGCAGTTTTAAGCGACTCAGTGCGTTGAAGTGCGGTGGATTTTTTAAGAGATTTTGCATCGATGATAAAATCTCACCACACCTAGGCGGACACCATAAAGGCACGTTCACTGTATTTTATTCAATACCATTAGGCCAAAATGTACTCTAATTTAATCTTCGTTAAACTTTCCAGCAAATCCTCTGCCATCCTTTTATAACTGAGCGTCTGTGGTTTTTCTACCATCACCGCACGGGTAATGTTTTCTACGGCTTCTCCACTTAATATCAGATAATTCAATGCCACCTGCATTGCCGGCAAGCTTGGATTGAAGGCGGCATTTTCCGCATAACTGCCGTGATAAATATGCTGATTTCGGGTTTGAATGGCGATACCGTGGAAGGAATTGGAATATGGCGCATGTGCTTGGTTAGCCATCGCAAGGGCTTGTGAAATCACCGGGTCGTTGCTGTTTAAGGATAATTGATTGTCATGTTGATCCAGCAAATGTAGCTGAATGTTTAAGTTTTTTGGCCCGAATGCATCAGGTAAATATTGGTGCAACGGATTATTCTGGCTATGCGGTAAATGAATTTGTAATCTTTCTGCGCTATTTAACTCATTCATAAACTGGCGACAATGGCCACATGGCGTGTAGTTGACGCTAATATCGGTGATTTGTTTTTCTCCGCGCATCCAAGCATGACTAATCGCACTTTGTTCGGCATGGATGGTTTGTTGAATATCCGTTTGGCAAAATTCTTGATTCGCCCCAAAATAAAAATTGCCGCTCACTCCTGTGACGATCGCGCCAACATTAAAATGTGAGATAGGCGTGGTGGCATAACAAGCAGCAATGGGGAGCAGTTGAAGGGAGAGTTGTTGAGGAGTGATTTGATGTTTGTTGCACAAGTGCTGTACGACAAAGTGCGGTAGGAATCCCACAAATTTTTGCTCTTGTAAAATAAGCCAAATATCCTGAGCTAACAGCGCATTATCAATTTGAGACAACGCGTGGTGAATTTTGTCTGAAATTGGTGTTGTCATAATCCTCTCCTTTTTCGTTTTTGATTTCCTTATCTTAGCACCGGATAAAAAAAGTGCGGTTGAAAATTAATATAAATTTCGACCGCACTTTTGTGATGGCTATGAGAACAAATTATTTCGCTGCTTTTAGCTCTTGATAATATTGTTCGTAGTATTGAATCGCATCACCCACATCATCTTGCCAGTGGCTATTTTTTAATACTTCAGCCGTTGGATAGATTGACGGATCTTCAGTGATTTCTTTTGGTAACACTTTTTTCGCTTCAAGGTTAGCGGTTGGGTAGCCGATAGCTAAGGTTAATTTTTCTGCCGCTTTCGCACCTAACATATAGTTGATAAGTTTATGTGCGCCTTCCGGGTTTTTAGACGTTGATGTAATGGCAAGGTTATCCACCCAAAGGACCGGCCCTTCTTTTGGGAATACCATGTTTAGAGGCGCTTGTTCTTTTTTCGCGATGCGCACGGAACCATTCCATAATTGACCCACTTCTACTTCACCGGAAATAAAAGAGTTCGCCGGGTTATCAGAGTTGAAAGAAAGTACGTTTGGACGTAATTTCAACAATTCTTCGTAAGCCTGTTTGATAATTACCGGATCTTGCGTATTTGGATCTTGACCTAATTTTAACAACGCGATGTTGAATACTTCACGGGCATCATCTAATAATTGTACTTTATTGGCAAATTCCGGTTTCCATAAATCGCCCCAAGAGGTGAAATCGGTGCCTTTGTAGCTATTGGTGTTGAATGCAATACCCGGTGCACCTAATAATTGCGGAAGGGAATATTTATTGCCTTTGTCATAAGGTTTGTCGAGCCAATCAGGATCTAATTCTTTAATAACAGGTAATTGGCTGTGATCAAGTTCTTTTAGCATCCCTTCGCGTGCCATTTTAGACACGAAGTAGTTAGACGGTGCAATTACATCATAACCACCGGATGCGCCTTGCGTTTTTAATTTCGCATACATTGTCTCGTTTGATTCAAGACTTGACACAATCACTTTAATACCGGTTTCTTTGGTGAAATCATCTAAAAGACCATCCGGTATATATTCAGTCCATGTATAAAGATACACGGTATCATTTGCAGGCGCTTCAGCTTTAGGGGCTTCCGGCGCGGTTTGCGCTTGTTTGTTGTCTTTCTCGTTACAACCTGTCAGGGCAACAGCGATCATACTTGCGGTGAATAAACCGGCAAATTTTTTCATTTTTGTTTGTTCTCCGTAAAAGAGGTGAAAAAAAACCACCTGCATAAAATGCAGGTATAAAAAAACGCCTTGATTGTGCGTCAAGGCGTATTGTATGTGATATTAAATTATTTGTGAAACATTATTACGACTAGATGTCTTTGTGTTTTCTGCCGATAAATTGGCTAGCAACTACGAGTAATAATGAAAGCACGATCATGATGGTTGCAAGGGCGTTTACTTCCGGTGTCACCCCGGTTTTCACCAAGGAGAAAATACGCAACGGTAGGATTTCATAGCTTACACCGCTCACGAAAGAGGACACCACAACATCATCGAGTGAGATGGTAAAGCTTAACAACCAACCGGACACCACCGCTGGTAATGCAAGTGGCAGGATGATTTTGCGTAAAATCGTCACTTCACTGGCACCCAAATCTTTCGCAGCTTCTAACATTCTTGCATCGAAACCGTTTAAGCGGGAGAAAATAGTGACCGTGACATAAGGCAAACAGAAGGTCACGTGTGCCAACAATAAGGACCAGAAACCTAAAGAAATCCCTACAACCATAAACAACGCGAGTAAGGATACCGCCATCACGATATCCGGCGACATCATCACGATAAACAACATACCACTTACGGCTTGTTTGCCACGGAAACGATAACGATAAAGCGCAATCGCAGTTAAACCGCCTACAATGGTAGCGAGGGTTGCTGCAAAGAAAGCAATCGTTACAGAATGAATCGCTGCTTGAATTAAAGTATCATTGTTAAACAGCCGTTCATACCAGTTCCAGCTAAAGCCTTTCCAACTTAAGCCATAACGGTCTTCGTTGAAGGAGTTAGTCACCAAAATAATAATCGGGATATACAAATAAGCGTATACCACAAACATAAAGATATTACGTAGTAAACGGCTCATTATTCTAACTCCACTTTCTTATTCAATAGTTTATTGGCACGGTAGTACACAAAAATTAACAAGGCCATGAGAATCGTTAAGCCGATACTGATTGCCGAGCCGAATGGCCAGTTGCGGGAAATTAAGAATTCACTCTTAATCACGTTACCCACAAGTAAGACTTTCGCACCACCAAGTAAGTCCGCGACATAGAACATGCCCATTGCCGGTAACAATACCAACAGGCAACCTGCCACAATGCCCGGCATGGTGAGAGGTAAAATCACACGGAAGAAACGTTGAAACGCATTAGCGCCTAAGTCTTTTGCGGCTTCCAATAACCGTCCGTCTAATTTTTCAATCGCGGAGTACAGTGGCAAAATCATAAATGGCAGAAGCAAATAGACTAAACCGATGATCACCGCCACCTCTGTGTTTAGAATGCGAATCGGTTCACTCAAAATGCCCATGTCCATCAACAGGGTATTCAACACGCCTTTCACACCAAGGAACACTTTCATACCGTAAATACGAATCAGCGAGTTTGTCCAGAATGGCAATACCACAAGGAACAATAAGAGCGGTCGATATTTCGGATGAATTTTGCTGACCATAAAGGCGAATGGATAGCCGATCAGTAAGCAAATAATGGTGGCAATGCCCGACATATACAATGAATTCCACACCACCTGCGCATAAAGCGGATTAAACAGGTTGATGTAGTTATCCAAGTTAAATGGCAAGGCATAAAAGTTACTACCATCTCGGGTTAAGAAACTTACGACTAATACCAATAAGTTTGGAATTAGCACAAAGAAAATGAGCCAACCGAAGATAATCGCAACAGTAATTTTCTGAAATTTATTATTGATTATCTTCATCGTTGAGTACAACCTCCCAACCTTCGTGCCAAGTAATCCCTACACGTTGACCAATACTGTGATCCATATGAGGATCGTCTTCATTGAAAAACTCGCTCACTAACACGCGTTTGCCGTTGTGCTCGAATTCTACGGTAGATTCAAGAGTCATACCTTTGTAAGTGCGGTCGATAATGTGACCGATAATCGCGTTAGAATGTTCGTGTTCATCCAGCTCTTCAATCACAATATCTTCAGGACGAAGCAACACTTGAAGTTGTTGATCTTTTTCGACCGGAATATCCGTATAAATATCACAAATACGGCCTTCCACATTGGCAAGTACTACATCGTCTGATTTGCGTTCAATGACGGTTGCATCAAAAACATTAATTTCGCCGATGAAACGCGCCACAAACAAGTTTGCCGGATCTTCATAAATCTCACGCGGAGAGCCGTCTTGTGCAATTTTACCTTTACGCAATAAGACAATACGATCAGACATGGTGATCGCCTCTTCTTGGTCATGGGTCACGAAAATAAAGGTAATGCCTAATTGGCGTTGTAATTGCTTTAATTCATATTGCATTTGTTTGCGCAATTTATAATCCAGCGCAGACAGAGATTCATCAAGTAACAAGACTTTCGGTTTATTGACCACCGCGCGAGCAATTGCGATACGTTGTTGTTGTCCGCCGGAAAGTTGGGTAGGTTTACGTTCTGCCATCTCTTCCAACTGAACCATACGCAATGCCTCTAATACACGAGGTTTGATCTCGCTTTCCGGCACTTTTTGCATGCGCAAACCGAAAGCCACGTTTTCAAAAATCGTCATATGTGGAAATAAGGCATAACTTTGGAATACGGTGTTAATGTGGCGTTTTTCTGCCGGTACATTGGTAATGTCTTCACCGTCCAAAATAATGTTGCCGGAATCTAATTCTTCCAATCCTGCCAATAAACGTAACACAGTGGTTTTACCACAACCAGATGGACCAAGAATGGTGACAAATTCACCATTATTAATGATTAAATTAAAATCGTTAATAATGGTATTGGAACCGTAGGATTTTTTGATTGAACGAAGCTCAATAATTGGCTTGTTTTGAACCGAGTTTTCCACTAGCTTTGGTTTTCTCCCTAACGTACCGAAGTTTTTCGATAAAAATTAGAAACAAATACTTATCATAAAAGATAAGCGGCGATGATAAATATGAGCTGCTAATGATATAGTGATTAGCCCCCAATGAAAAGACATTAATCACAAATTTAACTGCCTCTTTTTACACAGACAAATTAACCGCTTTTACATTTAAACTTGCTAAGTAGCATACAAAAAAATGTTCAGGTTAAATCTCCGTCAATGCAAGGCGTAATAGACCCCATTAAGGGGCATGAATAATCACAAAAGAGGCGTCATCGCCCTTGGTAATCCAAAGCACATACGTCTTACCGGCATTTTCTTTCGGCAATTCAATGGTGGTTTCCCCTTTCTCATTAGTTGCTTGTGCCTCTATTTCTTCTGCCGTTGCCGTCACGAGACGAATGGTTGCGCCCTCAATCGGTTCGCCGGTGGCTAAGGATTTTACCTTAACGACATACTTACCACTATCCTCCATCTCCGTTGTCACGTCAAAATCGGTTAACACAAGCAAGCGATAGTCCGTCAATTTGTCTGTCACCTGATCGATGTCATTTTTGACCGCACTTTCCACTTCTGTTTTCTCTGCCAGTACAGGAACTTCAGCTTTTAACCAAAAAATGCCTTTCGGAGGTAGCCCTTTTTCAGCTAAATCCACGGAAAGAAAATCAAAGTAACGTGGATTTTCACCTTCGGTATGTAACGTCTCTGTTTTGAAAAGCGTTGCTTTTTCCGGCTTAAAGACAGCCAAATCTGATGGTTGAAGAGATGGCGCGCTCCAATTAATCATTGAAAGTACTTGTGTTTTCGATAATGGTGCAACATCTAATATTACACTTTGCGCATTACGTATTTTTAAATTAATTTTGCTATTCCAGTATTGCGGAAGAAGATCATCTTGACCGACAAACTCTACATGATGCGGATAATGAGGTAAGCACGCTAAACTGCCTAATGGATCTTTAAAATGATAGCCCCCTTTTGCGGTGAACTCATTATTCAAAATAAAATACACGCAACGTTCTTCCGGCACGCTCAGACGAAAAGCCGTTTTTGTCGTATAAGATTGCCCCTCACCAAGAAGCTCCGGCTTAA
The DNA here is from genome assembly GCF_901873365.1 of uncultured Aggregatibacter sp. Classification (GTDB taxonomy): domain Bacteria; phylum Pseudomonadota; class Gammaproteobacteria; order Enterobacterales; family Pasteurellaceae; genus Aggregatibacter. The sequence continues at coordinate 57,438 of NZ_CABFLM010000093.1, forward strand.
TCACCTCGCCCTGTAACAGGGCAGATTCATTTAATTTTTCATAAGACCACGTTTCACCTTTCGGCAAAGCTGGCAGTAACACCGCAACCAAACTATCCGCAATATCCTCTTCATTCACTTCGTTGTTAAAATGCAGTGTTAGCACCTGATCAAGGACATCTTCCTCATCATTTACAAAAGAAAATGTGCTTTGTGTGTTTTTCAAACTAAATTCATTCGGAATGGCAATTAGGGGAATGCCAACATCTTTATCTAATACATTTCCGCCTAATTTCGATTGTAGTGACTTCAAGAGGCTAATTTGCACAAACTCATCCTCTTGCGTTGCGAGCGCTAACGGCTCAGAACGAATCCAAGCTTCGAGTTGATTGTCAGAATAAGTGACGTGAAAAGGCAACGTTTTTATTAGCGTAGCCTCTTTTCCCTTCGGTTGTTGAACTAACTTAAATTCAATGGCGTGTTCCAGCACTTTCGGATCGACCGGATGAGAGAAAACAATATGACCCACTGCATAATGCTGTCCTGAAATAGCATCTTGAGAAAATTCCCCTTCCGCACGGACGACACTAAAAGGCGCTGTTTTAACCGTTTGAGGTTGGGTAACTTCCGGTGCATAGGATAAGCTTGCATTAAGTAGTTGTCTGTCTAGAGTCACCTGATATTCTTGCCCCGCCGCCCAATCTTGCGCCGGCAAAAAAGCCAGTGCGTGTTCATTTTCCCATGTCCACTGCCCTTTCACTGATGGAAGAAGCTTAATGCCCTGCGCAATAGGTGCTTTTACTTGATTCGGTGCAACAATATTCGCACTAAAATCAATCACTAACGGTGCAATTATTTCTCCCCCTTCAGCCTGATACTGTGTTGGTTGAATCGGGTTTAACGTGATTTTAACCCCATTAGGATCATTGAATTTCTGCTCTTGATGCCAGTAATATCCACCACCGGCAACCCCGCATACAAGAAGTCCCAAAAACAAATATGTCGATTTTTTCATTTATTGATGATCTCCGCTATTTAACAATGCGATATTGCGTACGTATTAATTTGTCCCACCTACGGTAATCTGATCGATTTTCAATGCCGGTTGCCCTACGCCCACCGGTACGCTTTGTCCTTCTTTACCACAAGTGCCAACACCATGATCCAATTCCACTTCATCCGCAACCATGGACACATTTTGCATCACTTCAATACCACTACCGATTAAGGTTGCGCCCTTCACCGGCTTGGTGATTTTGCCTTTTTCGATCAAATAGGCTTCGGAGGTGGAGAACACAAATTTACCGGAAGTAATATCCACTTGGCCGCCACCAAAGTGCGGTGCAAAAATGCCGTGTTCTACGGACGCCACTAAATCCTCAAATTTATCTTTGCCTGCCAACATATAAGTATTGGTCATACGAGGCATTGGCAAATGGGCATAGGATTCACGACGTCCATTGCCTGTCGGCTGCACGCCCATCAAACGGGCATTCATTTTATCTTGCATGTATTTCTGCAAAATACCGTCTTTAATTAGCACGTTATGTTGGCTCGGCACACCTTCATCGTCAACAGTGACTGATCCTCGGCGATCCATTAAAGTGCCATCATCCACAATTGTGCATAACGGCGATGTGACTAATTCGCCGATTTTGCCGGTAAACAATGAACTTTCTTTACGATTAAAATCGCCTTCCAAGCCATGCCCTACCGCTTCGTGTAATAACACGCCCGGCCAACCTGCGCCCAACACCACCGGCATTAATCCTGCCGGTGCCGCCACCGCACCTAAATTTACCAATGCTTGACGCACCGATTCTTTCGCAAAATAGACCGCTCTTTGCTCACCTTGATAGCTCTCAAAGAACCATTCCAAGCCGAAACGACCGCCTGCGCCCGCACTACCACGTTCGCGCTTACCGTCTTGTTCTACCAATACGGAAACCGATAAACGAATGAGTGGACGAATATCTGCAGCCAAGGTGCCGTCAGTGGCCGCCACCAACATTTCTTCATACACCATACTTAAACCGGCATTCACCTGCACCACTCGTGGGTCTTCCGAGCGGGCAGTTTTGTCCACTAAGCGCAATAATTCTATTTTTTGCTCTTGACTTAAACTGTATAGCGGATTAATGGATTGATAACGCAAAGGCGCATCCACCGGGTTAAATCTCACCGGCAGAATAAAATTACCTTGGGAAGGTTGTGCAATACCACGCACCGCTTGGGCGCATTGTTGCAAATTGACTAAATTAATTTGGTCAGAATAAGCAAAACCGGTTTTCTCACCGCTTACCGCACGTACGCCCACGCCGCGATCAATATGAAATCCGCCTTCTTTAATAATTCCGTCTTCCAATACCCAGTTTTCATCCTGACTTAGCTGAAAATATAAATCGCCATAATCCACGTTGCGTTGCGCTAAGGTATCGAACAGATTAGACAAATCTGATAATGCTAAATTATTGCGAACTAATAGGGAGTCGGTCACTTGCTTTAACATGAAATCACACTCAAAAATAAATCAAAAACATAAAAAAATTGCTTAGAATTATAGCGAATTTCTACCTAAAGCAAAAAGAAAAGTTAGCAAAATAAAGAGGATAAATTCATTCTCATGAAAAACGGGCTTAAACTTTTTGAGGTATTCTCTTTGCGTGAGATCAAGTTTTTTATGATTACCCACAGGATTACCATGTTTGTAGTATGGCTCATTTCATTTCACGTTTTATACTCCTCCCCACCTTTATTACAGCAACGTATAAAAAATCATGGAAAATCCATTTACTGCCAACTGGACATCAAAAGGTCATACGCTTTGTTTAGGTCATTGGGAAATCAGTTATAACGGACTGCCTCTTACACTTCCTGCTGAACGACGGGATAAAGATATGGGAACAAAAAATATTTATAATTTCATGGATCCCGAAGATGAACTTTATTTAGAAGGCTTAGATGAAAATGATTGGATACTCGCTAACATGGATTGGTTATCTGATTTATTTATTCAATACAATATTCCATTAGAAGAAGAGTATATGCGGGCATTTTACCAAGCCGTAAATCCAGAGGATTGGCGTTGTGGTAGCTGTGGTGGGTGTATTTAGATAATCAATAAATAAAAAATCAATTAGCGCACCAAACGTCCGATATCATAATCAGGCTTCTGGCGGCTAATTGATGTTTATTATTTTAGTTAATTCTCATCCTGCTCTTTTTCTTCCACTTTCGCCACCGCACCGTTAATCGTTAGGCAAATCTCAGTAGAAATTAAATGCGTTAAGATCGTGGCTAATTCCTGTAGTTTTTCCGTATTGGCTGTGCCACTTTCATTGAAATAGCCCTGTTCTTTTAAGCTATTCGTAAAAGCAGAGAAAACCGCTTTATCAAAAAATTCTGGTGCATTAATGCCATGCAGAACAGACAAGCGTTGCGCTACAGACTGACTTTCTTTTTCCAAATTCGCACGAGAAATCAATGGATTATTTTGCAACAAATTCACGGTGATGTAGTAACGTTGCAAAATTTCACGCACACCGGCAGACCACAATTGTAGCATCCGAATATTCGGCTTATTGATAGTCAACACATTTTCACTATGTTTAATAATATTTTGCCGTTGAAATTCTTGAATAATATGCTCTACCCGCTCAGCAATTTGCTCCTCTTCATTAAAATGCAGGAATAATTCGCTACGCAAGAACGGATAAATTTTCAATACACTATCCAGCACTAAGGTTTTTTGAATCGCCTCATAATGCAACACAATGCTGGCAACCAATGATGGCAAGACAAAAAGGTGCTGGATATTATTGCGGTAGTAGGTCATTAATACAGCAGAAGAACGTTCCAAGCGAACAATTTCACCAAAATTGTCTTTTTCCACCAAAATACCAATGCGATCCAAACTTAACACATGATCAAGCATAATTTCCGGTTTTTCCGTTGGAATAACCACATCATCGGAATATGGCACGTTTTGCAAGAATTGTTGATAACTGGCAAGTTGCTCTAACAATTGCTCGCGAGATAGCGCACGTTGTCGGGAGGATAACAACGCTGTACCGGTTAAGTTCATGGCATTCACTGCAGCCGCTTTGTTGATATTCACCATTACTTGATGAGAGACCGCATCAACCGCTTTGTTAAACCATTGTGGGCGATCTTCCAATGGAGCTTTCCATTCCGGGAAATGCTGGTTCAAATAATTGCTTAAAGTAATCGGCTCACCAAAATTCACATAACCTTTGCCCAAATTGCGTAACTTTTTGATTACCCGTAACACCAAACCGGCATTTTCTTTTTCTTTTGCCGCTCCACGCAGCTCTTTTGCATATGTGTCCACTTCTAAAACGTGTTCATACCCCACATACACCGGCACGACAGAAATCGGTCGGGTTTGTTGCTGCTGTAAGGCTTGCAAAGTCATCGACATCATGCCGGTTTTTGGCGCTAACAAGCGACCAGTACGGGAACGCCCGCCTTCAATAAAGTATTCCACAGAATAACCACGATGGAACAATTCCGCCAAATATTCACGGAAAATGGTGGAATACAAGCGATTGCCTTTAAAGGTACGACGAATAAAGAATGCCCCACCACGGCGGAACATGCCCCCAACTGGCCAGAAATTTAGGTTAATTCCGGCGGCGATATGTGGCGGTACCAAACCTTGGTGATATAACACATAGGAAAGCAAGAGATAGTCAATATGACTGCGATGGCAAGGCACATACACGATTTCATGCCCCTCTAACGCTAATTTCCGCACGCGATCAGCATTTTCTACATCGATACCTTGATAAAGTTTATTCCATAGCCAACGCAAGAAACGATCTGCCATGCGTAAGCCTTCATAACTCACATTGGCAGCGATTTCATCTAAAATTTTTTCGGCTTCTTTATAGGCTTTTTCTTTACTGATATTTTTGCTTTTCGCTTCATCCTCAATGGCCGCCAATATCACCGGTTGTTGCAATAGTTTATTAAACATCGCTTGGCGATTAGGCAAACGCGGACCAGTCGCAGAAATCCGCTGCTTGGCAAAGTGTATTTTTGCCACGCGGGCGAGTTTTTGTGCGATTTTCTGATCAAAGCCATGCTCACGCGTCATATAACGCAAAGATACCGCTTGAGAAAAACGTACAAAAGTATCCCGTCCAAACCAGAGTGCTGCGATGGTTTTTTGTAGTCCGTTTAACAAACGTAAATTCGGTAAACCGGTTTTGTCTTCGCGTCCCGGCGCTCTTCCCCACAAAACCGAAACCGGAATGAGTTGAACATCTAATTCTGGCAAAGTGCGGTGCAATTCCAAATAGTTATTGAAGATCGTGATGGTTTCTTTCTTCGCACCTTTGGATTTAAAAAAGCGCCGTCCTTCATCTAAAAAGACAAAACGTGGCAAAACACGCCCATTAATTTCATTTTGCTCCAAGGGATCCGGTAAACCGACGCTCAAACAGTTTTTGCGGAAAATCACAAAGTCGGTTTCAGAGGTGTAAGGCAACACATAAACGACAGGTTGCGCAACATTCAGTGCTAATTCTTCAATAGGGTGATGTGGAATCGGATTATTTTTTACTAAAATCGACAATGGCAACTCGAGCAATTTTCGATAAGCATTAAGAAAACTCGCCATAATAAATGTCCTTGTTATAACGTCATATCACTAAAAGGTTGTCAAACTTGCGCTAGTTTAGCATAAAAATTTTACTGAATTAGTGACCTACGACACAATTCTCAGATAACGTCATCATTCGCGTTATCTTTTACCAAAGAAAAGATTGCACTGCTTATTTTTCTGTATATAATACCAGTTATTTATGTATATATGAACAGGATGAATATTATGAAACCACTCACAGCCCGCCAGCAAGAAGTCTATGATTTTCTTAAACATCACCTGGAAACCACAGGTATGCCACCAACGCGAGCGGAGATTTCAAAAGAGTTAGGGTTTCGCTCTCCTAATGCAGCAGAAGAACATTTGAAGGCTTTGGCGAAAAAAGGTGTCATTGAAATTGTTTCCGGTGCATCACGTGGCATTCGTCTTTTATTGGAAGATAATCATGCAGAAGAAGAACCCGGCCTTCCCCTCATTGGTCGCGTTGCCGCCGGTGAGCCGATTTTAGCCGAACAGCATATCGAAGGCACATATCATGTTGATCCTGCAATGTTTAAACCACAAGCGGATTTTCTGCTCAAGGTGTATGGGCAATCCATGAAAGACATTGGTATTTTAGATGGCGACTTACTAGCAGTGCATAGCACAAAAGATGTGCGCAATGGTCAAGTTGTGGTTGCTCGTATTGAAGATGAAGTGACAGTAAAACGCTTGGAGCGTAAAGGTTCGATGATTTACTTGCACGCTGAAAACGAAGAATTTGCCCCAATTGTCGTAGATTTAACCCAACGTCCGCATTTTGAAATCGAAGGTATCGCAGTCGGCATTATTCGTAATAATGCTTGGATGTAAAAACGCCCAAGGGGAAAAACACTGAAAAAAATGACCGCACTTTTATTGCAAAAACTCGGATTCCGTGTATAATTTGCGCCCTCAGTCACGTCCGAATAAGTTCCTTGCTTCCACAAGATTGGTGACTGGTCTTAACGTTGGAGGCTGATTAACCCGTAAGGAGCAGTAATGCGTCACTACGAAATCGTGTTTATGGTCCATCCGGATCAAAGCGAGCAAGTACCAGGGATGATTGAACGTTATACCGGTTCTGTAAAAGAAGCCGGCGGTCAAATTCATCGCCTAGAAGATTGGGGTCGCCGTCAATTAGCATACCCAATTAACAAATTACATAAAGCACACTATGTGCTTATGAATGTAGAAGCGCCTCAACAAGTCATCGACGAGCTAGAAACGACTTTCCGTTATAACGATGCTGTATTGCGCAGCCTTGTTATTCACACTAAGCACGCCGTAACCGAAGCGTCCCCAATGGTTAAAGCAAAAGATGATCGTAAAGCTTTAACTGAAGTTGAATCCAACGATTTTGAGGATGCTGAAGAGTAATTTGAACATTGATAATCGTTTATCTATTATTGGTGTTGTCGCCAATAATCCTAAACGACGCAAAAGCCCGAATGGAATTGAACATTGCCAATTTTTATTGGAACATCGTTCGACCCAGCAAGAAGCAAATTTAATGCGACAAGCCTGGTGTAAAATGCCCGTTCAAATCAGTGGCAATCAATTAGTAGAAAAAACTCAAGGCATTACGGTCGGCAGTAAAGTATTAATTCTAGGTTTCTTAACCACCCATCAATTAAATAATGGGTCAACACAATTAGTCCTACATGCCGAGCAAATCGAATTTATAGATTAGGAGACTAGCCAAATGGCACGTTATTTCCGTCGTCGTAAGTTCTGCCGTTTCACAGCGGAAAATGTTGTTGAAATCGATTACAAAGATATCGCTACATTAAAGAACTACATTTCTGAAAGCGGCAAAATTGTACCAAGCCGCATTACCGGTACTCGTGCGAAGTACCAACGCCAATTAGCTCGCGCAATCAAACGCGCACGTTATTTAGCGTTATTACCTTACTCTGATACACATCATCACTAAGAAGGGGAAGGTCAAATGCAAGTAATTCTTTTAGACAAAATTGCACACTTAGGTAAAGTGGGCGATCAAGTCAATGTGAAATCCGGTTTCGCACGTAACTACTTAATCCCACAAGGTAAAGCAGTTATGGCAACCAAAGCAAACATTGAACATTTCGAAGCACGCCGTGCAGAATTAGAAGAAAAAGCAGCTCAAGCATTAGCTGCAGCTGTTGACCGCGCAGCACGCTTAGAGGCATTAGGTTCTGTAACCATCGCGTCTAAAGCAGGTGACGAAGGTCGTTTATTCGGTTCTATCGGTACTCGTGACATCGCTGATGCAATCACTGCAAAAGGCGTTGAAGTGGCGAAAAGTGAAGTGCGTTTACCAAACGGTTTAATCCGTACACTTGGTGAACATGAAGTAACTTTCCAATTCCATGGTGAAGTCTTCTCTCACTTAAACGTTGTTATTGTTGCTGAATAATTCAGTTTTACGAAAAAAGCCCGGTTTAATGCCGGGCTTTTTATATTGGCGTTATCACAAGTTTGATTCCGGCCATGTTTAAAAACGATGAATCATCCAAAATGAAATTTAAGCAAAGCGGATTGTCCGGAGAAAAACTTCCTTGTTTCCAATAAAAACGGTATAATTCGCACCGAATTTTCATATGAGATCCCGCCAACAGATGCCGGCGGGAAAACCGATTAATTATTTTTAGAGGATCAAATGGCAAAAGAAGATTGCATTGAAATGCAAGGTACAATTCTGGAAACCTTACCAAACACCATGTTTCGCGTTGAGTTAGAAAACGGCCATGTGGTAACTGCACATATTTCGGGCAAGATGCGTAAGAACTACATTCGTATTTTAACCGGTGATAAAGTCACCGTAGAAATGACACCCTACGATTTAAGCAAAGGCCGCATCATTTTCCGTAGCCGTTAATGTTCGCCTCACCGAATCAACAAAAACACCGGATATTCTCCGGTGTTTTTGTTTTTTAAGTTGTTGGATATTGCATCTTTTTCAAGATACGACGCTGAACAAATCCACCCAAGAAATGTAGCAAGAAAAAGACCGCACTTAGAATAAATAAAGGAGTATCACCTAATACGGCATAAGGCGTTTTGCCTTCTGTCGGCGCGATCTTATGCGTAAGTACGGTTTCCACAAATTGTGGTGCTTGCGCCACGATTTCCCCTTGTGCATTAATAAATGCGGTAACACCTGTGTTCGTGGCACGAATGACAGGCTTACCAAACTCTAATGCTCGCATTTGTGCCATTTGCAAATGTTGCCATGGACCAATGGAATTGCCGAACCACGCATCATTAGAAATGGTTAAAATAAAATCGGAATCCTCTACCTTATTTTTCTGTAACTGCGCGCCCAAAATAATTTCATAACAAATCGCCGCTGTGAAATTAACATTTTTGGCTGAGAGTGGTTTTTGAACAAAATCACCACTTTGAAAAGCTGACATCGGCAAATTAAACACCGTTCCAAGCGGGCGTAAAAGGCTTTCTAACGGGACATACTCACCAAATGGCACTAAATGATGTTTATTATAGCGGTTAGGCGTTTTTAGCTCATAAGGCATTGCTTTATTACCAACTACCGCAATAGAATTGAATAATTTACCCACAGACTCATCACGATAAATCGTTCCAACCATCACTTCTGTATTCGTTTTTTCCGCCATGGATTGGAGCATTTGGAAAAATGGTTGGATATTATTTTCATAAGTAGGAAATGCGGCTTCCGGCAAAATAATTAAATCTGTTTTCCCCAAATTATCGCCAATCAATCGCCCATAATTTTCCATGGTTTGAGACAAATAATTCGGATCCCATTTTAAATTTTGCTTAATATTGCCTTGAACTAAGGTGATATTCACGGCTTTTTCAGGGATGTCTTGCACATATTTTGCTTTGGACGTATAACCCGCAAGCAAAGCAACAACGGCTAGAATCAAGACATTCGCCACCACCATCGTGCTCTTGCGTGGTGCGCTTAGCCATGCAAAAACGCCGTTAAAAATGACCGCACTCACAAACACCGTAAAAAATGTTAATCCGGTAACACCAAAAATCGGTGCAATGCCTGCAAAAGGACTCTCAATCTGCGTATAGCCAAACTGCAACCAAGGAAAACCAGTAAAGACCCAACCACGCAGGAATTCCGTAAACGTCCACAGTACCGGATACATCACCGCTCGTTGCACTTGCAGACGACGTACCAAATAGGCAAATAGGAGCGGATATAAAGATAAATAGGCTGCCAACACAACCACTAAGAAATAGCTCACCACCAGAGGTGCGTCGCCGAATTGATGAATACTGACGTGCAACCAATTGACGCCAAATGTGAAAAAACCTAAGCCCCATAAAAAGGCAGAAAAAAGTGCGGTGGATTTTTGTGGCGTTTTTATTGCCCAAATTAATCCTAACAAGGAAACATAAGATAGCGGCCAGTAATTGAAAGGTGCGAAGGCAAATACGCCAATAACACCGGAAAACAGTGCGATAAGGTAAGTTAAGTATTTATTCATCACGCAAACGGCGTACGCCTCCCAGCACACACCCCTAATATGTTGTTATTGAATGAAATAAACGGCACGCGTTAGAAAAGCGCGTGCCATCGTTAAAGATATAATGAAAAATCAAGTTAAAATGAAAACTATTCGATAATCTCTTCTGTTTTTTCCTTCTCCGGCAGGTGTTCATCCGGCACGGTAACACGCAACTGGATAATGCGTCGGCTGTCGGCAGACGTCACTTTAAAGTGGAGATTTTCCAGCGTAATTTCTTCACCTCGTTTCGGTAAATAACCAAAGGCCTGCATAATCAATCCACCGATAGTATCCACTTCTTCGTCAACAAATTGCGTGTTAAATTGCTGATTAAAATCATCAATATCCGTCAATGCGCGCACTGCATAAGTGTGACGGGAAAGCTGACGAATATCTGCCACATCTTCTTCATCAAATTCGTCTTCAATGTCTCCGACAATTTGCTCTAATACGTCTTCAATAGTGACCAACCCTGAGACGCCACCAAATTCATTCACGACAATGGCCATGTGGAAACGTTCGGAGCGGAAATCTTTTAGCATTCTATCCACACGTTTACTTTCCGGCACAATCATTGTCGGGCGAATAACATCAAGCAGATTAAATTCTTCTGCACTGGCACGCAAATATTTCAACAAATCTTTGGCGTGTAAAATGCCGACAATATTGTCGCGATCATCTGCGTCTTTAATCACCGGAAAACGGGAATGCGCTGATGCAATAATGACATCCAAACAGGAGTCTAAATCCTGTTCCGCTTCAATAAAGACAATTTGAGAACGCGGGATCATGATATCACGCACGCGCAATTCGGCGATTTCCATTACGCCCTCAATCATTTCGCGGGTATCTTGATCGATTAAATCGTTTTGTTCGGAATCACGAATGACTTCCACTAAGTCTTCACGATTTTTCAGTTCGCCTTGGAAAAAGCGCCCGAAAAGAGATTGGAAAAAGGATTTTTTACTGGCTTCGGATTGATTGGTCGAGTGTTCTTCGTTCATAAAAATTTAATCATTACCGTCGGATTGACGAATAAAAAGTACCATATTTACATTCAAAGCGCAAAAATAAGCATAAAGTGCGGTGATTTTTTATAAGAAATTTGTCCTAGGTCACAAATTCATTTAAACATTCCGCATGCCCTCTTTACGCTTACCTTGCTTGTTTAATTTGCCATTTAATCCACACACAAATTTAGCGTAACGCGCGTTCAACTTCTGCCGCTTTAATTAAAAACGCCTTACGTTCTGCTGTGGTCATACTGCTGCTCGTGCCGGGAAGTTTTACCGTAATCGGATTGACCGGACGCCCGTTAATATGAAATTCATAGTGCAAGTGCGGTCCCGTTGACCCGCCGGTATTCCCCGATAGCGCAATTCTTTCCCCTTTTTTGACCGTTTGTCCTGCTTTCACTAAAGGACGGCTCAAATGCATATAAACGGTTTGGTATTCACGCGAATGTCGAATCACCACATAACGGCCGGCGCCACGGGCTTGATAAGCAATTTTTTCTACTGTGCCATCCGCCGGCGCAATCACCGGTGTACCTGTCGGCATGGCGAAATCCACCCCTTTATGCGGAGCAATTCGGCCGGTAATCGGGTGGCGGCGAACAGGGTTAAACGGCGAGGAAATCCGCGCTTGACGTTGCAATGGGTAACGTGCAAAACCTCTGCCTAAGGTTTCACCTTGGCGATTATAATAACGACCGTTATCAGCTTGAATCGCATAATAGCTCTTACCGTTACTGATAATGTGAATCGCCTCCACATTTCCCTGACCGGTGAGCTTGCCATCTAAATATTCACGAGAGACCAAAATGGAAATTTTTGTGCCTTTACTTAACTGTTTTAGGCTCACTTGCCACTGCAAGGCGGAAAATAACTGATAAATTTGGCGACTTTCCAGTCCCATGCTCTTCAAACTATTCACAAAAGACGTTTCCATGCTACCGCGTAAAACATCCCGCTTCCATGTGCTTTTCTTTTCGATAATTTGTCGTTTAAATTGTCCGCTTGCTTGCAATTCGTAAGTATGCTCTTTCTTTTGAGAAACAAGCCAATTTAAATATTCTAATTTTCCATCATTATCCAAAATCCAGTAAAACTGTTGCCCTGCCTGTAAATGCTTTAATTCGGGATAGGCTTCGGTCAACTGCTTGCCGGTCTCATCATCTAATCCGGAAAGCTCCAAGACATCCTTTAATGTTTCCCCTTTCACAACGGTGTGGCTGAATTGTTCTTTAATCCGAATAGCCTGATCGGCCACATCTAAAATATTCGCCACCACATCTTTAGCATCATTCGGCAACCCTTCTAATCCATCGAATTCATCATGGGTTGTGACTTCCTCCGCTTCGTCATCTTGCCCAAGGTCGTCCTCATAAGAGGTTGCATTATTATCTTCGGTATTCAACCCACGAGTATCCGCAAGAATTTGTGAGGATTGCAAGGTTTCATTCGCAAATGAGGTCGTATAGGCAGATGCGGGATAGAGTGCATCAGCGAGAATGTCTTGAAATTGATTCGTGCTTGAAGTGAGATCATTCGTCATGGAAGAATCAAGATGAAGAGGATAAGCCATGGTTTCCGCTTTATCGGAAGCACTGTCGTTTAAGCGCAAAAAAATACCAAGCGCAATTGAGCAAATCGCAATAAAAAAAATAACGGCTTTTATACGAGATTTTCTTTTACGGCGATCTCTAGCCAACATAATATACTGCACAGCACCAACTTCCTTTACAACAAACCCTTCATCAGAATAGTAGTTACGACCACATGAATAAAAAAAAATTCATCAAAACATAAATTAAAATGAATCTCGTCATTATACACAGAAATTTGCGTTCAACTTGTTAAACTTCAAAAAATAAGTTATTTTTAGCGCAATTTTTCCTCAAAACAAAATGCCAAAATTCATATGCAAATCAATGCAATTAAATTGCCTTTAGTTGAATTAAAAAATATTAATGTGAAATACGGGCAACACGTGGCGTTAAGCAACATTAACTTGACGGTTTATCCCAACTCCATTATTACCATTGTCGGTCCAAACGGTGGAGGTAAATCGACCTTATTGAAAGTCTTGCTAAAATTGCAACAGCCCACGTCAGGTCAAGTCATTTATAACAAACACATTCGCATTGGTTATGTACCGCAGAAAATCCATTTGGATCACAATCTTCCCATCACTGTGGAGAAATTTTTATCCCTAAAAAAAGGCATTGGACAACAAGATATTCAAGACGCTATGACGCGCTTGTCGATTACCCATTTAATGCACAACAGTATGCAAAAGCTCTCCGGTGGCGAAATGCAACGGGTGCTATTGGCGCGAGCGATGTTAAATAAACCGAATTTATTGGTCTTGGATGAACCGACTCAAGGGGTGGATATGACCGGTCAGGCAGAACTCTACCAGCTGATCAATCAAACCCAAAAGCAACTTAATTGCGCCATTTTAATGGTATCCCATGACTTACATATTGTGATGGCAGACACCAATGAAGTGCTTTGTGTTAATCAGCATATTTGCTGTGCCGGCACGCCGGAAACCGTGTCTAATGACCCAACATTTATTCACTTTTTTGGCGATCAATTTTCTAAAAACATTGCAGTTTATACCCATCATCACAATCATCGTCATGATATGCATGGAGATATCTGCAACATGGAACCGAAACACTCCCACGCAAGGTAATATGATGTTTGATATTCTTTTTCCCGCTTGGCTCACAGGCATGATACTTTCGCTCATCACCGCACCCCTTGGTGCTTTTGTCGTTTGGCGTAAAATGGCTTACTTTGGTGATACGCTATCCCACTCTGCCCTACTTGGCGTGGCGCTGGGTATTTTTCTGCAAATCAATCCTTATATCGCCATTCTCATACTGACCCTATTGCTTTCCGTTGCGATGGTTTGGTTGGAAAACAACACGCAATTTTCCGTCGATACGCTACTTGGCATTATCGCCCACAGTTGTCTTTCAATCGGCGTGGTAACCGTCGGCTTACTGCAAAATGTGCGGGTAGATTTAATGTCCTATTTATTCGGCGATCTGCTTTCCATTAACTACGAAGACTTAATCTATATCGGCATAGGTGCTGTCATCGTGCTTGCCACATTATGCTATTTTTGGAAAGCTCTCATTTCCACCACCATCAGTCCTGAACTGGCACAAGTGGAAGGCATTAACGTGAAAAGAATGCGCTTTATTTTGATGGTGTTAACGGCATTAACCATTGCGTTAAGTATGAAATTTGTCGGCGCTTTGATTATCACCTCGTTGCTCATTATTCCTGCCGCCACCGCCAAACGCTTTGCCCGCACACCGGAAAGCATGGTTGTCATCGCCAGTATCATCAGCATGATCGCTGTCTCCATGGGCTTAACCTTATCCGCCTATTACGACACCGCCGCCGGCCCCTCAGTGGTAATCTGTTCTACTTTCTTATTTTTATGTGCGTTACTGAAAAAAGAGCAAAACTAAAAATCGCCCCAAAAATGACCGCACTTTGATCGGCAACCTATTCTTATTTTCTCTGCGCATGATGCTTCTCATGCGCGAAAGATACGGTTTTGCGATTGGGATCGCAAAATCACATCGCAAGCTTTCCTTTTGATGATTTCACTGGCTAAAGTGCGGTCAAAAAAAGGAACGTTTATGCAAAAGGGATTCACCTTATTGGAAAGCTTGATTGCACTGCTTGTGATAAGTGTTCTGTTAACATTGGCACTTCCTACATGGCAACACTATCGCCAACAGTCGATTTTGCAGAAAGAGCAACAAAAGCTGTATATCTTTTTACGCCAAATTCAAGCGCGGGTAGAAAATTCATCGGACATTTGGTTGTTAATTGCCAATCGTCATCAAACGACAGGACGCTGGTGTCTCACGGCGCAAGTGAAGCATGACAAATTATGTGATTGCTTCAGCCCGCAACATTGTCCCTCGGAAGTTTCCGCCTATTTTTATTTTCCTGCCTTTGAAGGCACCCTGTTAATCAGCAAACGCTACTACCCTTTTGAAATTACAAGGTTAAGCGGCATTCGTAACACCGCGTCCACCGCCTGTTTTGTGTTACAAGCCAACCATCAACGAACCCTCTTTTCGTTTTTTAATGTGGGCAGCCTTAAATTAAAAGATAACCAATCCTTAAGTGCTTGTGTGAATGATGAAGAATAGCATGACGTTAAAACAAAAATGCCTTTCAGGGCAAAGCTTGGTGAGTTTAATGCTTTCGATATCCCTTTCTTCGTTTTTATTCTTGGTGATTTTGCAGTTTTATAGCCAACACCAACAACAAAATCAGGAAATGCTTTTGCGCCTGCAGTTACAAACAGAGCTACAACGTGTGATTCAGCTCATCGGAAAAGATTTGGCGCGTGCTGGGTTTCGCGCGGTGAGTGAAAAATTAGCCCAAAACAATTTGTCCTTATTTGAACAACCGAATCCGCCTTCGGCAATCACTATCGCACAAATGGAGACAGAAAATAGCAATAGTTGTGTTCTCTTTTTCTATGATCTGAATGTGAATGGCTGTATTGGCGGACAATACAAAGGCAATACCTGTCTTGCAAACGAGAAAAATGCCACCAAAGAAATTGAACGTGAATTATTCGGTTATCGACTCAATAAGAAAATGGTAGAAACCCGTTTAACCTATAAAAGTGCGGTCAAACAAAATTGCAGTTTTGAAGAGTGCCAACGTTATACCCAACAATCTGCCTGTAATCACGGCGGCTGGGTGGATTTATTAGATGAAAAAGAATATGAAATTTCTGATTTAACTTTTACTTGGTTAGCGGAGCAAAAAGGCATTGAAGTGCATTTAATTGGCAATTTAAAGCAGCATAAGAAAATAAGTTACGAAACCGCCATCGTTGTGCCCCTATTAAACAGAGAAGAACCATGACAACACCCCAACGCGGCATCATGACCCTCACCTTACTGATATTACTCAGCGGATTTTTACTCCTTACTATGCTGTTTAATGATGATTTACTTCGTTTGTATTCATCCATTGCGGCTCAGCAACATCTGTATGTGGAACAGCAGTTACCTCTGCAACAACTCAGTTTTAACGAGAAAAAAACGCGCTGTGAGCAGCTTTCCACACAAGAAAACGGTGATACCTTTCTAGTGACCTTTCGTTTGGAGAATAATCGATTAGCAGATGGTTTGAGCCATTATGTGTGGTGCCGGCGCGATAAATTATTTCAAAAACAGCCGGTACGAAACCAACATGAAAAATTGTTTGACCAGTTTATTTCCGAAGAAGGGATTACGCTTTTTCGTCAACAATTACAGTCTCCACCGCTAATTTTAAGCAAGTCGTCGCCTGCGGCATTGTATTGGTTCACGGCGAATGAAACCGAATGGGAGATTGATAAAAACGTGAATGCGGTGATTGTTGCTGAAGGCGATTTACACATTCGAGGACAGGGTAAAATTAGCGGTTCGATCATTACCAAAGGGCGACTGACGTTAGATGAAAATATTAAAGTGACTTATTCCAAAAGTACGGTTATTCAGATCGTGCAACAATACAGTCGTTGGCGATTAGCAGAGAAGACTTGGTATGATTTTGTCGTTCCCAAAAATTAATCAGAAAGGCATGAGCTTGGTGTCCTTGTTGGTGACTTTATCTGTATTTAGCGGGCTTTTCCTCACGTTTAACCAATGGGGAAACTTACAACGCAAAAGTGCGGTGGAAATTTATCAACGTTTTCAAGCCATTCAAATTGCTGAGAATCAACATCAACGGCGTTTTCTTGGGTTGCCTTGTGAATCGAACGTGCTGCAGAATCAAATTCGTTTTCGCGTTACGTGCACGCAAAATCAGGTCACGGTGAAATATCCTCGCGGTGAAATTAGTTTATAATAGCGCAAATTATAGTTGGGCTTATTTCCGGAGGCGGCGTGTTTACTGTTTATCATTCGAATCAACTTGAGGTGCAAAAGGACATTCTCGTTGAATTAATTCAACGTCAACCGCTGAGCAATCCATTACAGCCGGAAACGGTGCTGGTACAAAGCCCGGGCATGGCACAATGGTTACAGTTACAAATCGCAGAGCAAAAAGGCATTGCGGCGAATTTTGCTTTCCCGATGCCCGCCAGTTTTATTTGGCAGCTTTATGCGGAAAACTTGCCTGATGTGGTGCAAAGCAATCAGTTTAATAAAAATGCCATGATGTGGCGCTTAATGCGTTTAATTCCTCAATATTTAGAGCAAGAGGCTTTTTATCCTTTACGCCATTATCTGGCGCACTCTGTTCAATCGGAGCAATTTAAACTCTACCAACTTGCCGGAAAGATCGCGGATTTATTCGACCAATATTTGGTTTACCGCCCGGACTGGATTGCCGCTTGGGAAGCGCACCAAGAGGCAGATATTCATCATCAAATTGAAGCTCAATCTAATTTCAATAATGATCGTTTATCGGCACAGATTGAACAAAATATCGCCTGGCAGGCGAGCCTGTGGCGGGCATTGGTGCAGGTGGTAAAAACAGAAACGGGATTGGAGTTAGTGCAACACCGAGCGCATTTACACCAATTATTGTTAGAAAAACTCCGTAAAAATCGACCGCTCTTTTTGCCGGAACGCCTTTTCATTTTCGGTATTCCTGCCTTGCCGAAAGCGTATTTAGAAATTTTTCAAGCCATTAGCCAGTATTGCGATGTGCATTTGTTCTTCAATAATCCTTGCGAGGAATATTGGGGCGACATTGTGGATCCAACATTTGTTGAAAAATTAGCACTACGCACTCGAACCGATTATTTCAACCAGGTTAATAAACCGTTGTTATCGGCAGACCAAATGGCGCAGGTAGAACAGCAATGGGAGGTGACTTACGCACAAGAAAAATTGCAAGTCGGCAATCCCTTGTTGGCTTCATGGGGAAAATTGGGACGCGATTTTTCTTATTTATTAACGCAGTTGGAACCGAATGAGATTTCTGCCTATGCGGAGATCGAACCGAAGAATTTATTGAGTCAAATTCAACATCAGATTTTGCACCTTATGCCGAGTGGCACTGAGCCGTTAAACTATCAGGAAAATGACCGCACTTTAACCTTCCATGCTTGCCACAGCACGATGCGTGAAGTGGAAGTCTTACAGGATTATCTGCTGCATTTATTACAAGAAAATCCCCATTTGACTCCCAAAGACATCATCGTGATGGTGGCGGATATTGATAAATACACCCCTTATATTCGTGCGGTTTTCGGGCAACATGCTACGCCGCAAACCGCCATTCCATTTTCTATTTCAGATAACAAATTATCGGAAAATGATGTGATTATTGCCGGTTTCCTCTCTTTATTGCAGCTCAAAGAAAGCATTTTCAGCGCAGAAGATGTGTTAGCGCTATTAGATGTGCCGGCAATACGCCAACGCTTTAATATTGAATTGCAGGATTTGGCGCAAATTCGAGATTGGGTGAAAAATGCCGGCGTGCGTTTTGGTTTAGAGAAACAAAGTGCAGAACCTCATGGTGAAGTGCAAAGCAACTACAATTCCTGGCAAGCCGGTTTGGAACGTATGTTGTTGGGGTATGCCTTACGGGAAGAAAATGGTATTTGGCAAGACAGCCTTGGATTGGACAACAGTTTCGGCTTAAAAGGTCAGCTTGCAGGGCAACTGGCTGAGTTTATCGCCGCATTATCAGATTGGTTCCAAACGTTGCAACAGCGCTATTCCGTAGCGCAATGGCAGCAACATTTGCACGCATTAACGGATCGTTTCTTTGCCGCAACAACGGAAACCGAGGAAACCTTATTTTATATTAAAGACGTGATTCAGCAATTTGCAGAACAGTTACAGGACGCGCATTTTGATGAACTCTTGGCCGTTGATGTTGTGGCGGATGTCATGAGTGGTGCGTTAGAAGAAAACCCGAATCACTACCGTTTCTTGGCCGGCAAAGTGAATTTCTGCACGTTGCTGCCGATGCGTTCTATTCCATTTAAAGTAGTCTGCCTGCTCGGTATGAATGACGGTGAATACCCACGTCAACAGCCGCCAAATAGTTTTGACTTAATGCAGTATCATCGCATTAAAGGCGACCGTGCGCGCCGTGATGATGATCGTTACTTGTTCCTTGAGGCTTTGCTGTCTGCGCAAGAATATTTGTATATCAGCTACATCGGACGTTCTATTTCAGATAATCAAGAACGTGAGCCCTCCGTATTGGTGAGCCAGTTGTTGGATTACATTGTGGAAAATCTGCCGGATGAAGGCAAGGATTGGCGGGCATTACTGGTGCAACAACACGGCATGACGGCATTCAGTCGAAAAAACTTTGAAAAAAACGACCGCACTTTCAGCCAATCTTTTGCGCAACAATGGTTGCCTTTGGTGAATTCACAATCCAATCAGGCATTGTCGGATTTCATTCAACCGACAATAGCGCAGGAGGATTTCGAACAAGAAACGGAGATTGAATTTTCTCGTTTGGTGGCATTTGTAAAAAATCCGGTGAAATTTTTCTTTGAGCGCCGCCTTGGTGTGAATTTTTCCGAGCAGGAAGAAAGTATCGCCGACAGTGAAAATTTCGTTTTGAATAATGGCTTAGAGAAATACCTGATTCATGCGGACTTGGTCGATGTCGATGAACACCAAATCGATGCGTTTTTTGATCATTTGAAGGTGAAAGGCGTATTGCCAAGAGGCGAATTTGCGACACTCTACGCCAATAAATTATTGGATGAAGTGGCGAAATTTAAACACTATATTGCTGATTACGTGGAACAAACGCCACAAAACCGTTTTGTACAAATGACCTTGCCGACGGTATTCGGTAATATCACCTTATCAGGCAATATCTCCCACTTATATGGCGACCCGTTACAGCGTGTGACTTGGCGCATGGCAACAGTCAAAGACAAAGATCGTATTGAAGCTTGGTTATATCATTTATTGTTGTGTGCCACGCAGCCACAGCCGACGGAATCCATTTTCCAAGGCAAGGATAAACGCGAGATCTTTCAAGTGGTGTCTCAACAGGATGCCCTTGCGCAACTGCAAATTTATGTCGAAAGCTATTTAGCCGGATACGCACAATTACAGCTGATTCCGACACAGGGCATTGAAGCATATCTAAAACAGATTGCTAACGAAGAGACGGTTGATGGTGAGAAGTGCTTTGCTCAGTTAACAAAAATTGCCGAAGGTGATAATTATTCCCGTGGCGATTTATATTGGCAACGTGTGTTGGTACAAACGCAGGAATTAGACTTGGCGTGGATAAACCAGCAGGTGAAGGCGTGGTTTGTACCGATGTTGCAAGCGATTAAGAAGAAAAAATAACCTTATAAATAGGCCGCCATGACCACGGCATTTTCCCGTTTCCCATCTGCTGTCGGATAATAGTTTTTGCGGATATCCACTTGATTAAAGCCCAGCGAATCATAAAGCGCTTGGGCTTTTTTATTGGATTCGCGCACTTCTAACCACAATGTCAAAATGCCTTTTTGTCTGAGTTGGGTGATGAGTTCGTTTAAGAGTTGTCGTCCGAGTCCCAAACCTTGTTTTTGCGGATCGATAGCAATATTAAACAGGGTGGCTTCATCTAGTACGGTCTGACAAATAGCAAACCCGTAAATCTTATTTTCTTCGCCGATTTTCAAATTGAGATAACGCTCGCCTTGGTTATTTTTCAACGTGCCTAAACTCCAAGGCACGGCGTGAGCCGCCTGCTCAATGGCATAAAGTGCGTCAAAATCTTGTTCTTCAATGGGCGAAATGGTTATCACGACAGATCCTTGTTATGTGGCATTGATGGAAGGGGATTGTTGAATGGTTTGCCAAAATTGACGTTTTGCCTGCGGATTTTGTTTAAATTCCTCAAGATCACCTGACTGCCACACATTTAACGGTTGTGAGAGAGATAAAGTGCGGTCATTTTCCGAGGTGTTTTGAGAAAGCAACCAATAACTGACTTTATGGTTAACTTGCAAATAAGCAAGCTGTTCAAAGGTGATGTTTAATACTTGCTCGCTATCCAAGTTCAGGCTGCGTAACACATCCTGCACAACAGGTTGTTGCAATAGATTTTGCTGACTGATGATAATCAAACGAATATGCTCGGCAACAGTGATATTCATTGCGCCTTTCAACGCTTCCGGGCGCACTAACTGCCATTGGCTGATGCCCATTTGTTGCAGTAATACATCTCGACGGGAGTAAGGTTGGCGCGTTTCTTGCATATCTAAAATCAATTCAATCCAGTATAATGGGCGCCCATTTTAACCAATAAGGCAGAGGATTAATAGCGTGATTTGTGCAGAAAGTGAAGTGCTGGAACGTCATCTGGATTTTTTAACGGGGAAGTCGTTATTGCTTACGGGAGCCGTGAACGATGAGTTTCTTTCCGATTTACGACGCCAAGGTTTTAACGCCTGCGCTTGGAGTTGGTATTTTGATTACGCCAACCGAGAAAATCAAAAGCAACAAAGTGCGGTGGATTTTTCCCTCGAATTTCAATGCCAAGCCGATTTGATCCTGTTTTATTGGACAAAGAACAAGCAGGAATGCCATGTCCAATTAATGCAAATTCTCGCCAAAAGCCCGGTGGGGCAAGAAATACTCATTGTCGGCGAAAATCGTAGCGGCGTACGTTCTGCCGAAAATAGGCTTGCGGACTTCGGCGATATTCACAAAATCGACTCTGCCCGCCGTTGTAGTCTTTATCATTTTCAGCTAAAAAATCCACCGCACTTTGATCTGAATTCCTTCTGGAAATCCTACCAACATCCACAACTTGCTGATGTCACCGTGTATGCGTTGCCGGGCGTATTCAGCGCAGCCGAACTGGATGGCGGCACCGCATTGTTGTTGTCCACGTTAAAAAATGTGTCGGGCGATGTACTGGATATCGGTTGTGGCGCAGGCGTGATTGGCAGTTACATTCAAAAATATCATCCGAAAACCAAGCTGGTGATGACGGATATTCACGCCATGGCGCTTGAATCGGCACAGCGAACGTTGCGAGAAAATCAGTTGCAAGGCACGGTACAGGCAAGCGATGTGTTTTCTCATGTGGAAGGTAAATTTGACCTGATCATTTCCAACCCGCCGTTTCATGACGGCATTGATACCGCCTATACCGCCGTTAATGAGTTGATTAAACAAGCCAAATGGCATCTTAAAGCCGGTGGTGAATTGCGTATTGTAGCGAATGCCTTTTTGCCTTATGCCGACTGGCTGGATCAACATTTCGGTGGCCATGAGGTATTGGCGAAAAATAACAAATTTAAGGTGTATTCAGTGCGCGGATGAGTGAATCCTGCACTACATTTTGCTGGCTCGGCAAAACCCGTTTAGCTAGAATTCTACCTATTATTTACTACTTCGGGAGATGACTATGAACTTTCCTAACATCGCCCAACAAGTGATTGAAAAACTTGGCGGCAAAGAAAATATTGTCACGGCGGCCCACTGTGCGACCCGTTTGCGTATTGTGCTAAATGATGAAAGCAAAGTGGACAAGGAAGGCATCGACAATATTGAGGGGGTAAAAGGGCAGTTTGCTGTTGCCGGGCAATATCAAATTATTTTTGGTTCCGGTACCGTGAATAAAGTCCACGCTGAATTAACTAAATTGCTGGGCATCGGCGATGTGAGTAAAGCGGAAGTGGCAGAAGCGGCTGGCGGTAATCAAAGTTTGTTGCAACGTTTGGTAAAAGGTTTAGCGGATATTTTTGTACCGATCATTCCGGCTATCGTGGCAGGCGGTTTATTGATGGGTATTTACAGCATGCTCACCGCCAAAGGGTTCTTTGTAGATGAACTCAGCGTCATTGACATGCATCCTGAACTCAAAGATTTAGTGGATTTCATTAACACTATTGCGAACGCACCGTTTGTATTCTTACCGGTATTGCTTGGTTTCTCCGCCACCCGTAAGTTTGGCGGTAACCCATTTCTTGGAGCCGCATTAGGGATGTTATTGGTTCACCCCGCACTGGCTGACGGCTGGAACTATGCTTTAACGCTGGCAGAAGGTAAAATCCAATATTGGAATGTGTTTGGTTTGCAAATTGAACGCGTAGGCTATCAAGGCACTGTGATCCCAACCTTAATTTCTGCTTGGGTGTTAGCAACGTTAGAAAAAACGTTCCGTAAATTTGTGCCGTCTTATTTAGATAATTTGGTCACACCGTTATTTTCCTTGTTTATCGCAGGCTTCTTGGCGTTTACCCTCATCGGCCCAATCGGACGTGAAGCAGGTTCATTAATCGCTGCAGGGTTAACCTGGTTATATGACACATTAGGTTTCATTGGCGGTGCGATTTTCGGTACTTTCTACGCACCCATCGTGATTACCGGTATGCACCAAACCTTCATTGCGGTGGAAACCCAATTATTAGCGGAAATGGCTCAAACCGGCGGTACCTTTATTTTCCCAATTGCGGCAATGTCTAACATTGCACAAGGCGCCGCCTGTTTGGGCGTGGCATTTGCCTTAAAAGATCCAAAAGTACGCGGCTTGGCCATTCCTTCCGGCATTTCTGCGCTGCTGGGTATTACCGAGCCTGCCATGTTCGGGGTGAACTTGCGTTACCGTCAAGCCTTTATCGCGGCGATGATTGGCTCCGGTCTGGCGAGTGCCTTCATTGCCTTCTTTAACGTCAAAGCCATTGCCCTTGGTGCGGCAGGTTTCTTAGGTATTCCGTCGATTAAACCGGACAGCCTTGCCATGTACAGCATCGGTATGGCCATTTCCTTTATTGTGGCATTCAGTCTTTCCACGGTTTTAGTGAAACGGGCGCAAGCCAAAGCTTAACAACAAAAAATAGGCAACACCTCAAAGATGTTGCCTATTTTTTTAGATCCAATTATCTATAAAAACCACCGCACTTTTCATGATATTACCGATGAGAATCTGCCCTTGAGGGTATTTCAGGCTGGCTTTTTAACGAACAGACTCAAGTGCGGTGGTTTTATGTCGATTTTCTAAATCGCGTATGGGTTATTTGCCAATCGCTTCTAATCCGCCCATGTAAGGACGTAAAACCTCCGGTACGGTAATTGAACCGTCAGCATTTTGATAGTTTTCCAAAACTGCCACCAAGGTACGCCCCACGGCTAAACCGGAACCATTAAGGGTGTGCACCAAACGGGTTTTCTTGTCACCTTTTGAACGACAGCGTGCTTGCATACGACGCGCTTGGAAATCCCACATATTAGAGCAAGAAGAAATTTCACGGTACGTATTTTGCGCCGGCACCCAAACTTCTAAGTCGTAAGTTTTGCAAGATCCAAAGCCCATATCACCGGTGCAAAGCAACACTTTACGATATGGCAAGCCAAGTAATTGCAAGACTTTTTCCGCGTGACCTGTCAGTTCTTCCAGTGCGTCCATGGATTTCTCCGGTTCCACAATTTGAACCAATTCCACTTTATCAAACTGGTGCATACGAATTAAACCGCGTGTATCACGGCCGTAAGAACCCGCTTCAGAACGGAAACATGGCGTATGTGCGGTCATTTTTAACGGTAAATTTTCCGCTTCTAAAATTTCACCACGTACCAAGTTAGTGACCGGCACTTCCGCTGTCGGAATCAATGCATAAGTGCGTTGCACTTCATTTGGGTCTTGCCCTTCTAGCGGTTTAGTATGGAACAAATCTTCACTGAATTTAGGTAATTGACCTGTGCCATAAAGCGTATCGTGGTTCACTAAATAAGGCACATAAGCTTCCGTGTAGCCATGTTGCTCCGTGTGTAAATCCAACATAAATTGCGCGATGGCACGATGTAATTTGGCAATTTGACCTTTCATCACCACAAAACGGGAACCGGTTAATTTCACCGCAGAAGCAAAATCCAAGCCTTGTAAATTTTCGCCTAACGCAACGTGGTCTTTTACCTCAAAATCAAATTTGCGTGGTTCGCCCCAACGGGATACTTCAAGATTTTCGGTATCATCTTTCCCCAAAGGAACTTCATCAGCAGGAATATTCGGGATGTTCAAGGCAATGTCATTTAAGGCATTTTGTACTTTTTCTAACTCCACTTTACCCTGTTCTAATTCTGCACCCATGTGATCCACTTCCGCCAACAACGGCGCAATATCTTCTCCACGGGCTTTTGCCGCCCCGATCGCTTTAGAACGCGCATTACGTTCTGCTTGTAACGTTTCGGTTTTTACCTGTAAAGCTTTGCGTTGTTCTTCTAGTTGCGTGATATTTGCCACATCAAGCGTAAAGCCACGTTTAATTTTTAATTTTTCTGCAACTTCAGCCAAATTATTACGAAGTAAATTCGGATCGATCATACTGTTACCTTTCTTCTTCTGTTTATTAATACTGCGTTAAAAACTGTGTTTATTCTATATCGTATTCAACCAATAAACTAGCAAAAACATGGACTAAAGTGCGGTCAGAAATCGCCGTGTTTTTTCTCATTACCCGCTTTTTTACAGGTTAGGCGAGAAGTGAATCGTCGCTATACGTTAAAAAATACGCCGATAAAAGTTTGATGTAACGCAAAAATTTTCCTAATTCTACTACTTAATAAGTAGCCTTAATGTTAGACTGGTGCTGGTTTTCTCATCACCAAATGAAATTATTTTCTGGAGTATCTATGGAATTTCTCATGAATTTAAGTGAAGGCACGCAATTTGCGATTCAACTTGCGATCGTCTTAATCTGTTTATTCTACGGCGCCAAAAAAGGCGGTATCGCTCTCGGTTTGTTAGGCGGTATCGGTCTTATTGTCTTGGTGTTCGGCTTCGGCATTGAACCGGGTAAACCGGCAATCGATGTGATGTTAACCATCCTTGCGGTGGTGGTAACATCTGCAACGTTACAAGCCAGTGGCGGCTTAGATGTGATGTTGCAAATCGCAGAAAAATTACTGCGTAAAAACCCGAAATACGTCAGTATTCTCGCCCCGTTCGTTACCTGCACCCTGACGATTCTTTGCGGTACCGGACACGTGGTTTATACCATGTTACCAATTATTTATGATATCGCGATTAAAAACGATATTCGTCCGGAACGCCCAATGGCAGCCAGTTCTATAGCCTCACAAATGGGTATCATCGCTTCCCCGGTTTCCGTTGCAGTAGTCACCTTAACGGCTTTCTTAGTGAATGCACAAAACCATTTAGCCGGTTTTGACGGTTACTTAGACTTATTAAAAATCACTGTGCCATCCACCCTTTGTGGTGTTTTAGCTATCGGTATCTTCAGCTGGTTCCGTGGTAAAGATTTAGATAAAGACCAAGAATTCCAAGAAAAATTAAAAGATCCTGAATTCAAAAAATATGTGTATGGCGACAGCGCTTCCCTACTCGATAAAAAATTACCACAATCCAGCTGGAACGCAATGTGGATTTTCTTCGGTGCCATTTTAGTGGTTGCCTTATTAGGTTATTTCAAAGAATTGCGTCCATCTTTTGAGAAAAGCACACCGGCTCAAGTGGTTGAAGTGCTTTCAGGCGATAAAGCAGTCAAGAGCTTTAACGTGAAAGACGGCAAAATTCTTGCCGTAGCCAAAGACGGTAAAGTTGCGCTTGATGTTAAAGACAACAAAACCAAAGCAAAAACCGCTTATGACAGCGTTGAAATTTACGACGACAAAGGTACATTAACCCAAACTGTTGTTTTACAAGATAACAATGTGATTATTACTGCCGGCGACAAAACAGAAACCATTGAAAACGCGACAATCGGCTTAAAAGACACGGTGAAGAAAAAAGTCACTTTAGGCATGGTTCACGTTATCCAAATCTTCATGTTATTGGCTGGTTCATTAATCATCATCTTTACAAAAACCGATGCCGGCAAAATCAGTAAAAATGAAATCTTCCGTTCCGGTATGATTGCATTAGTTGCCGTATTCGGGATTTCTTGGATGGCAGAAACTATGTTTACCGTCCATACACCGATGATGAAAGCGGCATTAGGGGACGTCGTCAAAGCGCACCCTTGGACTTATGCTGTGATGCTATTATTAATCTCTAAATTCGTTAACTCCCAAGCTGCTGCATTGGTGGCATTCGTGCCGCTTGCATTAGGTATCGGTGTTGACCCGGCGATTATTCTTGCCTTCGCAGCGGCTTGTTACGGTTACTACATTTTACCAACCTACCCAAGCGACTTGGCAGCGATTCAATTTGACCGTTCCGGTACCACCCACATCGGTAAATTTGTCATCAACCACAGCTTTATTTTACCGGGCTTAATCGGTGTAATTACGTCCTGTATCTTCGGTTATATCTTCACAACCCTGTTTGGATACTTGTAATTTAGATTAGATTGAATCTCAAATAACAATCCGCACGTAAAACGTGCGGTTTTTAGGCTCCCCTATTCCCATATAAGGGCCTATACTTCACAAGCCCTAAAAGGGGCTTGTGAAAACCGGTCACCGTGTTTATTTTCATATCACTATTTTAGTGAATCGTAGCGTGCAACTTGTTGCACGAAATCATGA
>NZ_CABFLM010000094.1 GCF_901873365.1 uncultured Aggregatibacter sp.
ATTCTGGTCTCATTTTTTTGTATATGTTCTCATTTATATTATTCTTACTCTGTTTATAGATTTCATTGTGTTTTTATTTAAAAAAATTATTAGAAATTTTAAGTGAATTTATTATTTTTAGTGCCGTAGCGTGCATCTTGATGCACGATTAAATAGAATGTCGTGTAACAAGATGTATGAGACGGATTCTATTGATGAATAGTTAAAAACACCATAAAAAATGA
The DNA here is from genome assembly GCF_901873365.1 of uncultured Aggregatibacter sp. Lineage (GTDB taxonomy): Bacteria > Pseudomonadota > Gammaproteobacteria > Enterobacterales > Pasteurellaceae > Aggregatibacter. Next base: position 225 of record NZ_CABFLM010000094.1, read on the forward strand.
CCGCACTTATCTCCTCAAGTGCGGTCGTTTTGTTAGGTGTTTTTATTCTGCGTGTAGCCGTCCATTTTTTATTCACCTTCTTTTAGCACATCCCATACGCTTTCTTGTTTTACCGGGGTTGTCGGTGCTTGCGTTGCTGTATTACTGATCATGGAGCCGGTTTGTGCGAGTGGACTTTGTTGGCAGAATGATTGATTTCTGTCTGCCCAAACAGGGATCGTGCGTGAGCTGCTGCAATCCCAACCGCCGTAGGCATTAATTCCGATCCACTTGATGCTTTGTGGTTTGTTTAATTTTAATGGGCGAATAGTCGCGCGTTGTAAATACTCTTTATAGACCTGTAGAGCGCCACTGGCACCGGTGAGTTTGGTTTCACCGTTGTCATCTCGTCCAAGCCAAATGGTGACAACGTTTTCGCCATCAATTCCCACAAACCAAGTATCGCGCGCATCGTTAGTAGTACCGGTTTTACCGGCTAAGTGTAAATGGGCGTAATCCGGTTGCAAGCTGTGAGCGGTGCCACGATCAACCACTTGTTGCATAGCAAAAAGCGTTTGGAAAGCGGCTTCAGGTGGCGCAACTTGTTTGGGTTCGAGATCATGCTCATAAATTACATTGCCTTGTCTATCCGCAATACTACTGATCGTGCTGAGCGGAATGCTGGCGCCTTCGTTGGCGATAGTTTGATAAAGCTTGGTCACGTCATAAGGCGAAATGGCATAGGAACCCAGCAACATTGACGGGACTTTCGGAATCGTGACTTTATCCCAACCCATGGCTTGTTGCATGGAAATCACTTTGGTTAACCCCAGCTTCATGCCGATGTTGACCGTTGGGATATTCAACGAACGTACCAACGCATCCATCAGCATGACCGAACCGCTGTATCGGCGGTCGTAATTGCGCGGTTGCCAAGGTGGGCTGCCTTTCACATTGATGGTAATTGGTTGGTTGTTAATCGGTGTGTTTAATCGAAATTGCTCCGGATACATAAGTGCGGTCAAATAAATGGACGGTTTTACCAACGAGCCGATTTGGCGTTTGGCCGATAAGGCGCGGTTGAATCCGGCAAATTGCGTTTGCAGCCCGCCCACAATGGCGCGCACCTCACCGGTTTGATAATCGGCAACCACCATGGCGGATTCCAAAAACGGATTCTTATGTTTGAGTTGTAAATCGGATACGGCACTGATTACCGCTTGTTCAGCCTGATCTTGTTGTTTGATGTCTAACGTAGAAAAAATTCGCGCCCCCAGGAGATTTTCTGTTTTGCCTTCGCCAAGCTGGTGGCGTAATTCGGTTTGTAAGGTTTGGATAAACGCCGGGTATTTACGGCTAATTTTCCCTTTTTCTTGCACACCAAGCGGGCGTTGGCTTAATAGTTGATAGAGTTCATCACCGATAATTTTATGTTCCAACATCAAACGCAACACCACATTTCGGCGTTCCAGCGCATTCGTTGGATTTCGCCATGGGTTATAGAGGGAAGGGCCTTTGACCATGCCCACTAATAACGCAATTTGATCTAAGCTGATTTCCCGCACGGAACGTCCGAAATAAAACTGGCTGGCCAATTCAAAACCATGAATTTGGTTGTCGCCGTTCTGCCCGAGGTAAATTTCGTTTAAGTAGGTTTCTAAGATACGGTTTTTGTCATAACGCCAATCGAGAATTAACGCCATCAAGGCTTCGTTAATTTTACGGGTGAAGGTACGCTCGTTACTTAAAAATAAGTTTTTCACTAGTTGTTGGGTTAGCGTACTGCCGCCTTGTACCGTTTGCCCTGCTTGGATATTGGTGATCATGGCACGTAAGATGCCAAGTGGGCTGATACCATCATGTTGAAAGAAACGACGATCTTCCGTCAGTAATAAGGCATCAATGAGTAAGCGCGGGTATTGTTGCAAAGAAATTGCAAGACGTTCTTCTTTGTCTGATTGCAAAATGGCGATCAGCTTTGGCGCCAAGCGAAATTCATCAATGGCTTTAACATTAATCAGATCTTCAATGACTGCCAGTTTATCGTTTTCAAAACGCAAGCGAAAAACCCGTTGCGCTTCCGGTGTGTCGGGAAAAGGGAATGCACGACGCAATAAGACGATCGTGTTATTTTCAATTTTAAAATCGCCCGGTGCGGCAATCAAGGTGGTTTGGCGATATTCATTTTCTAAGAGAAGTTGCTTGATTTGCTCAAAACTGAGTTGATCACTCACCCGAATGCTTTCAATTCGGCTATACACTTCTGCCGGCAAACGCCAAATTTGTCCGTCCATTTTGCTGCGAATTTGCCAATCCAAATAAGCGGAATAAGAAAACAGCATACAAAAAAAAGTGAATGCGATTTTTAACAGCTGAATTGTCCAAGATCTTCTGGATTTTATCGGTGGCTGTTCAGTCGAAGTCTGTTGCTCTTTTGTTGTTGCCATGTGCGTTACCGTTTGGGCTGAATGTTGGGATTAGGCGCGGATAAAATCCAAGTAAGAATGTAAAAAACGGGCAAAATCTTCAATGCCACAAAAGGCGATACTTTCATCATCGTAATAATAAAAACCGTCTTCCAACGCGTCTGGATTCTCAATGGCGAGATTATTTGCCTTTGCCATCACCTCATCCGCGTTAATGTATAAGCTGTATTCGGCACCGGTTAACACGACATCCGCCGCATGGGGGGCGGGTAAGTTTTGTAAATGAAAAAGTGCGGTAGAAATTAGTTGTGGATTTGACCGCACTTCGATGTTAAACCAGTTGGCAAAGGCTTCGTGCTCCATGGAGCACTTCGCGACAGTGTTGCCTTGATGGGAGGTAAACTGAAAATCCATATTAGATGCTGAAAGAGGATCCGCAACCGCAAGTGGATGAGGCATTCGGGTTATTCACCACAAAACGTGAACCTTCCAAGCCGTCGGTATAGTCAATGGTGCCGCCAATTAAATATTGTAGGCTCATTGGATCGATAACTAATTGCACGCCGGCATTTTCTACGGTTAAGTCACCTTCATTGACTTTTTCGTCAAAGGTAAAGCCGTATTGGAAGCCGCTACAACCGCCGCCGGTAATATAGACGCGCAATTTAAGCGCCGGATTTTCTTCTTCGGTAATTAAAGACTTCACTTTCTGTGCCGCAGCATCAGTAAAGGTTAACGGAACGGATATCTCTGTCATATTGTGTAATTCCCCACGATTTATTTGAGCGCGTATTATCCAATAACCGACTAGTCCATTCAAGAATTTATCAAGGATTTTTCTCTGTCACAGTGCTATAATTCCGCCCGTTAATTTTTAAATAGGGAGATAAACATGAGTATTCCATTAAGAACGGAAGAGGAAATTGTTAAATTACGCGAAGCTTGCAAACTGGCATCCGATGTGTTGGTGATGATTGAACCGTATATTAAAGAAGGTGTGAGTACCGGTGAATTGGATCGCATTTGTCACGATTATATGGTGAATGTGCAAAAAGTTATTCCAGCTTGCTTGAATTATCATGGTTTCCCGAAAGCGACTTGCATTTCCATTAACGAAGTGGTTTGTCATGGCATCCCAAGTTTTGATAAGCATCTGAAAAATGGCGATATTGTGAATATTGATGTCACGGTGATAAAAGACGGTTATTTTGGAGATAACTCAAAAATGTATATTGTTGGCGAAACCAATTTACGCAGTAAAAAGCTGGTGGAAGCGGCGCAAGAAGCGCTTTATGTCGGTCTGCGTACGGTTAAACCGGGCATTCGTTTAAATGAGATCGGTAGAGCCATACAAAAATATACGGAATCTCAAACTTTTAGTGTGGTGCGCGAATATTGCGGCCATGGCATTGGGACGGAATTCCACTGCGAACCACAAGTGTTGCACTATTATGCGGACGATGGCGGCGTGGTGTTAAAACCGGGCATGGTGTTCACCATTGAGCCGATGATTAACGCCGGCAAAAAAGAAGTGCGTTTAATGGGCGATGGCTGGACGGTGAAAACCAAAGACCGTAGCCATTCTGCACAATTCGAGCACCAAATCGTGGTGACGGAAAATGGCTGTGAAGTGATGACCATCCGTGACGAAGAGATTGCCGAAGGGCGTATTCAACGTGTCATGGTGAACGTTTAATTAACTGAAATCCGCTACGTTTCCCGTGGCGGATTTTTTCTATTTCCAGTTTTTGCAAGACGACCTATGCTTTTTCCTTACAATACCCAAGCCGAGCTCACACCAAGTGCGGTCAAAATTCAGAGAGAAAATTTAAAACAGTTTGAACTGGCGAATTTTGACAAAATAGCTATCGATCAACTGATTGCCAATCGTACGGCATTTTACGATCAATTCCTTTTGCACTTGTGGCGTCATTTTCAATTTGCCGACAATCCCACATTAAGTCTGATTGCCGTGGGCGGTTACGGGCGGCAGGAAATGTTCCCTCTTTCCGATTTGGATATTTTGATTTTAACGGAGCAAACACCAACGGCTGCGCTGCAGGAAACACTCGGTCAATTCGTGCAATTTTTATGGGATTGTGGTTTTAACGTTGGGCAGAGCATCCGTACCCTTGCCGAATGCCAAACGGAAGGCATGGCGGATATCACGGTGGCAACAAATTTGTTGGAAGCGCGTTATTTAATCGGCAATCAAACGTTATTCAAACAGTTGGCCGCATTGGTGCAACAACCGACTTTTTGGTCAAAAACGGATTTCTGTCAGGCAAAGATTCAAGAAAAAAATGAGCGTTATCAACGTTATAACAATACGTCTTACAATCTTGAACCCGACATTAAATACAGTCCGGGCGGCTTGCGGGATTTGCATTTGTTGTATTGGATTGCCCTTCGCCACAACGGGGCGAAAAATTTGCAGGAAATTTTGCAAGCGGGATTTATTTATCCGGCGGAGTATGCTTTGTTGCTGAAAAGCCAACAATTTCTGTTTAAAGTGCGGTATGCATTGCATTTAATCTTGAAGCGTTATGACAACCGCCTCTTATTTGATCGTCAATTAAAAGTCAGCGAATTATTGGGATTCCAAGGCGAGGGCAATCAAGGCGTAGAAGCCATGATGAAGCAATTTTTTCAGGCGCTACATTCCATTTCATTGCTGAGCGAATTACTGGTCAAGCATTATCAGGAGCATTTTTTAACCTCATATGAAGTGGAGAACGAGCAAGTGCTTGATGTGAATTTCAGCTTGATAAATCAATCCATTTGTTTGCGTCATCACCAATGCTTTGAACAACAGCCGGAAAGTATTCTCGATCTTTTCTATTATTTAACGCAATATCCGCAAGCGGAGATCCATTCCTCCGTATTACGTGAGCTGTATTTGGCGCTAGAGCAACGGCAAGGGTATTTATGCGATTTACCGATAGCACGAGAAAAATTTATTCGGTTGTTTAATCAGCCCAATGCCATCCAACGGGCATTTTTCCCGATGCACCAATATGGTGTGCTAACCGCCTATTTACCTCAATGGGGCAATATTGTCGGCTTAATGCAGTTTGATTTGTTCCATTGTTACACCGTGGATGAACATATTCTGCGTGTGATGTTAAAACTGGAAAGTTTTTTAGCGGAAACGTCGGCGCAAAATCACCCGATTTGCCATCAAATAATGCATCAAATTTCTGACCGCACTTTATTGTATATTGCCGCCTTATTTCATGACATCGCGAAAGGGCGTGGCGGTGCGCACGAATTACTGGGGGCGGAAGATATACGCGAGTTTGCCGTACTGCATGGTTTCGACCAACGCGAAACAGAAACCATGGCATGGCTGGTAGAACAGCATTTGTTGATGTCGGTGACCGCACAACGACGGGACATTCATGACCCGGAAATTGTGCTGAGTTTTGCCGAGCGTGTGCGTAATCAAGTGCGCTTAGATTATTTAACGTGCCTCACCATTGCCGACATTGTGGCAACCAATGAAACCTTATGGAACAGCTGGAAGCGTTCTTTATTAGCGACCTTATACGATTACACCACGCAACAATTTGCCCAAGGGCTGGCAACCTTGTTGGACAATCAGGCAAAGGCTGAAGAGCATCGCCACTTAGCGTTGTTAGAAATACGTGAAAAAAACACCGCACTTTCTGAGCCGCAAATTGAAAAGCTATGGCAACGTTGCCCGTTGGATTATTTTTTACGTAATTCGCCGCAGCAAATCAGCTGGCATACGCAACTGCTTGCCGAGTTTCGCGGTGATGTGTTGGTAAAAGTGAGCAATCGGTTTTCCGGTGGTGGTACGGAAATTTTTATTTATACCAATGACCGCCCGAACCTGTTTAATAAAGTCGTGAGTACCATCGGCGCGAAAAAACTCAGCATTCACGATGCACAAATTATTACCACGCAAGACGGCTATGTGTTGGACAGTTTTATTGTGACTGAATTGGATGGTGCTGAGTTGCCATTTGATCGTCGTCGCATGTTGGAAGATGCTCTGACGAAAAGCCTAACGTCAGAAACGGTGAATAAACAACGCCTGCGCGAAAAACACCATTTGGCTCATTTTCATGTGAAAACCGACGTGCGTTTTTTGAATCTTGAGAAGAACGATCAAACTGAAATGGAATTGTTCGCTCTGGATCAGGCTGGCTTGTTGGCGGATGTGAGCGCTGTCTTCTGTGACTTGGAGTTGAACTTACTTAACGCAAAAATCACCACCATTGGTGAAAAAGCAGAGGACTTCTTTATTTTAACGAACAAATTCGGCTGTGCCTTGGACGAGTCGGAGAGAGCCACGTTATTGACGCGTTTGTTGCAAATTTTAAATTAGTGTTTAAACATAAAAGTGATCTGCACCCCAAAACCTGGACACCTAATTTGAGGTGCAGATTATGTCTTACTCTTATCAATTTCGTTTAGAAATTATCAAACTCGTCACCGAACAGGATTATGG
>NZ_CABFLM010000095.1 GCF_901873365.1 uncultured Aggregatibacter sp.
ACTTAAAGTTATCTATGGCATAATAAAGTAATAATCAAGTAGATATATAGCAATTAATAAAAGACCAAGCATCATTCCTAAAATGCCAGTTTTTATAAATCTACGTGGTATCTCTAAATCTTGTTCTTGTTTGTTTTGATGTGCATTGGTCTCTCTAACAAAGAGCATTTTTCCTATCATTGCAAAAATTCCTCCGGATACAAGCATAAATAAACCAAAATATAAACTTATATTCATAAACAACCTCCTATCTATATTCTATGTGCAAAACTTAAGATTTATCAATTTTGCTTTTAAGCTCAATAATCTTCTTTTCTAAAAGATAAACTCTAATCCACAACGAAATTATGCAAAGCCACAATGCCACTAAACTGAATATTTCTACCATCGTTTTTCTCCTTTGTTCAAAACTTAACGTTTAAGATATTCAATTAAAAAATTCTATTTATCAACCATGAAAATAAATTTAGTTCAAAATAAAATGGAATAATCAGAATACATATTCCGATAAAAAAATTCAGAATCATTACTCCTAATTTTATAGAAAATGCCGCACTTTCTATTTTTAATTTTTCTTCAACAAAATTAATCAAGTGTGTGCTAGGAAGCAAGATAATTGCAGCTGTCACTATTTTGGCTACAAATATAATCATGTTTTTTATACCGCTTTGGAAAGCTTCAAATCCAGTGCCGGGGGCATCTTTAAAGAAGAAAAACCATGCTCCTCCAAAGATTAAGAGGATAAGTAAATAAGCCGTTATCATCCCCAGAAGAAGATTTGAGTTAATTAAATTCCATAAAGAGTTTTTATCAGACTTGGTTTTTATATCCATAGTTAGCTCCTTATTGTCAAAACTTAAGAATTAGTCTTATCTACCGCTCTAAAAAGCAAAGTGTTTAGTCTTGATAAAACGGAATAAACACCCGATACACAAATTATTAAAAATATAACTTTAACGATAACAATACCAATAACGTTATCTCCATTTAGGATTGGGCTTATCCATTTTACTATCTCAATAGCTAGTCCCACTGATACCAAAAAAAACATTAAATTAGATGTAATGAAAGAGAAATTTTTGAATTCCATTTAATATCCTTGTGTGCAAAACTTAATAAAAATAAATACTAATAGCTACTATTAGAACCAAGCTTAGAATAATCCACTTTAAAATAGCTGAATTTGTTTTTTTAGAGGGAAGATTTTCTTCATCAGCTTTTCCAACCTTAAAGGCTGTCATTTCATGTCCGAGGTAGCTAAATATCAAATTTCCACTTTCATCTTCTCGTAATATTTTAAGTATGCTTGTTCTGCCATCGACAAAACTAGGGATTGCATATTCAAACCCATTATGAATTATCGTTTTATATTCTTCTTTTACCATTCCCATCTCCTCATAGTCAAAACTTAAAACTTTTTATACTGCCTAGTATTACTAGTCTAAAATCTTACCCTTCGATAGTTTTTAGACTGTCTAAAAACCTAACTCAAAGTTTCTAGACTGAATCATAGAGATTTATTCCTGTATCATCATTGATAATCTGTTTTTATCTTCAAGAGAGTTTCTAGATAAAGCTATTAACCTGAAACTAGGGTATTTAGGATAGGTAGACGTTCACAAAGTTAATAATAAAAATGAAATATTACCTATTTTTTGTTACGGCTATCATAGTCATAAGTTTTAAATCTGTGGCAAATATAAGAAATCCGCATGAAGGAGGGATTTGTCATGTTGAGGCTGAATATTTTTATCCAGGAATATGGGAAAAGTATGGAGAAAACGAGCTCATCTGTAACTATTGGAAATTTTTAGATGATGAAGATCAAAAAATATTAGAATCACAGTTATTAGAGGATGGCAATGAGTCAGAAATTGATTATGGGGATTACGAAAGTGAAGATGAAATGTACAATGAATAATTTAGCAGTATGGCATTTTTACTACTAATGGCGTGGAATTGCGTGGTGTTAAGATCTGTCTAAATATTATTTTTCTCTCTTGGGGGATATAACTGACGGCTATGAATGACGGTCAAGATTTTAATATGGTCATCAAATTCTTGGTATACAATACGGTAAGATCTAGAAAAAACCTCTCTTGTACTCATTTGATCAGCCCTAAGTTTCCCACATTTAGGTAACATTCCTATTAAATTGAATTTTTCAACAAGCTCACTATATAGCCTAGTGCCTGTCTCCGTATGAGAAGTATATTCAATAACATTATCCAAAATCTGAGCTATATTTCTTTTAGCCTTATCTGTAATAACCCAAGGTTTAGCCATATGCTACATTACCCTCTAAAGATTGTAGCTCTTGTTCTTTGCGAGTTAATAATGACTCCATCTCTTGTTTAAATTGCTCCGCTGTACAGTATCTACCATTCGCAGCATCATCAAGGCCATCTTGAATTTCTTTAGCTAAAAATTCATCGTATCCAGGTTCTTTGAAAATCATAAATTTTCTCCATAAATAGGAACTAGTAGGGTGATGATACACCAAAAAAGCCAAAAGGTTAAGGGAATCCCTAACGGGATTAAGGGTAATGCCATAAAGGTAACCTTTCCCAAGGGAAAGGTCTTATCTGAAAAGGCTAAAAGGCTTTTTCAAAAGGGCTAAATGGCATTGACATCTATCTTCGATTCATAATTATTTATTCATTGAGATGATTGCATAAATCGATATCCTTTTAGAAAAATAGCGAGTTTTAGGAAATGTTTTCATCTATTTTTAATAAATTAAGAGGGAAAAAACAAGATTCCCTAGATATCAGACTGAATTTACAAGATCTTAATTTATCTCAACCAAAAGCAGATAATGATGGTTGGATAACGCCTTTCCCTGCGTCAAAACTACTTGATACCGAATTACGTCAAAAATACTTAAATTTAATTTGGCAGCAAGTTTCTATGACGCAAGATATGTTCAATGAATTGTACAAGAAACCGATTGAACGGTATGCGGAAATGGTTCAATTATTACCTGCTTCAGAATCCCATCACCATTCACATTTGGGAGGTATGCTTGATCACGGGCTTGAAGTACTTTCATTTGCAGCAAAACTTCGTCAAAGTTATGTGTTACCACAAAATGCAGCACCGGAAGAACAATCTAGACAACGAGATGCTTGGACTGCAGCAGTTATTTATGCGGCACTTGTTCATGACATTGGTAAAGTTATTGTCGATATAGAAATTCAGTTAAAGGACGGTACTCGTTGGTTTCCCTGGAATGGGATTCCAACTCAATCTTATAAATTCAAGTATATCAAAGGTAGAGATTATGAGCTTCACCCTGTAACTGGAAGCTATCTAGCCAGTTATCTGATCCCTCATGAGGCATTTGAGTGGTTAGCTGAATATCCAGAAGCCTTCTCATCATTAATGTATGCAATGGCTGATCATAAGGATAAGTCAGGGCTACTATCTGAGATAGTACAAAAAGCAGACCAAAACAGTGTCGCTCTTGCATTAGGTGGAGATGTATCTAAACTGGTTCAGAAACCAGGAACATCTTTTGCAAAACAGCTTGTTATGGCATTACGTCATTTACTGCAGCATAAATTTAAAATTAACACGCCTAAAGGTCCAGCAGATGGTTGGCTTACAGAAGAAGCATTATGGTTGATGAGTAAACCTACGGCTGATCAAATTCGAGCTTACCTTTTAGAGCAAGGCATTTCAGCTCCGGCAGATAATCCTAAATTATTTAATGAGATGCAATCACTAGGAATTATTGAAAGCACAACAGATGGGACCGCAATTTGGCATTGCCGAATTAAAGCTGATTCAGGTTGGTGTCCGCCTAAGGCCTTTTCCTTGTTAAGAATAAGACCCGAGGTTGCATGGGAAAATCTAGACGACAGACCAAGCACATTTTTAGGGCGCGTAGATATTGAAACTGATGCATTATTAGACGATGAAAATACTCAAGCTACCATTGAATCAACGATGAGTATTCCTATGGTAGCAGAAAGTGTCAATATTTCGTCACCTGAAAATATATCCGCTCAACAATCCTCTAAAAAAGAAGGAGAAATAATAAAAGAATCCGTTGATATGGCAGATTTAGTAATGGATTTGTTCCCTCCAATGGGATCACCTGAAAATTCATCAATTGTAGAAGAAACATCGCAGGTAGAGGAGTCTGAACAGTTAGCGGTGGCTTTACCGATTATGGAAGAGGCTACTTCTCAAAGGAAGTTAGAGAAATCAAAAGAAAGTGTAGTTATTTCCGGTGAAAGTTTTGTTGAATGGCTAAAAGCTGGAATTATTGGGAATACTCTGACTATCAACAATACAAGTGCGAAATTACATATCGTTAAAGGTCAACTTTTCCTCGTTACACCTGGTATATTCCAGGTGTTTTTTAATAGTAAAGGCATCACTAATTTTACCAAAAAGGATATTGAAAGTTTGCAATATAGTTTTCAAGACCTTAAATTACACCGTAAATACCGTCAATCAAATAATGATAGTGTGAATTTTTGGCGTTGTAAGGTTGTTGGGCCAAGGAAAACTTCTCATTTGATAGGGTATTTAATCGATAAAACCGATTATTTTTTCGGTAATAGAATTCCAATTGATAATTTACATTTATCACTTATTGAGGAGAATGACAATGAATAGACTTACATTTGATACGTTACTTGATAAATTTTTTTATACCGACATTTACGTGTAGATACAGTAAAAAGTTATGAGAAAGCAATTAGACAGCTACAACATAATTGCAATGTAAAATTTCCGGATGAAGTATCAGAATTACTGATACTTCAATGGCGTCAAACAGTAGTTGGAAAATCTATCATTGAGGTGACATGGAATAGTTATGTTCGCCAGCTCAAAACTATCTTTAAATTTGGCATTGAGAAGCAGCTTCTTCCATTTATAAAAAATCCTTTTGACGGACTGTTTATTAGAGAAGGAAAACGAAAAAGAAAAGTTTACACTTCTTCTGATTTAGATAGACTGAGTTTTGGTATTAAAGAATCAAAACACCTCCCGGCAATACTCCGCCCGTTATGGTTCACTCGAGCGATAATCATGACATTTCGTTATACTGCAATTCGTCGCTCTCAATTAAACAAATTAAGAATCAAGGATATTGATTTAATAAATCAAGTCATCCATATTTCACCAAAAATAAACAAAAATCACGAATATCACACGCTTCCCATCTCAACGACTCTTTACCCATACTTGAATAAATTACTAAATGAATTGAAAAAGCTGAAACAGCCCCCCGAATCCCAATTTTTTAATATCAATCTATTTTCAACAGCGGTTAAACGTAAAGGGAAAGAAATGACAGCAGATCAAGTAAGTTATTTATTCAAAGTAATATCGAAGTATACAGGGATAATTAGCTCCCCTCATCGCTTTAGACATACAGCTGCAACGAATCTTATGAAAAAACCAGAGAATCTTTATGTTGCCAAGCAGCTTTTAGGACATAAAGATATTAAGGTGACGTTAACATATATTGAAGATGATGTTGAGGTAGTCAGAAAATATACTAATTTGCTATAAGTTATTAGAACAGTAGAAAGCGATTGGCTTAATTTAAGCCATAGTCGCGCGCGAGTGCTAAGTTCATTTTTGCGTCTAAAGTCTAAAGAAAGGCGAAAATGAACTTATGCCGAGTAGCTTTCGTTAGAAAGCGTAAAGCGATTGTGGGTAAATTTAGACAAGATTTTTAATGTGGGAAAATTAGGTGTAAAAGGCTTTCCCTTTTGCACAATTTTTCCACGTGGTGCGCAGCAAAAAATCGGTATTGGCCGGGCGGATAACAAAAGAAAAAAAGCCCATAATGGGCTTTTATATGATTTTTTTATTGATACCTAGTTTTGCGCTCCCCAAAACTTTAAACTTTGACGCTATTAACCATTGCAAGCTACGTCTATCACTTGCGAGTTACCGCATTGCCGCTAGTGGGTTACGGATTTTATGCCTAGACAGCTCACCCTTTAAGGCTTCTTTGTGTCAACGTTTGCGGTATCAACAAACGCTCTTTCATCCCTAAGCCGACTTCTGACAGTGCAGGGCTACCTTTTAAGGCTGACGGTCTAGCCGTCTGAATCCCTTTATACTGTGACTAACTCAATAATGGCTATTATAGTTACCTTAAAAATAAAATGCTATTAATACAAATTTGCAGTTTGAAAAAGAATGGTTTTATAAACGAAAACAGCGGAGCCAAAGTCCCGCCGTCTTGTCTGCCTATTCTGCAGTAAATTCGTTTAAACACACAGCCATTTCGATGAATAAACCATCAGATTATCCTGATGGTTTCAACTTACCACTCTTTACAGTAAGAAATCAACTTTTTTAACCTAACAAGAAAATTTCTTTTACCTGAAATTTTTAATTCAAAAATATCATTATATTTTTTTATCAAATCACGTAATTTTTTACACCCATAATTTCTAGGATCAAAATCAGTTTCTAGTAATCCCCACTTTTGCCCTAACATTCCTAAATTAATCCAATCAGGTCCATGGTATCAATAATCATAAAACCATCTGTGGCATTTTTAACAAAAGAAGCAACCGCATTAAATGCGTTTGCGACAATATCAACGCCATCCAAAATAACAATTTCTAACGCCATTATAAGTTACATAGTATGAATTATGTAGTTTTCAAGCAAAATACATACTTTCAGGCTTTACAAACTAGTATTTTTATGTAAGATCGTGCCCATCCACAGAGCGTTAGTGGATGGATCATGGTGTATTGGCTAGGTACACGAGATTGATCAGTATAAGAAGTTACATAAGTAGAGTGTGTACACAAGGGATTTAAAATCCCTCGCCTTTCGAGGCGTGCCAGTTCAAGTCTGGCCTCGGGCACCATTTGAAGGTAATTCATTCTTTAAAATTCCTCAAATAAATCATATCGTTGGGTCGTTAGCTCAGTCGGTAGAGCAGCGGACTTTTAATCCGTTGGTCGAAGGTTCGAATCCTTCACGACCCACCA
>NZ_CABFLM010000096.1 GCF_901873365.1 uncultured Aggregatibacter sp.
AAAATATACAGTAGAGGAATGGGATGGTAGTTTCTTTACTCAATTAGAACAATTAAAAGATAAATTATTAAAGGATAATGAATGAATTACTTGAACCAATTATTGAGTATCTTTCGCCAATTTACTCGTCCGGTTTTATCACATATTAAGAATTCACTCCCTGTACTACTTACGCTTGGATTTATTCTTCTTTTTGTTGGTATTTGGACTTATGGCTCATCTTGGACTTTTAGTGGTATTTCAAATGAGGAAGGCTGGGATTATGAGCTAGCCAAACAAGTAAAGATGGGAAGCAGAATAATGGCTACCGTTGTGATGTTACTTACTTTAGCTGTTATTGTTATTTTAAAGCTGCAACTTAAAAATATCCGTTTAAATAAAGAAAAGAATGCACTAGAGAAAGAGCAAGAAGAGAAAGATATCATTCTTCCTTATATCAAAGAACAGGACGATAATCTTGAATTAATGTCTGAAGCATTAAAAAACCATTTATCTCATAAAGATTATATTTACCAGCTTCCTTGGTATATGGTAATAGGCTCAAATGAAGCTGGAAAAACAAGCTTTATTAATCGTTCTAATCAGAAATTTACACTGACTACAGCAGAAAAAACATCTAAACGTTATATGCGTGAGAATTGCTTGTATAAAATTGACTGGTGGGCAAGCGATGATGCAATTCTACTCGATCCTGAAGGCGGAATGATTCAACAATTAGGCTCAGAAAAAGATCTTGAAGGTAAAATTGCAAAAGAATTATGGCTACATTTGCTTGATTGGATTAGTGATGTTCGTCCTCAAAGACCAATTAATGGTATCATTCTTGTTGTTGATCTTCCTAAATTAATTGCCTCAAATCACAGTGATAGACAAGCCCTGGCTGTTTTATTACGTAACCGAATTCGTGAAGTTACAGAACAATTTGGTGCCCGTGTACCAGTTTACGTTGTTTTGAATAAAACAGATCTTATTGAGGGCTTTGAAACATTTTATCGTGATTTAAAACAAGATGAACGCTATAAGAATCTAGGTTTTTCTTTTACATTAAATACAGATGAGCAAATAGATAAATGGACAAAAGAATTATCTGATAGCTACATCGCATTTGTAAAAGAAATTGAGGAAATAACTTTTGATAAATTAGCCTCTACCATTTCTCAAGAAGAACGCGAATCACTTTATATGTATGCTCGTCAATTAGGCGGAATGAAAGACATCCTTCTGCAGTTTATTAGTGATGTCTTAGAAAGTGATCGTTTTACAACAACACCTTATGTTCGTGGAGTTTATTTCTCTTCTATCTTCCAAGAGGGGATTCCTATAGACTTCTATCAAGCTGCAATTTCTAAACAATTTGAGCTACCTCATGTTATTCCAAGTTGCCTACCTGAACGTACTCAGAAAACATATTTCACTCATAATTTCTTTCAAAATATCATCTATCCAGAGGCTGGACTTGTTAGTGATAATAAAAAGGAAATTCGTCGCAGTAAACGTAAATTTATACTTGGCTCAGTGGCTATAATTATCTCTAGCATTTGTATTCTAGCAACCTGGCAAAATTACTTTTATAAGAATAAAACAACTTCTGTAAAAATTCTTAAATTAACTGAAGAATTTCGCCAAATGAATATTAGTCAATCAATGGATCCAACAGGTCGTAATTTATTAAAACCATTAAATCTTTTGCGCCAAGCGACTTATGGTTATGGTGATTATGAGGATGCATTACCTGTATTTAAAGATTTTGGTTTATACCAGGGCAAGAAAATTGGTGGAAAAGTGAGTGAGGCTTATAAGAAATTTCTTGCTGAACGTTTTTTACCTGAGATTGCTATGGGATTGATTGAGCAAATGGATACTCTTCCTGAAGATAGCAACGAGGGGCTGGAGCTATTACGCGTTTATCGGATGATCGATGATATGGCAAACCGAAAAGCGAAAATTCCAGAACAATGGATGATGAAATATTTGCAAAAAAATTATCCAAAAAATCCGGATATTCAACGCCAGCTAATCGCTCATTTTAGCTACGCAATGAAGCACGTTGATCCTGATTTAAGTATGTTTGATAAAAAAATTTCAGAAAAACAGCAAGAATATAGTAAATTGCCATTAGCAGATCGTGTCTATCAAAATTTTAAAATTTTGGCAAATACCGAATTACAACCGGCAACCGATTTAAAAGCTGAAATTGGTCAAAGTTTCACCACTATCTTTAAAACAGATTTAATATCGGAAGATCCTAAAACTTTCTTTAAAGATAAAAACATTGGTTGGTATGGTACATTAATTAGCCCACTATTTACAGATTGGGCATATAAAGATTTTTATGATTCAAAAGCGCAAGATTTATTGCATCTGGCAGCAATCGATGCTTGGGTTCTAGGCAAACAACAAACAACAAATTATTCAAAAGAAGAGCTTGCCCGTTTATCAGAAGAAATTCGTAAACGTTATATAACAGACTACATTCAATCTTGGCAAGAGGCTCTAAACAATTTGGAAATTGTTCATTTTGTTGATTTAAGTCATGCAGTAGACATATTAGATGCATTAACGAGTAATGAAAAACCATTACAAAAAATAATTAATTTAGTCGATAAAAATAGTGATATTTACCCAAGCTTATCAGGGGTAAATACTGAAAAAAATATTAATAATACAAATGTAGCTACAGCAAATCAGATGGCTTCATTACAGATTAGTCAGCATTTTACACCTTTGACTAATGAGGTGAAATCTTCGTCCGATGCAGAGCGTCCCCATATAGAAGAAGTAATGAAAAAATTATCTGAATTAAAGTTTTATATGCAAACAATTCAAAAATCGCCTGAACCATCACAGACAGCATTAAAAACAATTATGTCTGAGCTTAACTTAGAGCGCACCAACCCAACGGTCGATCTAAAACGTTTAGCAAGTGGGATGGCGGCTCCTCTTTCTGTTTTACTAAATAGTGTAGCCGATGAGGCTTGGGCAATCGAATTGAAAACAGCATTAAGTGAAATTAATGTATTATGGAATCGTAATGTATATAGCTTCTATCAGAATAGAATAGCAAACCGCTACCCATTAAATCATAAATCTACACAAAATATTTCCCTAGATGATTTTCGTGAATTTTTTGGACCACATGGGCGTGTACAACGCTTCTATAATGATTATCTAAAAATTTTTCTAGAAGATAATGCCGAACTTTCTGTTGTTAATGGTGAAAGTATAATTTCTTCAGAATTTCTAACGACACTCCAGGATTTACAAAATATTCAGAGAAATTATTTTGATAATTCCGGTAATGTTAATATTACTTTTAGCATGAAACCTCTAGGACTCTCTGGAAAATTTACAGCATCAACATTTAATATTGATGGTCAGTTATTGAAATATAGCCATGAAATTCCATCAGCAAGTCGTCTAATTTGGCCAAACACAACTCGCCGAGATGTGGAAACAAGTTTAACACTCGTAACATCCCAAGGTGAAACATCAACACTTCGCCGTACTGGTGAATGGTCATTATTTAGAGTGTTAGATCAAGCAACTAAGAAAGCGAACGGTCAATCTGTTGATCTTTCATTTAAACTAAATGGTGGTGCAATCAATTACCGACTTACTGTAGAAAGCGACTCAAATCCATTCTTCGGTAATATGCTGAGTAATTTCAGATTACCATCAAAATTACTAGATACCGAAAAAGAAAGTAAAGAGTTTGTTGAACCAACAGAATTTTATGAAAATGAAAATGAAAATGAAAATGAGCTTATAGTACCTGAGGCTAATTAAGATTATGTAATAGCAGAAAACCAATCTGACAGTGCTCTAGTTAAAAATTTGAGCCTGTCAGATTTATTTAAGCTTAATTTTTCTATTTAAAGATACCTCTCATCAAGAACGGGAAGTAATCAATAGAATGAAAAACTCACTAAACTCAAACCGTTATAGACGAAACAACCAATCGTCTTTTTTCGGCGTTTGTAAGTAAAAGCCTTTTTCTTTAATTTGCTGCAACACTTCCGTTTTATCCGCATTGACTAACGGTTTGCTGCCAGCAAGATTAAACAACATCACAAAAATCGGTTTGCCAAAAGCCGTTAACAATGCGTCAGGTAGCGCATCAAATTGATCGCGTTTTTCAATATAAAGATACATGCCCGGTTCTTTTGGGCTTTTATAAATGGCACAGAGCATAAATCGGATTCCTTAATTAGGTTGAAGTTGCCGATTTTGCAATAATTCATTATCATTAAGCAACTCTTTTCATTGGAATTTTACTTATGGCTCAAGATATTATCGAACTACGAACAGGTCAATTTTCTGCGCTGTTTATCAGTATTAATAGTTCAAGCTTGACTGCCATTAAGCGTGCATTGGCAAAGAAAAGCAAAACCTCGCCATCATTATTTAAAAATATTGAGGTGATTTTACAGTTCAATCCGATGCTAGAAAAAGTCAATCTTATCGCATTAAAAGACTTATTGGCAGAATATCAAATTCATCTTATTGGCGTGGCAGATTGGCAAAATCATCTGCAAAGAGAGCTCATTCTTGCCGCCAACCTCTCCATTCTTGGCAATATTAATAACCTCTCTGAAATCCTTCCGGAACCACGCGATTTACCCACAAAAATTGTGCCGCATAATGTTATCGACAAACAGGTTATTTATGCGAAAAACAGTGATTTGATTATTCATGGCGATGTGGAACAAGGTGCTGAAGTCGCTGCAGACGGCAATATCCATATTTATGGCGAATTATTAGGACGTGCCATGGCAGGTGTCAACAGCAGTTCCGGTGCGATTTATACACAATATTTAGATGCGGAATTTATCGCCGTCAACAGCCGTTTTCTCTATAAAGAAAAAATCCCAACGGAATTTTTATATCGTTCCGTCAGGATTTTTGCCGAAAAGGATCAGTTGAGTTTTCATCCTTTCTAATTACAAGTCAACAGACTCCAATTCATCTGCCATGGCGGACAATATCTCGCGTGTAAGATACGCTAACGCACGATAAAATGGCAGTCCTGCCGATTGTTCCACCTTGTTTAAAAACTTCGCTGCACAAGGCAATAAAAACTGTTCAAACAAGTCTTGTTGCGCGGATAATGAATCGGCATTGTCTTCCAACCATGAGGCCGTTAAAAGCAACATGGCAAAATGATCAAGGTTATCACTTGGCGGTAAATTACGTTCTTGACGAAAGTTTTCAAAATCCGCCACTGAAATATCATAAGCAGAAATTTGCGTTGCCACCACGCCTTTCTCACCCAATAACTTTTGGTATTCTTTCTCCAAAAGCGTTAAATCTATCGGCATTTGTAATGCGTCTAAGGCTTGTTGACTTTCTGCATCTTCCGTTAATGGCCACACTTCAGATAATTGGTGTTGTTGTAACCATGTAAATACGCCAGAAAGAATATTATCTGTTGGCTGGCGATAAAATAAATTTCCAAACAATCGGCTAATTAAAGAAAAATGATTTAATTGAATTTTCTCTTGCATTAATTTTCACTCTCAGAAGGCAAAAGTGCGGTCAAATTTTCCAATGTTTTTTCAAAGACGGAGGTTAAAACTGACTGATACCCCACCTCATCTAATAAATGAATATTGCCAAAAAACTCATGTCGGATGTCTGTTATTCCGCAAAAATTAAACAATCCATCAACCAAACAAGATTGCAAGGCTTTATCAAAAGCCAGTTGTTGATATTTTTCTATGCTATTTCCCATGGTAATAAAATGCTGTACTTTTTTATTTCCCAGCAAACCAACAGACGCACCATTTTCATTTTTGTAGGCAAAGCCGTAACTTAACACACGATCTAAATACCCTTTTAATATTGCCGGGAATCCCATCCACCAAAGTGGGTAGATAAAGGTAATTAATTCGGCTTCTGCAATCAATTTTTGCTCAAACTTAATCTCAGCCGGCACAATGCCATCCATTGTTGCACTCAATTCAGACCAAGATAACACCGGATTAAAATCTAATGTATACAGATCACGAATCACTGCTTCCACACCGATTTGCCGGGTCGCTTTTATGACTTCCTCCACTAAAGTGCGGTTAAAACTCTGTGAATTTGGGTGAGCAAAAATAATCAAATGTTTCATTTTATTCCTTAAATTTTATCGCATTTAATCAAACTGGCTGAATAATGCGTTATTTTAAAACAAGAATGATCGCAATATAAATTGACACAAGAACAAAAAGAGGAATCGGTAAAATCAATTTCATCACCCCGGCAATCACCGCTACCGCAAGTCCCCACCATAATAAAAACATCCCGGGCACGGCGATTTCTGCGACAAGTAAAACACTGCCTAACATAAACCAATGCCACTCATTCCAATGAATCAGGTAGCGTAAAATATCCCAGTGAATAAGCCAGGAAAAAAACTTGAAACTAATTAACCATTCAATCATAAATATTCCCTAAATTAATCTGTGATATTAAACCAATACTCATAATCTTTTGCTGTTCCATTGATCATCACATTCTTAATTTTAACAGAATATTTTTTATTTTTTTGAAGACCATCAACACGCCATTGAATATGATTCCCTAACCCCATATAGTCTTTATCTTTATTAGGA
>NZ_CABFLM010000097.1 GCF_901873365.1 uncultured Aggregatibacter sp.
ATATACATCTATTGGGTATGAGCAGTTATTTTTGTATATTAATCCTCCTTTCTCCGGTTCAAAATTAAAAAAACATGAAGATAACGAAAGCAGGCATGCTCCAGCGGTAATTAATTTATTCATTTTTTGCCACCTAAAAATAATTTTGATAACCATACTAAACTTTTAAGATCATATTCAATACTTTTATAATAATTTAAAGAAAATGGAATGTTCTTATTTCTAGAATAATATTTCATTAGATCTGCACCAATTCCTGGATATAGTTCATGCCCTTTTTCTCCTCGTTTAGGTAAAGAGTAACCACTGCCTATCCCCTTAGAGCTACCTTTGTGAATCCAAGAGTAATTACTAAGCCCAGTACTTTTATAAGCATAGCTAGCTAATATAGAATGCCCTGATTCATGGGCTGCTGTGAACATAAAATCATCAATGAGCTCATTTTTGGTGAAATAGTGATTTTCATAATATCCCTGAAGATACCAAACCCTCGTCACATCAGAAAACAGATTTCCCAATCCGCGTCCTAGTTTAGCCAATGTCCCACAAGCGCAAGACGCATTCACAGAACGATTATAAGAGCGTCCCATCTCCACCTGCAACGTCAATGAAGGTGCCGCTTTTTTCGTGGCCAACACAGGATTAACTGTCACAATATAACTGCCTTTAGTCGTATTAATCTGTCCGCCCCAGTGTTTTTTGATTCCCTCAAGCGCCAAACCTTTTAACTCGTCAAAAGACGGTGTATCCGCATTGGCTTTTCCCGACACACCGCCATCATCAAACGCCACCCGCCATTCCACATTAACGGTTTTGGCATTACGGTTAACCTGCACATCCAACCAATCCACCGGCTCGGCACATTCTTTGAAAGGTTGGGCAAGAAGTTGTACGGCATCATCTTTAAACGCAGAACCAATGATACCCACCGCACGAATATAAGTGGTTTCGTCTTTCAACAGCTTCGTATCCAGCACATCATCAATATAACCGTCCCATTCCCAAAGGTAAGTGCCAACTTCGACTTTGCCTTTCCCTTCTTTCAGTTTTTTCTCACCGCTTTTCGCCAACTGGAAACGTTTTAACAATTGACCGCTCTTTATGGTGTCTGGGGCGAGTCGGATAATCTCAACATAAAGGCTTTCTACATCGCGTTGTGGTACCATGATTTCGATATTAATCTTTTCTTCACCTTTTTCTCCGGGCACAGGAACATAAGGATTAAGATTTTGGCTGTCGTTATACCACGCCTCCCAAGCCTCAAGATTAAAGGCTTCCAGCTCAAGCGGTGTCAACGTGCTCGGTAATATCCGAATCTTAACCGAAAACGGGCAATCCCGGCTACAACGGGTAATGTCATCAGGCAATCCTTCAAGCTGTTTACCGAGTTCCTCCGGTGTGGCATGCATTCCTCTTTTGGTCTCTTCCGAAATTTTATACATCCAATGCTTTCTCCTTTAAGGTATTCAACATTTTATTCGCTCGCTTTTGGAGCATTTTCAGTAAAGCATCCATTTTTTCATCAAGCCCGTTATTTGCCATAAGAATGTCTCTTGCCCACGGCATAAGTGGGTCTCGATAAAAACCGATGCCCAGTAAAAGACTGAGTAAAATCCATGCGCTTTGCTGATAATTTGAGGTGACACCAAATTGTTTTTGGGCATTTTCTAAAGAAAGACGAACATGTGTCATGACATGTTTTTCATTCACATAGCGTGAAAAATAAGGTTTCGCTGTTTGAGCAAGCTTGGTCACAATGACATTTACCGAAAGCGATGCTTTGGACTGTCCTACATACCAGGCAAGCAAGGTTTGGATAATATTAAGGCTATTCTCTAAATTTTCACCAAGGATGTGGGGCATTGATTGGTTAAATATCCACGTAATGTGTTCTATTCGTCGATCGATAATCTCATTTTCCGCATGCAAATGACGTGCGATAAAATGATAAATTGGGTCTTCATACCAATGCGCCCCTAAATACAACATTAAGTGTCCGAAAAAAGCGATATCTTGAGGATGAACAAAACGGTGAGCAAGTGCGGCATGATAAAGATGGTTGACGAAGGCGCACTTATGTTCGGCTTTAAGTGCTCGGAATCGGATTGGATGGTTTTGCTCAAACATACGGATAAGTTGTTGTTTGAATTTATCAATAATCATTGTCTCCATGACATGTTGTTCAACCTCCCCCAGCGCAATCCTCGCAGGTCGGGTTTCTTCCGGCAGTGGCGTTACGCTAAATCGAATAAAGTCTTCCTCCACGCGTACGCCAAACGCTTCAATGATTTTATCTTGTGATTCCGTTTGGTGATTCAGGTTCACCCCAAACAATGCGGCCAGCTGTGCCGGATAGTGCGCCAGCCGAGGCAAATAGCGATTAAGCACCAAAGGGTCGTAAAACCGGAAAAAATACCATTCTCCGGTTTCTGTATGTTGAAGATGTGTCCATTTTCGTAAGTGATGATAAACCTCATTAAACGGCTTTTCACTCTTAATGAAAATCACCGGATTAATTGCCCAGTGGCTGACCACTTTATTGTCGGATTTTCGGAATAATCGCTGCAAAAACGATACGGTTTCTGCTTGATAGGGGTCAAATTCGAGTAGATAAGGCGCTTGCGCTTCCAAGGTTTGACCAATTTTGCCCGTATAGAGATTTGCCATTTCTCCTGCCTGCGCTAAACGGGAAGGAAAGCTTACGGCTTTGGCGCAATCAACCACCGCATAAAAGTGCGGTGATTTTTTGCGTTTTTTTGCATTCTCCTCTTTATGCGCAAGTCGATTCGATACCTTATGATATTCACCAAGCCCTTCAAAATCTGCAAAGAATATCGACCGCACTTCTTCCGGTAAAACGGCCGATTCGCTAAATTCTGTAAAGGGCGTAAAGCGTTTGGATTGCTGATGAAGATAAATGTCAATGTGAGCTTCATCTTGCCGCATTTCCTCTTGGTCATATACACAAAGTATGGGATGTGTTGGTGAAAGTTGTTGCGCAGCTCGCCAAAGTATTGCCTCAAATCCATGACGGGTGAGCCAAGTTTGAATCGGTAGGGGGGTAAGTTGTGCTTGGCCGGTGAGTTGATGTTGTTCAAGATAATGTTCAATTTGCTGAAAATATGTTTCCGTATTTTCAGCAAGACAAAGCAAATAAGCCGTGCAGGAAAGACGTGATGTCACTTTGGACGTTAAATGATAATGCGTTACCCAAATTTGCCGGGTGGGCGTTTGTATTGTAATAAACATCTTTCTCTCTTATCACAAGGAATATTTCGGAGTTCGTTATGCACACAGCAAAGAGAGATAAAGTGCGGTCACTTTTTGCTGTGATTTCATTATTGTTATAACGCTGTTTATTTGTCGTATTTTTAATGATAAAAATAGCTAAAAAATTAACCGCACTTTGTTTCAGGTGATTATCTGTCCTCGGGATTGTCTTGTTAACAATACTTAAGACACCTCACTTTCCGCTTTCTTATTTTTCATAGCCTCACAAACCTTACAAAGGTCATCACCTTGGTTTGCCTCAAAGGCCGAGGTTTCAACTTTTTCCGGTGAGCCGCCACGGATAACCAGATTACCTTTAACAGTGACTTTGCCTTTTAAGATAATGCCTTGCGCATCAATAATAATCGTGCCACCGGGACCGGCAACTCGTGCCTTTTCTTCGGAAGAGACATTGACATATTTACTGTGCTGTTTTAGTAGTTGTCCAACCTCAAACTTGGCTTTTGCTTCTACTCGATGCGTGTAATCTCGTCCCGTATTAACGTTTTGGTTAGCATAAATATCGATTGAAAGATGGTTTCCTATATTCAGCATCTCATCCTTCTCAATCTTTGTGATGCGATTACGATTGATTTTATTAAACTGATCGCGACCGACAGTTAAGGATTCATCTTGTCCCACGCTTTCAGTGCGATTGTTGCCAATATGGATAGTTTCATCATGCCCCACTTGCTCACTACGGTCGTGACCGATTTGCGTAGTTTCATCGTGTTTTACGACATTATTTTGATCACGCTCGGCATGAATAAAAACTTCCTCTTTGCCATTTTCATCTTCAAAACGCAATTCATTAAAACCATTCCCTTTATGGGTTTTGCTTTTTATTGTCATGCGAGTTTTATGCTCAGGCAGCGCATAAGGCGGTTCGGTGGTGCTATGATAAGTTCTTCCCATAATGATTGGCTGATCAGGATCACCTTCTAAGAAATGCACCATTACCTCATGCCCGATACGTGGAATGGCAATATGTCCGAACTGTGCCCCCGCCCAAGCTTGACTCACCCGAATCCAACAAGAACTGTGTTCATCATTATTCCCTTCTCGATCCCATGGAAATTGAACTTTCACCCGTCCCCATTCGTCACAATAAATTTCCTCATCGGCCGGACCAACCACGTGCGCCATTTGAGCGCCCTCTACCACCGGGCGAGGCTGCGGTTTAGGCCGCCATTGAATCGTGTTGGGAATAAGTTTAATGTGATTTTCATAACGATTCCCTTCTTCTCCGGCCTCTTCTTCCAGTACCCCAGATTGCCAGCCGTAATGCTCTACTCCGATAACTAACCAATCACGATTAAAAGCTTCGCATTGATGTCCAGTCAAGCCGAATACATAACCAGGGAGAATGCGTAAATCATCACTTTGCGCAAATGCGATCTTTGCCTCACGTTGTTCATATTCCAAACGATATTGCGTGAACGGTTTACCTTGTGCATCTTGCTTATAACGTCCCGGATAATCATAGCGTTCATAGTCACCTTGATGACTCCCCGAAGACATCTGCAAAGTCGCTTGATGTTCTTGGTTGTAGCGCGGATTCGTGAATGTGTAATCCCGCAGGGTTTGATGATTAGAACCGAGTTTTTCTTCATATACCCAATGCCATACGGCAGCCTGTGGGCGTTCCCCGGCAGGCATCGCGTTATAAACGAGATCACCTTTTTTCTCAGCGAGAGAGGTACTATTAGAAAAATGAAGGTGATGACTGTCATGTGTATGTGAGAAATAATAGTAAGAACCTTCTTCTGCAGCGAGACGTTCAATAAAATTCAAATCGGTTTCACGATATTGCACACAATATTCGCGTGTCCAGTAAGGCGTTTGTAAATGAAATTGGTTTTGCATGACCCGATTTTTGTTGAGCAGCGTTTTGATAATCTGTTGAGAATCTTGTTGTTGGAAGATGCGTAAATCCGTTTGCAAAGCCGCTCGAGAAAGAGATGGTTCAATCACCATGCGATATCGAGTGCGAGTAAAACCAGTTTCGGCTTGATTAAATGAGGTAATAATGCCATTGATATGACGCACAGCTTGCATACCTTGCCAGAATGTAAGGGTTGCTGGTTGATCGATAAACTCATTCAAATTGGTAACAGCACCAAAACCGGCAAGGTCAAGTTCAAGGCAAAAAAGAGAGGAGAGATGTTCTTTTAAGACAAAATGCACTACATCGAATTGGGTTGAGCCATTAGCGTTAAGACTATAACGGTAGTCAGATTGAACAGCCATTTGAGATTCCTATAAAATGTATACCCACAGTAAAACATGGTGATAAATAAAAAAGCTAAGTAAATTATCCCTCAGCTTTCATCATGGATTGAGAGGCAATGAGCTCTGCACCGCAAGCGGTTTTCATCCCCTCAAGGGCAACGCCTCGTCCATTAGCCGACATTTTGGAAGATCCCTCAATAATAGGAAAGTTGCCTTTACATTGTGGACATGCGACTAAATCTCCGCGACGAGCCACGGCCTTATCCCCCGCTGTCATAGTTTGAGATCCTTGGAGGACTGTCCCCCCATGGGTGGTTTTGTCACCAATAACAATAACTGCACGAATTGACATATTTCCTCCTATTTACAATCGCTTCATTTGTTCATTCTAAACTAAAATGATCAAACTTTCTTATGAAATTATGCGTTAAAAAAATTCATTTTTGTAAAATTGCGTAAAGACTGTGGGGTTGTTGTGGTATCTCTAATTTGACTGTGATACATTTATCAAACAGTAGTCTTAATCATTGATTTAGTTAGAGTGCTTTTT
>NZ_CABFLM010000098.1 GCF_901873365.1 uncultured Aggregatibacter sp.
AATAAACTTGGCGGTGACCTACTCTCACATGGGAATCTCCCACACTACCATCGGCATAACAGCGTTTCACTTCTGAGTTCGGTATGGAATCAGGTGGGTCCACCGCATTATCGCCGCCAAAAATCGGTCGATGATATTCTTCTCTTTCTCTCTTATCTCTTTCTTTTTATTTCTCTGTCTTCTTCAAACTAAAACAAGCTGACTCTCCACTTTCTCTTCTTCGTCTCGTCTCTTAACCGTTACCCTTACACACCACGCTCGCTTAGGATTCCCCCAAAACACTTGAGCGTTGTATGGCTAAGCCTCTCGGGCAATTAGTATGCGTTAGCTCAATGTATCACTACACTTACACACCGCACCTATCTACGTCTTAGTCTTAAACAACCCTTACACACTTGATGTGTGGGAGAACTCATCTCTTGGCAAGTTTCGTGCTTAGATGCTTTCAGCACTTATCTCTTCCGCATGTAGCTACCCGGCAATGCGTCTGGCGACACAACCGGAACACCAGTGATGCGTCCACTCCGGTCCTCTCGTACTAGGAGCAGCCCCAATCAATTCTCCAACGCCCACGGCAGATAGGGACCGAACTGTCTCACGACGTTCTAAACCCAGCTCGCGTACCACTTTAAATGGCGAACAGCCATACCCTTGGGACCTACTTCAGCCCCAGGATGTGATGAGCCGACATCGAGGTGCCAAACACCGCCGTCGATATGAACTCTTGGGCGGTATCAGCCTGTTATCCCCGGAGTACCTTTTATCCGTTGAGCGATGGCCCTTCCATGCAGAACCACCGGATCACTATGACCTACTTTCGTACCTGCTCGACTTGTCTGTCTCGCAGTTAAGCTTGCTTATACCATTGCACTAACCTCACGATGTCCGACCGTGATTAGCAAACCTTCGTGCTCCTCCGTTACGCTTTGGGAGGAGACCGCCCCAGTCAAACTACCCACCAGACACTGTCCGAGACCGCGTTTCGCAATCTTCGTTAGAACATCAAACGTTAAAGGGTGGTATTTCAAGGACGACTCCATAATCACTGGCGTGACTACTTCAAAGTCTCCCACCTATCCTACACATCAAAATTCAATGTTCAGTGTCAAGCTATAGTAAAGGTTCACGGGGTCTTTCCGTCTAGCCGCGGGTACACCGCATCTTCACGGCGATTTCAATTTCACTGAGTCTCGGGTGGAGACAGCCTGGCCATCATTATGCCATTCGTGCAGGTCGGAACTTACCCGACAAGGAATTTCGCTACCTTAGGACCGTTATAGTTACGGCCGCCGTTTACTGGGGCTTCGATCAGGAGCTTCTCTTTCGATTACACCATCAATTAACCTTCCAGCACCGGGCAGGCATCACACCCTATACGTCCACTTTCGTGTTTGCAGAGTGCTGTGTTTTTAATAAACAGTTGCAGCCAGCTGGTATCTTCGACCGGTTCAACCTTCAGGGGCAAGCCCTTACAATCTACGCCGGCGCACCTTCTCCCGAAGTTACGGTGCTATTTTGCCTAGTTCCTTCACCCGAGTTCTCTCAAGCGCCTGAGTATTCTCTACCTGACCACCTGTGTCGGTTTTCAGTACGGTTTAGTAAAGCCTTTCGCTTAGTGGCTTTTCCTGGAAGTGTGGTATCAGTTACTTCAGCTCCGTAGAGCCTCGTCATCATCTCTCAGTGTTAAGGAAGTCCGGATTTGCCTAAACTTCCCACCTACCAACTTAAACGTACATATCCAACAGTACGCTAACCTAACCTGCTCCGTCCCCACATCGCAGCTTTACCAAGTACGGGAATATTAACCCGTTTCCCATCGACTACGCTTTTCAGCCTCGCCTTAGGGGCCGACTCACCCTGCCCCGATTAACGTTGGACAGGAACCCTTGGTCTTCCGGCGAACGGGTTTTTCACCCGTTTTATCGTTACTTATGTCAGCATTCGCACTTGTGATACGTCCAACAGCCCTCTCGAACCATCTTCATCCGCTTACACAACGCTCCCCTACCCAACAGACTTGCGTCTGATGCCGCAGCTTCGGTGCTATATTTGAGCCCCGTTACATCTTCCGCGCAGGCCGACTCGACTAGTGAGCTATTACGCTTTCTTTAAATGATGGCTGCTTCTAAGCCAACATCCTAGCTGTCTAAGCCTTCCCACTTCGTTTCCCACTTAATATAGACTTTGGGACCTTAGCTGGCGGTCTGGGTTGTTTCCCTCTCCACGACGGACGTTAGCACCCGCCGTGTGTCTCCTGAGTATCACTCTTCGGTATTCGTAGTTTGCATCGGGTTGGTAATCCGGGATGGACCCCTAGCCGAAACAGTGCTCTACCCCCGAAGGTGTCCGCTCAAGGCTCTACCTAAATAGATTTCGGGGAGAACCAGCTATCTCCCGGTTTGATTGGCCTTTCACCCCCAGCCACAAGTCATCCGCTAATTTTTCAACATTAGTCGGTTCGGTCCTCCAGTTAGTGTTACCCAACCTTCAACCTGCCCATGGCTAGATCACCGGGTTTCGGGTCTATACCTTGCAACTCAACGCCCAGTTAAGACTCGGTTTCCCTTCGGCTCCCCTATTCGGTTAACCTCGCTACAAAATATAAGTCGCTGACCCATTATACAAAAGGTACGCAGTCACCCTTGCGGGCTCCCACTGCTTGTACGTACAAGGTTTCAGGTTCTATTTCACTCCCCTCACCGGGGTTCTTTTCGCCTTTCCTTCACAGTACTGGTTCACTATCGGTCAATCAGGAGTATTTAGCCTTGGAGGATGGTCCCCCCATCTTCAAACAGGATATCACGTGTCCCGCCCTACTTTTCGTTAGCTTAGTACCACGACCTGGACTTCGAGTACGGGGCTATCACCCTGTGTCGCCAAGCTTCCCAGCTTGTTCCTCTGTCTCTATCGCTATCACTAACAGGCTCTTTCGCTTTCGCTCGCCGCTACTCACAAAATCTCGGTTGATTTCTTTTCCTCGGGGTACTTAGATGTTTCAGTTCTCCCGGTTCGCCTCACTTACCTATGAATTCAGTAAGTGATAGTAGATTCTTCATCTACTGGGTTTCCCCATTCGGACATCTTGGATTAAACGCCTCTTATCGACTCATCCAAGCTTTTCGCAGATTAGCACGTCCTTCATCGCCTCTGATTGCCAAGGCATCCACCTTGTACGCTTTGTCACTTAGCCATACAACCTCAAGTATTCTTAGGATGAACAATCTGATGAAGATAAAATGGAACTTAAAGTTAAAATTCACTTTACATTATAGATTGACGCTAAAAACACGTTAGGTTTGTCAGCCGTAACAGTTAATTTATTCAGAATCATTGCCTTTTATCAATGACCCTTACTCAGACTTTCTTGAAAGTCTCGTTTTCAGCTTGTTTCCAGTTTGTTAAAGAACAGTTTATTAAGAAGACAAAAAATCATCTTTAAATGGCGTCCCCACGGGGATTCGAACCCCGGTTACCGCCGTGAAAGGGCGATGTCCTAGGCCTCTAGACGATGGGGACAACATGTAAAGATATTCTTCACATCTTGCTTTATTTGTTTATTCTTCTTTTGTTTACAATCATCAGCCAAACTGTGTGGACACTTAAAGTCAATTCTATCTTTGGTAAGGAGGTGATCCAACCGCAGGTTCCCCTACGGTTACCTTGTTACGACTTCACCCCAGTCATGAATCATACCGTGGTAAACGCCCTCCCGAAGGTTAAGCTATCTACTTCTGGTACAACCCACTCCCATGGTGTGACGGGCGGTGTGTACAAGGCCCGGGAACGTATTCACCGCGACATTCTGATTCGCGATTACTAGCGATTCCGACTTCATGGAGTCGAGTTGCAGACTCCAATCCGGACTTAGACGTACTTTCTGAGATTCACTCCACCTCGCGGCTTCGTCACCCTCTGTATACGCCATTGTAGCACGTGTGTAGCCCTACTCGTAAGGGCCATGATGACTTGACGTCATCCCCACCTTCCTCCGGTTTATCACCGGCAGTCTCCTTTGAGTTCCCGACCGAATCGCTGGCAACAAAGGATAAGGGTTGCGCTCGTTGCGGGACTTAACCCAACATTTCACAACACGAGCTGACGACAGCCATGCAGCACCTGTCTCATGGTTCCCGAAGGCACTCTCATATCTCTACAAGATTCCATGGATGTCAAGAGTAGGTAAGGTTCTTCGCGTTGCATCGAATTAAACCACATGCTCCACCGCTTGTGCGGGCCCCCGTCAATTCATTTGAGTTTTAACCTTGCGGCCGTACTCCCCAGGCGGTCGATTTATCACGTTAGCTACGGGCACCAAGCTTAAAGCCCAATCCCCAAATCGACAGCGTTTACAGCGTGGACTACCAGGGTATCTAATCCTGTTTGCTCCCCACGCTTTCGCACATGAGCGTCAGTACATTCCCAAGGGGCTGCCTTCGCCTTCGGTATTCCTCCACATCTCTACGCATTTCACCGCTACACGTGGAATTCTACCCCTCCCTAAAGTACTCTAGCTACCCAGTCTGAAATGCAATTCCCAGGTTAAGCCCGGGGATTTCACACCTCACTTAAATAGCCGCCTGCGTGCCCTTTACGCCCAGTTATTCCGATTAACGCTCGCACCCTCCGTATTACCGCGGCTGCTGGCACGGAGTTAGCCGGTGCTTCTTCTGTGATTAACGTCAATCGTGATGCCTATTAAACATCACGCCTTCCTCGTCACCGAAAGAACTTTACAACCCGAAGGCCTTCTTCATTCACGCGGCATGGCTGCGTCAGGGTTGCCCCCATTGCGCAATATTCCCCACTGCTGCCTCCCGTAGGAGTCCGGGCCGTGTCTCAGTCCCGGTGTGGCTGGTCATCCTCTCAGACCAGCTAGAGATCGTCGGCTTGGTAGGCCTTTACCCCACCAACTACCTAATCCCACTTGGGCTCATCTCATGGCATGCGGCCTTGCGGTCCCGCACTTTCGTCTCTCGACTCTACGCGGTATTAGCGACAGTTTCCCGTCGTTATCCCCCTCCATAAGCCAGATTCCCAAGCATTACTCACCCGTCCGCCACTCGTCAGCAAGAAAGCAAGCTTTCTCCTGTTACCGTTCGACTTGCATGTGTTAAGCCTGCCGCCAGCGTTCAATCTGAGCCATGATCAAACTCTTCAATTCAAAAAGTTTAATCGCTCAATACTGCTGACTTAATTAATCATCTATATAAATAAACGAATCTTCGTAGCACTATTCAGTTCAATTTTAAAATTCTTTAATGATAAAAACGAATCTTCAAGTGCCCACACAGTTTGTCTGATTGATTGTTAAAGAACA
>NZ_CABFLM010000099.1 GCF_901873365.1 uncultured Aggregatibacter sp.
ATAATGAACAAGGCTGACAACCAAAATTCAACATATAGGAGAATTATTTACCCCTCGTAGCGTGCATCTTGATGCACGACCGAATCACGCACGGAACGTTATTTAACCCTTTCGGGCATTCAGGATTTCGTGCAACAAGTTGCACGCTACAATTCTTAAATTTACTTTAAATAACAATTAGTTAAACACAAGTCTTATAATATGGGTCTTTTATAAAAATTGTTGTATGACTTAGCATATTATAAACTTCAGTGAAACATTTTCTAAAAACATCGTAATCATGTATGATTTACTCTAGTACTCTTAAAAACCTGATGATTTATAAACATGACTGACATACATAGTTCTGATATAAGAAGCTATAATATGAGCAAAATAAAAAGCAGAGATACACAACCTGAGCTTCTGGTCAGACGTTTTCTATTTTCAAATGGCCTACGCTACAAACTATGTGATAGTAAGTTGCCAGGTAAACCAGATATAGTCTTACCCAAATATAAAACTGTTATTTTTGTTCATGGTTGTTTTTGGCATGGACATAGTCACTGTCATCTAGCAAAACTACCTAAAACCAGAACTGAATTTTGGACAAAAAAAATTCATGAAAATAAAATAAGAGATAAAGAAAATATTTCTCAATTAGAAAAAAATGGCTGGCAAGTTTTGCTAGTTTATGGATGTGAACTAAAAAAACAGAAAAAAGATGCAACATTAAATAACCTTTTAAATAAAATTAAAGAGTCGCTAAACAGTGAAAAAAATGAAGAAACACACACACAATAAAAATAAGTTAAAGGCAGTTGATTTTTTTTGCTCAGGTGGAGGTATGAGCTACGGGATGCAACAGGCAAATATACAAGTTATTGCAGGAATTGATTTTGATGAAAACTGTAAATCTACATATGAAGCCAATATTAATGGGGCAAAATTTATACATGCCGATATTTTTACACTTACTGAACAAGATCTAGAGGATAAATTATCACTAAAACGTAATGATGATGATCTCATTTTAATAGGATGCAGTCCTTGCCAATTCTGGAGTATTATCAATACAGATAAGACAAAATCCGCACAATCTAAAAATCTACTTATTGAATTCTCCCGTTTTGTCAAATACTTCAAACCTGGCTATATTGTTGTTGAAAATGTTCCTGGATTACTAAGGAGAAAGAAGGAGAGTGGATTAGAACAATTCATACAATGGTTAAGAGATAATGACTATAAAAGTATTCATTTTAAAATCCACAATGTTAATGACTATGGAGTAGCTCAAAATAGAAAAAGATTTACTTTAATAGCCAGTCGACTAACAGAGGAGGAAATTAGACCAATTGAAAATACAGAGAGAAAAAAAGTAGTTTATGATGTTATAGGTGTCCATAATGGATTTCCTGAAATAAAACCAGGCCATAAAGATAATACAAATTTTCTTCATACCGTACCAAATATTAGTGAAATTAATAAAAAACGCCTAAAAAAAATCAAAAAAGATGGGGGAGATAGGTTAGGTTTTGCAGATGATAAAGAATTACAGTTAAAGTGTTTTATTGGAAAAAATGACTCTTTTAAAGATACTTTTGGTCGATTATGGTGGAATAAGCCATCACCTACTATTACAACAAAATTTTTTAGCATTTCTAATGGAAGATTCGTTCATCCAGAAGAGGATAGAGCTTTGTCTATCAGAGAGGGAGCTGCTTTACAATCTTTTCCGTTAACATATGAATTTAAAGGAAATAGTATTGCTAATATAGCAAGAATGATTGGTAATGCTGTACCACCGTTATACGCTTCAGCTATAGGCAAAGCAATAATTAAGAGCCATAAAAAATGAAAGTAAATTTTTCTATATCCCCAAGAATCCTATCTCATTTAGGAGAGGATTTAATAAAAAATGAAAGTATTGCTCTATTTGAGTTAATAAAAAACTCATATGACGCTAACGCAACCTCATGTGAAATAAATTTTGATTTTTCAAACGAAGATTTAAAGTCTTTAATTATCACTGATAATGGTGATGGAATGGATATAAACATTATCAAAAACATATGGTTAGTTGTTGGTACTGATTATAAAAGAAAAGAGCTAGATAAATTTAAAAAAACTCAAGGTCAAAGAAAAAAAAGACTCCCCCTCGGGGAAAAAGGAATAGGGCGTCTCAGCGTACATAAATTAGGGAATAAAATTACATTAATTTCTAAATCAAAGAATAATAATGAAGTAAAATTATCCATAGATTGGAATCAACTCAATTCTGCACAAAAAATTGATGATTTTATTATCGAATTAACAGAGAATGAAATACCAGAGGAGTTTATAAATTCAACTGGAACTAAAATAATTATAGAAGAATTGAAAACAAATTGGGATAGAAGACAATTACGAGAAGTATATAGAAACATAACCTCACTGAATAGCCCATTCTCTGACAAATCAGATGCCTTTAATATACATATAAAAAGCAATTCTAATGTATTTGATGGGCTACCTAATTTTGAAGAAATAAAAAATAGCGCTCTATATTTTGGACGCTGTAAAATATCATCAAGTCGTATTATAGACTTTCAATATGAATTTAAGCCTTGGGACTCTCTCAGCAAAATTGAAAAAAGATCGGTCTCTATACAGGATTTATCTATTGAAGATAAAAATATAAAAAGAAAGGATAAGTCACCAATAAACTTAGACACTAGTGGAATTGGCGATATTGAATTTGATATTATAATTTTTGATACAGATGCTCAAATTTTTAACTATACAAATATCGAAAAAACCACAGTAAAAGATTATTTAAGGGAAAACGGAGGAATAAGAGTTTATAGAGATGGAGTTAGAATATATAACTATGGAGAAAAAGATAACGATTGGCTAGGAATAGACTTAAGAAGGGTTCAACGTATAGGTGGTAATGTTAGTAATAACATAATTATTGGCGCAGTTAAAATTAACCGAAATTCAAGCAATGGCTTAATTGAAAAAACTAATCGTGAAGGATTTATCGAAAACGAAAGCTACTTTGACTTTCTTGAGGCTGTTGACTACGCTTTATCTTTATTTGTAAGACAACGAAATATAGATAAGCATAGATTGGCAACTTTGTATAAAAAACACCGTTCAGTAGAGCCTGTTCTTGCAGATCTAAATGAATTAATCAGCGTTGTTGAAAAGAAAATAAAAGATAAAACCTCTAAAGATGAAATCTTAAAATATCTTTATAGAATAAACACTCAATATCATCAAGTAAAAGAGATATTAATTAAAAGTGCAAATGCCGGGTTAAATCTTGGTAGTGTTATTCATACTTTAGATAAACTACTCTCCCAATTAACTGGCTGCATCAATAGAAATGAAAAACAAAAAGCTATTGAAATATCACTTTTATTAGAAAAAATAGTACGTGGCTATTCTTCAATGTTAAAAAAATCAGATATTAGACAACACAGCCTAAGTGAAATCACATCTATTGCTCTGGATAATTATGAGTTTAGATTTCTAGATCATTCTATCAATGTTATTTCAAATTATAAAGAATCAACTCTTAATGCCTACTTAGCTAAAGCTGAGGCAATTTCTGTTCTAGCTAATTTGTTGGATAATTCTATTTACTGGGTTAGCTATTCCAAAAACAGCAAGGAGAATAGAAAAATATCAGTATTTCTCACCGATCAAATAAAAGGATATAATTCAATTATAGTATCTGATAATGGTCCTGGTTTTAATTTACCTTTAGATGTTGCTACAGAGCCATTTCAAACGGGTAAACCACATAATATTGGTTCAGGTTTAGGTCTGCATGTAGCTAAAGAAATGATGCTTGCTATGAAAGGAAAGCTCCTATTAATAGCAGATAAAAATGAAATTAACTTCCCAACACAAATACAAGAAGATAAAGTTAACAATGCTATTGTGGCTTTATGTTTTCCAACAAAAAATAAGGACTAATTATGCTAGAAGAATTTATTACAAGTGCGTTAATCATTGATGACAAAGAGGAAGAAATTAACCAATTACAAAATTTCTTAGAATCTGAGGATATATGGGTAAAACACTATACACCAGATAACTTAGACGAAAAAATCCAAAAAGAATATAAACTAAAGAATAGAAAGATAATTTTTCTTGACTTACACTTAGATGAAGATAAAGATCTAATACATAATGCATCAAAAATAAGAAAATATTTTTCTAAACTATTAGGTTGCGATTTTGGTTCATATGGCATTGTATTATGGACTAAACATACCGATGAATTCAATGAATTTAAAAATAAACTGTATGAAGATAAGAACAAATATACACTACCACTATTTATGGTAGCAATGGATAAAAGCACCTATTTAAAAACTGGGAGTTATGGCAATATACTCAAAGATCTAGAAGAAAAACTAAAAGAAGACATACCTGCATCATTCTTTATTGAGTGGAATAAAGCTGTCAAAAAAGGTTCTGACTCAACTATTACCTCATTATATAATTTATTTGACTCTATCAAAGATAAAGAAGCATATTTAGAAGTAACATTATATAACTTGGCATTAAATTATACTGGGGCACCTAGTGAAAGTATAAATGAGTATAAGCAGCATATACAAAAAGATTTAGTAAAATCTTTAATGGACAGTCTCCAACGTCACATAAACAATGCCTATCAAGACATAGACTCGTTATTTGACAAACCTCAAACTTTAACATTTAAAAGGGAGACTGATAGTGAAAATAAAAAATGCGAAATATTTTCAAAATTAAATTCAGCTTTATTAATTGACCTGGAAAACTTATCCCAAAACATTCCTTTTCCTGGGACTATGTATTACAAGGTTAAAAATAATAAAATAGATAAGGAATATTTTACTAAGTTAATAAG
>NZ_CABFLM010000100.1 GCF_901873365.1 uncultured Aggregatibacter sp.
CGGCTTCATTGGTTTGACTGAGCACCCTGCCCAATTTATCCCGCTCAAACCCCATCGCCTGTCCGTCGCTTGAAATGCGTTTGACTAATTCATGGTGTTCATCAAAATGGTATTCCTCACGTCTGCCTAAGGCATCCGTGACGACCGTGTAGCCCGGAAAATAGCTAAACGCCCAACGTTCCCCTAGATTGGTGGTATTGAGCGTGACTTTACCATTTGGCGTCTCGTGGTCGTATTCATAAGTCGAGATTAAGCCTGCGCTATCTTCATGGGAAATCATCAAATGATGACGATAACCAAATTTACGCACAAGGTTACCTAAGCCATCGGTCACCTCAATTAAATCCCCATCGGCATTGTAGCGATAAGACACTAACGGACGTCCAATCGGCGCCGTTTCCTGACTGTCGGTGTCTGTGGCAGTGGAAAGTGCGGTCGGTTTTTGCAGGGTTTCTTGCAACAGCGTCAGGTCAAGGTCGGAAAAGGGCTGTGTTAATAAATAAACATGGGTTAACCGCCGTTGAGAACTCGCCTTAATATTAGCCTGATTTTCCGAAGCGATATTCGCAAACTGTAATGCAAACACCCGCCCATTGCCATCAACAATGGCATACGGCAAATTATCCTGCCCATATAAAAACTGTTGACGATTGCCATGATTGTCCGTGATTTGCGTCAGCACAAAAGCCTTTTCCTCTTCCCCTTGACGCATGAAGGTGAAGTGTACGGTTTTATCCAAGGAGGAGATGCGAATCGTTTCCGCAGATAAACGGTGAGTCCAAATCTGCTCTGCTTGGATATATACAGGTTCTTGCCCCGCAAGGATAGATGGCAAGGGAATTTCTCGTCCTTGTTCGTCAACATAAACCAGCTGTTCAGCAGGTTGTACCTCCGAGTGTTGTTTGTCACTGCCGGCTTCTTCTCCTACCACACCGGCGAGTGCTTCTATCGGTATAGACATACGGGATTCAATCCGCTGACAGCCATTGACCCGCCAACCTTGTCCCAGCCACCCCTCATGGGCGACATCCGAATAATAACTGCGTTGCCAACGCAAGGGCAACAGCCCCGGCAACGCAAAATCCACTTCATCTGTCAGCAGCTTTATCCCTAAAATCGGATTGACCGGTCGCCCTACGGCAGCCGCCTGTTTACAGGCGATACACTCTCCCTCAACCGAACGCCCACCGGCCATCGCATCACCTTTGACGGTCAAGGGGCCTTCAATGGTGACCACGCCTTTTAAGGTAATCCCTTTCTCATTGAGATGAATTTGACCGCCACGGCTCTCTAAACGAATTTCATCCTGACCGGTTAAGTGCATCTGTTGACTTGTCATCGTCAACGTTTGCTCGGTGCTGACCTGGGTATGATTGCCTACGTCTAGGTGGTAATCCTGACCGACCGTTAAGTGATAGTGTTGTCCCACCCGAGTATACTGACCTAATAACACGTTAAGACTGCGCATCATGCCCACATTATGCAACTCATTCATGGCGATGTTCGTCATGCGGTTAAACCCCACCGTCAGGAGCTCATTTTGTTTGATGGTTTGCGAACGGTTTTTGCCAACCGTGATTTTTTCATTACGCCCAACGTTTTCCCGCCGATTGCGGCCAACTTTTGTTGTCTCGTTATGATTGACGACATTGTTTTGGTCTTTTTGCGCATGAATAAACACTTCTTCTTTGTCTTTTTCATCTTCAAAGCGCAATTCATTAAACCCATCCCCTTTGTGACTCTTAGACTTTATCGTCATCCGTGTTTTATGTTCAGGCAGGCGATAAGGTGGCTCGGTTGTGCTGTGATACGTACATCCTGTAATTATCGGTTGGTCCGGGTCCCCCTCTAAGAAACTCACGATAACTTCATGCCCCACGCGCGGTATCATCATGGTCCCAAATTGGGCTCCCGCCCAACTTTGACTCACCCGTATCCAACAAGAACTGTGTTCGTTATTACCGCCTTCCCGGTCCCAAGGGAATTGGACTTTCACCCGTCCCCATTCGTCACAGTAAATCTCTTCTCCTGTCGGCCCCACGACATGTGCCATCTGCGGTCCATCCACACGGGGTTTAGGGTGCGGGGTTGGACGCCATTGTTTCCCATGGGGTATCAGCCGACATTCATTTTCGTAACGGTTGCCTTCCTCGCCCGCCTCTTCTTCCAAAATGCCGTACTGCCAACCGCGATGTACCACCCCCACAACCAACCAATCACCATTAAAGCGACCTCTTGGGTGACCCGTCAAACTGAAACAATATCCCGGGATGACCTGTAAATCATCACTTCGTGCTGTGACAAGCTCGGCGTCCCGTTGGGCATATTCCAAACGGTAACGACTAAACGGCTTGCCCTGCGCATCGCGTTTATAACGTCCCGGATAATCATACTGTTCATACTGCCCCTGACTCGCATCGCCCAACACGCTCGTCTGGTGATGGGCAGACTGATGCTCTTGGTGATAACGCGGATTGGTAAAGGTGTAATCTCGCAAGGTTTGTCGGGTGCTCGCCAGTTTTGCGGCATAAGCCCAATGCCACAGCGCCGCCTGTGGACGTTCACCGGAAGGCATCGGGTTATAGTGCAGACGACCTTTTAACTCGGCAAGCTCCGTGCTGTTGGAAAAATGTAAAATATGGCTGTCGGCAGTATGTTCAAAATAATAATACGTCCCCTCTTCTGCCGCTAAGCGTTGAATAAACGCCAAGTCGGTTTCGCGATATTGCACACAGTATTCCCGCGTCCAATAGGGGGCGGTTAAGTGAAATTGGTATTGCGCCACCTGATTTTTTCCTAACAAGGTTTCAATAATCTGTTGGCTGTCTTGCTGTTGGAAAATCCGGACATCCGACTGCAAACCGGCTCGAGATAAGGCCGGCTCAATCACCATGTGATAACGGGTGCGGGAAAAGCCGCTTTCACCTTGTTCAAAGTGGGTCACAATGCCATTAAGGTGGCGTACGGCACAATCTGCTTGCAAAAAAGTAAGGGTGGCGGGGTGGTCTAAGATATCGGAGAATTTTGGCGAATCCTCGAAACTGACTAATTCAAGTTCGGCATGAAATAAGTCGGATAACTGTTCGGTAACGACAAAACTCACGACCTCAAATTGACTTGCCCCATTGACGGTTAAACGATAACGGTAATCGGATTGAACGGCCATCATGCCCCCTTTCAAAATACGGTCTGTTAGCCCATGACTCTAACACCCCGGTGTAGATTTTTCTATAGGGGAAATGGTATGACCTCAATCAGTTGGACATGGCGTCCAACTGTTGGGAGCGGCTCAAAAGTGCGGTCGGTTTTTTAAGCATATTTTAATAATGACAGATGCACGTAATATGACTATTAGATAACATCAATTTTTCGATGTGTTATCAGTATGTGTTGGGAGACGCGTACTATTTAGGGAATCGTAGTAAGAGCAATATATCAAATATTTCCATTCAATATAGACATTGTTTTTTTATTTGTATAGATACCAACAATTTTCCAATAGTGTTCAGGAATTTCCCGTTTGTTTATTATTAAATATTCATTTGCCTTATTATAAGCGGAGAACAAACCATACTCATTTAACAAATTATAATCTTTATTATCCTCTACCGAGATACCGTGAGTTCTAATGCTAATAAAGAGAGTATCCATAACATCATAACCTAAAAAGACTAAATCAGCTGAGGAATAAATATCTTGAACAGGCTCAAACCCTAAAATATCTAACCAATAATTATAGTCATGATTTTCAACTGATAATATACATGGATGAAATCCTTTGAATGCGAAGTTCATAGACTCTTTATTTTTAGGCTGAAAATGTTCAATTTGATTTAGATTAGTAATATCTAGATTGTATTGATCATTATAGTAATTAGGAATTTTATCGTATTCCAAAGTATCGTCCCAAATAGCGAAATCATAAGATAGCTGCTTATCTGTTGGAAAACGGCAAATTCTAGTAGATAAATATTTCATCATATATCCTTTTTAATGTGGATATTTAGGTGGCTTGTTAGGGCTGCTATTTAAATCAATCCAGCTAGGATTTATAACACCAAAATACTGATGTCCCCATATTTTTGGGGGATCGATATTCCAAAAGCACTGACAGTTGTTAGGGTTTTGATTAACAACAAAAATATGATAGTGGCTTTGCCCTGCTTCATCAAGCGACACCAGTGCCTTCTTTAGGATTGTGCCAATGTCTCATAATTATCCGGATGGGATAAATGTAACTAAAAGTGCGGTCAGATTTTGAAAGATTATTTACATCATACTGTTTTTAACTTTCTCATATTTTTGAGTATCAATTACTTTAGAAAATGCAGTAGATGATAAGGCTGGGTGTAATATTAAATAATTATCAATAGGGGTCATATTAGCTTCATTAACTTGTAATGGATTAGCTCCATAATTAATTAATATATCTAGTATTTCCATTTGTAAATTAATAGGATTATTTTCTAGAAAAATATAATGAAGACAGTTATTCTTAAAGTTATCTAATAAATTAATTTTAGCCCCATTCTTTATAAGTAAATCTATTTTATTTTTGGCACCAGATTTTACCGCTAACATTAAAGCAGTTCTACCATCTTTATCTCTATGATTAATTAAATGCTTTATCTTTTTTATGATTAATTCATATACTTTATTTTCATCAATATTTGATTCATTCTCAAGAATACTATACGACAATATATGTAGCGGAGTTTCTCCATCCTCTGAAAACACTTCCAAATTAACATTATTTTTAATTAATAAGTTAACATATCCAATTTTATTAAATCTACAACAATATTCTAAGAAGGTTTTTTTTTTTTTTTTTTCATCAAAAGAA
>NZ_CABFLM010000101.1 GCF_901873365.1 uncultured Aggregatibacter sp.
ATTTTAGTGAATCGTAGCGTACAACTTGTTGCACGAAATCATGAATGCCCGAAAGAGTTAAATAACATTCTGTGCGTAATTTGGTCGTGCATCAAGATGCACGCTACGAACGAAATCACGAATTACACATCGAGGTTAATGTTAATCATTTGTGCAATAAAAGCCTTTCATTAGAAAGGCTTTTATATTAAGAAAAACGAATAAAGTCGGTTGGCTTATGCGTTATTCCGACTCTATCGCA
The DNA here is from genome assembly GCF_901873365.1 of uncultured Aggregatibacter sp. Classification (GTDB taxonomy): domain Bacteria; phylum Pseudomonadota; class Gammaproteobacteria; order Enterobacterales; family Pasteurellaceae; genus Aggregatibacter. The sequence continues at coordinate 242 of NZ_CABFLM010000101.1, forward strand.
TTCAGCGGAAAATTCGGTGGCAATTGCGGACTGGCCTCATCCTCCCCCATGGGATCAATTTCCGGTTGCGTTTTAAACGCTTCCGGTGAAACATTTCCTTTTTCCTTACCCAATAATTGGGGCTGTAATTTGACGAAGTTACTCTGTGGTGACAACCAAATATTGATCAGCATTTGGCTGAATTCCGGTTCAAACTCATGATCTAAAACGGAATCATTCAAAATAAAATACCCTTTATCGGGTAGCGCAATATAACGCAATATCGCATTTGGAGAGAAGTCCGGGAAAATAGCCTGCATGTCTTTTAGCCACAAATCTGTTTTGGCTTTATCCGCTTTTAGAAATTCCATTTCTTTAATTAAGCTAATCGCAAAATTTTTACCTTCAACGGGTTTTTCATATTTGAACGAAAGCATAATAGGTAATTGGTTTTCCTGATATGCGCCGTCTTCGGTCGCCAAATCAATGGAATAAACCAAGAACGGCCCCCAATTATAGTCAGCGGTACCCACATTGACCCAATGGGCTGAAAGTGCGGTAGGAAATAAGCTTAAAATAAACAGCAGCGATTTTAATTTCATAAACAATCCGTCATAAAAATTTATGTGCGCGATTATAGCAAAAAAGACGGGAAATTGATCCCGTCTTCTTTACTCATGGCTTAATTTAACGTATCACGTTATTTTAAGCTGCCTACCATATCTTCCGGACGCACCCATTTGTCGAAATCTTCCGCAGAAACCAAGCCAAGATTAATGGCTTCTTCGCGTAAGGTGGTACCGTTTTTATGTGCAGTTTTCGCAATTTTCGCTGCATTTTCATAACCGATATGGGTATTAAGTGCGGTGACCAACATCAATGAATTTTCAAGTTGTTGTTTAATGCGTGGGTAGTTCGGTTCGATACCGGTTGCGCAGTGTTCATCGAAAGAAACACAGGCATCTGCCAATAATTGGGCGGATTGTAAGAAGTTCGCAATCATTACCGGATTGAATACGTTCAATTGGAAGTGACCTTGAGATCCGACGAACGCGATAGTGGTGTCGTTACCAAACACTTGTGCACACACCATGGTCATGGCTTCACATTGGGTTGGGTTAACTTTACCCGGCATGATGGAAGAACCCGGTTCATTTTCAGGGATTAAAATTTCACCGATACCGGAGCGTGGACCGGATGCCAATAAACGAATGTCGTTGGCAATTTTGAATAAGCTCATAGCAAGTTGACGCAATGCGCCGTGTGTTTCCACGATAGCATCATGCGCTGCTAAGGCTTCAAATTTGTTTTCTGCGGTGATGAACGGCAGACCGGTGAATTTAGCAATGTATTCAGCCACTTTCACATCATAGCCTTTCGGCGTATTCAAACCGGTACCCACAGCCGTGCCGCCAAGGGCTAATTGGCGTAAGTGCGGTAGGGTATTTTTCAATGCAAGTAAACCGAAGTGTAATTGCGCCGCATAGGCAGAGAATTCTTGACCTAATGTTAATGGGGTTGCATCCATTAAGTGCGTACGACCGATTTTCACCACATCTTTAAAGGCTTCAGATTTTGCTGCAAAGGTTTTTTGTAAACGTTCTACGGCAGGAATAGTGGTTTCGACCACTTTTTTGTATGCGGCAATATGCATTGCGGTTGGGAAGGTATCGTTGGAAGATTGGGATTTGTTCACATCATCATTCGGGTGAATAATGGATTTTTCGCCTAATTTGCCACCGTGTAAAACGTGAGCACGGTTTGCCACCACTTCGTTCACGTTCATGTTGGATTGCGTACCGGAACCGGTTTGCCAAATCACTAACGGGAATTGATCGTCTAATTTATTTGCTAAAATTTCATCGCAAGCTTGTGCGATTAAATCACGTTTTTCAGCAGGCAACACGCCTAAATCATGGTTGGCGAATGCCGCCGCTTTTTTCAAATAACCAAAGGCTTCGATGACTTCATGTGGCATAGATGCCGCAGGACCGATTTTGAAATTGTTGCGGGAACGTTCGGTTTGAGCCGCCCAGTATTTGTCTGCCGGCACTTGAACTTCACCCATGGTGTCTTTTTCAATACGAAATTCCATTTTGATTACCTCATAATGATTATTAACAGGAATAAGAGAATTCTAACATTGACAATCTCTTCAATGAACTGAAATTACAAACAGAAAATCGGTTTTGTGACTTAGATCATAAAGTGCGGTGAGTTTGTAAAACGTTTTGAAAATTAACATTTTCTATTTAAGCTGATTTCCGCTAAAATCTCAGCTTGCATCTCTCTTGAGGTATGTTTTTATGGCGCAATCAGCACAATTTTATTTACTCCATGACATGGTGTCCCCAAATGGGCTGTCTGCTCAAGAACAGTTGGCGTGCAATCTTGCCGCGGCGGCATGGCGTTTGGGGAAACGGGTGCTTATTAGCTGTGAAACACAGGAACAGGCATTGCTATTAGATGAAGCCTTATGGCAGCGAGATCCTGATGAATTTGTCCCGCATAATCTCTTTGGTGAAATAACAACCTACGCAACACCCATTGAAATTAGCTGGTCATCAAAGCGTAACGCTCAACGAAGAGATTTACTGATTAATTTGCAACAAGTACTGCCTGAATTTTTTGGCACCTTTAATCAAATTATTGATTTTGTGCCCGCAGAAGAACAAGCCAAAAAACTTGCTCGGGAGCGTTATAAATTCTTGCGAACCCAAGGTTGGCAGCTTTCGACAGAAAACGCTGCCTAATCTTGACTCATTATTTTATATGGAGCCTAAAACATGAAAAAATCAATTCTCGCTTTATTTATTGCCTGCTCAACGTTCTTATTCACCGCCTGTGATGATCCTAAGCCACAGGTCGTACAGGAAGAAACCAAAGCCTCAGAACCTGCCGAACCAACAAAAGAAATGCCGGCACAAAGCCCTGAGGCAACATCTCCTACCGCAATAGAAACCGCACCTGCCACAGCAATGCCGGCACAGCCTAATACAAATATGGCTGAACCTGCACCACAAGAAAATGCAACAGCAACAGCCCCTGCGACAACAGAAGAGCCTGCGCCAGCGAATGCGGCAGCACAAGCTACCCAACCGGCACAACCTAAAAATGCGACTGCCGCACCGATAAGCGTTAAACCAACGAACAAACAAGCCGCACACAAACAAGAATTAGCACGTGTATTAAGCATGTTAGAAAAACAATACACGCAAGTTCGCTGTGTAAACGACATTAAAGATGACAGCGGAAAGATTAAAATGGATTCCTATTGCCGCCAAGAAGAAGAACGTCTGATTCGAGAAATGCAACGCGTAAAACGCGAATTGGCAAAATAAAAGATTACCGGCATTAATCTATAGCACAAACCTCATCTTAAAAGATGGGGTTTTGTTGCAAAAATACCTAAAAATCCGACCGCACTTTCAGAAATAAAATGCAACCGAACGACATCACTTTTTACCAACGCTTTGAAGCCGATATTCTCGCCGGGCGCAAAACCATCACTATTCGGGACAAATCCGAAAGCCATTTTAAAGCAGGTGATATTTTACGTGTGGGGCGGTTTGAAGATAATCAATATTTCTGCACCATTGAAGTGTTAAGTGTATCGCCGATTCGATTAGATGAATTAACCGAACAGCACGCGAAGCAGGAGAATATGGGGTTAGATGAGTTGAAAGAGGTGATTCGGGGGATTTATCCAAGTGAAGAACGGTTTTACATTATTGAGTTTATATTAAAATTTGTAGGTGAGTAAAAATGAGCGAATCAATTTTAATTTTTGGTGGAAAAAGCTTAAAAGAAATGAAAGAAGATGGCGGCATTGGTTGGTGGTGTGTTAATCAAGAGAGAGCTGAAAATTTAGAATATGCTGTGATAACTCGTTGTTTAACTCAAGAGTGGGCTACTCACGATGTCGAGCAGGGAACTGCAATCATGGTTTGCAAGCTTACGGGAATAGTTGGTAAAGCTATTGATAGTAATCGTAAATGTTTGGAGTTTAGTTCCTATGCGAAAATTAATATTCCAAATGCATGGCAAAAAATAACTAATAATCAAAGAAATCCACTCAAATATATTGAAACAAATAAATTATTAAAAGAC
>NZ_CABFLM010000102.1 GCF_901873365.1 uncultured Aggregatibacter sp.
TGGTGTATTAAACCTTAGGAAGTCACTATGTCCCAATCCGTTATCCGATACGCCCATTCCGCGCAAGATAAACTCGGTAATCTCTTACCTTACGAACATTGGCAAACCTTACAAAGCCATTCGGTAAATGTTGGCGAAATGGCGGCGGAGTTTGCTCGGGTATTTGGTGCACAGGAAATTGCCTGCCAGACGGGACAGCTTCACGATTTAGGGAAATATTCGGAAGCCTTTAACCACCGATTACATGGCGGTTCCTCAGCCGATCATGCTACTGCCGGAGCGAAAATTGCAGTCGAGCGCTGGGGAAATGTTATCGGCAAACTGATGGCGTTTTGCATTGCGGGGCACCATGCCGGGTTGGCGAACGGGAGCAGCGAAGGCGATAACCGCCGCACATTAAAACAGCGTTTGGCGTTACAATTTGGCGCAGATATTCCCGCCCTCGATAACCTGTGGCAACAAGAAATCAAACTCCCTCAAACCCTGTCCGAACCGCCACTCAAACCCGACGCGCATCATCCTTTTTTCTCCTACGCCTTCTTCACACGAATGCTCTATTCTTGCTTGGTGGATGCCGATTATCTCGACACCGAAGCTTTTTATCTAAAGCTAGAAAACAAAGCCGTCGAGCGAGGCGGTTATCCCAAGTTAAACGCCTTACAACACAATTTCAATCAATTTATCAACGATTTCAGACAACGTATCGCCCAAGCTCCAGCGCAAACCGAAGCCGAAAAACGCAATGCTGCCTTAAACCGCCTGCGCAGCGAAATTCTTGAGCATGCCGTAGAACAAGCAGCACAACCGCAAGGGCTATTCACGCTCACCGTGCCGACCGGCGGTGGCAAAACTTTCACTTCCATGGCATTTGCGCTGGAACACGCCAAACGGCACGGTATGCGGCGCGTGATTTACGTCATCCCGTTCACCAGCATCATCGAGCAAAATGCCGCCGAATTTCGCAAAGCCTTTGGCGAATTGGGCGAACAAGCCGTGTTGGAGCACCACAGCACTTTCGATGATGGCAAACTGCAAAATGAGGCCACCAAAGACAAATTGCGCCTTGCCTCGGAAAACTGGGACGCGCCGATTGTCGTGACCACCGCCGTGCAATTCTTCGAATCCCTCTTTGCCGACCGCTCCTCGCGCTGCCGCAAGCTGCACAACATCGCAGGCTCCGTCATCATCCTCGACGAAGCGCAAATGTTGCCGCTCAATCTTTTGCTGCCCATCATGCAAGCCATCAAAGAATTGGCGCAAAACTACCGCTGCAGCGTCGTCATGTGCACCGCCACTCAGCCAGCCGTGCAAGCCGAAAACGGCTTTTATCGCGGCTTTGAAAACGTGCGCGAAATCGCTCCAAAACCGACCGCACTTTTCGACAAACTGCGCCGCACCACCGTGCAACACATCGGCACACAAACCGACGCCGACCTGCTCGCCAAATTTGGTGAACATCCGCAAATGCTCGTCATCGTCAACAACCGCCGCCACGCCCGCAGCCTGTACGACCAAGCCAAATACCTTGATGGCACGTTCCACCTGACCACCTTAATGTGTGCCAAACACCGCAGCCAAAAGCTTGATGAGATTCGAGGTCGTCTGAAAAACGGCGAACCCTGCCGCGTTATCGCTACCTCCTTAATTGAAGCCGGAGTTGATGTGGATTTTCCTTTGGTGATGCGCGCCGAAGCAGGTTTAGACAGCATTGCCCAAGCCGCAGGACGCTGCAACCGCGAAGGCAAAAGGCCGTCTGAAAACAGCTTTGTCTGGATATTCGCGCCCGAAGAACAATGGAAAGCCCCGCCCGAACTTGCCGTACAAGCCGCCGTTATGCGCCTGACCGCCGACAGCTTTTCAGACGACCTCTTATCCACCCAAGCCGTCGCCGCCTATTTCGCCGAGCTTTATCAATTAAAAGGCAGCGAACTGGACAATAAAAAAATTCTGAAAGTGCACAACGATACAGGGCAAAGCCTCAATTTCCCATTCCAAACCATCGCCAACAAATTCCGTATGATTGAAAGCCATATGCAGCCGCTGATTATTCCGTTCGACAACGAGGCCGAAAACCTCATTAGCAGCCTACATCACGCCGACCACATCGGCGGACTCTTACGCAAACTGCAACCCTACACCGTCCAAATCCCCGAAAAAGCCCTCGCCGCTTTGTATAAAGCAGGACGTATCGAACCGATTAACGAGAAAAACTTTGGCAAACAGTTTTATACGCTGATTGGATTGGATTTATATGATGAAGTGGCAGGGCTGAGTTGGGAGGATATGGAGTTTTTGAAGGGGGAGAGTTTGGTGTTTTAAATTAACCTATAATTTTTAGAATATTAATTTGATTTTTACCTTTAAAAGGCATATCCTTCCTGTGGCTTAAAAAGTAATTTGGAGAAAATTAAGACCATGTCCCAATCTCAACTGACACTACATCAAGCTCGATACTACTCCTGGTTTTTAACCCGTCAAGCCGAGGGTGGCAGTATGGACTCGTTAGCAACAACATTGGTTGATGCCCAAGTCGATTTAAACCCACATCAAGTTGATGCAGCTTTGTTTGCCTGCAAAAATCCGTTGTCGAAAGGTGTGATTTTGGCAGATGAAGTAGGTTTAGGAAAAACCATCGAAGCGGGCTTGGTAATATTGCAGCATTGGGCAGAACGCAAACGTATAATTCTGATTATCACCCCAACCGTTTGATTGAAGAGCTGGAAGAACAGTTGAAACAGAAGGTTGAAGAGGAAGAATTGTTTTTTATTGAGTGGGAGATAGTGATATGAGTCAAATTGAAAGGAAAAATAAATATGGCTGATTCATCTTTAAGATTAAGACCATGGGTCTCGTTAATTCTTTTTATTAGTGCATATTCTCCATTAATGGTGATTATGGCAATTAAACAAATAGATTTGACAAGTCCAAACTATTTTAATTCTCCAGAAATCGGAATTGGCTTATTAGTTGCAGCAATAATTAGCAGCATTATTGTGTTGCAAGTGGTTAAAAGCGTCCGAAGTGGATTAATGGTTGTCGTGAGTAAGGCATCGAATAAGTCAGGAGATATGTTTGGATATACAATTCCTTATATGATGTCTTTTATGCGGATTGACTTAACTAATTGGCAAACAATATTGGCGATTATATTATTTTTGACTGTATTGTTCACTATGGCTTATCGAACACAAACAGTATTTATCAATCCTATCTTGGCTATTTTTGGATATATGTTGATTGATTGTACATTTAAGCGAGGGGAAAAGGAGGTGCAAGCAATGGTTATTACTAAGCAACCCATTAGCTATGGTGATACAGTTTGTTTGGATAGGCTTTCTCATTATCTATATATTCGTTCAAACTCTGACTATAAGAATGATAAGGAAAAATCATGAGCACAAACACTAAAAAACAAATTAAAGAAATACAAGCAGAAAATTTTAACGATTGGTCTGTATCATTCTGGCTGATAAAAAGAAAGGCTCCAACAACTATCAAAGAAGCTTCGTATCATGCTTGGCGTGTCGATATGGATAAAAAATTGCCTACTCGCTTTAAAGGCTACCTGAAAAATCAACTTCAAGGGAAAAAGTTTCATGTTGAGAAATATGATTATAGCAATGCAGACTGTGATGATGTATTGCTAACAGTTGATTCTGGTATCACAGATTTTGAAAAAGTTGAGGCGGAAATAAATAAAGGTTTTGATAATCCAAGAGTAGATAATCATAAAGATCTACTTAATTCATGGGCCTATGTTATTTTGTTTGAAAAAGATGATAAAAAATTGTATGCCTGGAAAAAAATCAATACGGACACGCAGCCTAAAAAGGTGGCTTCAAAAGGGATTCTATTTTTTATAAATAAAGAATTGGTTGATCCTGATGATAAAGAGGTTTTTGTTATTTATCCAAATTATGATTTTTTTGTTTATAAAAGAACAGTATTTATAGCGAGCAAAAAACAGTTTGAGAGTTCAATGAATTTTCGGGAAGGGATGAAGCGAAAATCTGCCGAAGTGATTGCTGATTTTAAAAATCTTGAAACTTTTAAAAATATAGAATTGATTGAGCAGTATGTTGGTAATAATCTACATCACTTACGAAAAATGGCTTCTATATTAAAATCTGGTTATTATAAACAACCTGATTATCTTAAAAAATTAATTGCTGTCAATAAAAAAGAAAAATGGGATTTGAAGGTGGAGAATGGGCAGATTGTAGTTGAAGAAGAAACAATAGATTTATTGTTAAAACTGCTTAATAACGATCGTTTGCGCTCACCCATCAATGATGAAATATTTGATGCTGCTGCAAAATCCAAGGT
>NZ_CABFLM010000103.1 GCF_901873365.1 uncultured Aggregatibacter sp.
CTATTAATTTAGATGAATTAGAAAATACTCTTATTGGAGAATCAATATTTCACTTTTTTACTAATCCTAAAATTAATTTTCCTGTAGGTGATATTGAACAGCTTATTATCTTGGAAGAAGATGGGAGAGAAGTATTTCAATTTCTTGTGAATTTTCTTGGATTACAAGGTTCATCCGGACCTCTTCCTGGTAGCGTTTTGAACGAGATTGCAGAGGAACATAATAATAATCCTATTCAATCTATATATTTAGATTTTTTTAACCATCATTTAATTACGGTATTTCATCAAATTTGGCGAAAATATAAATATTATATAAAATTTAACCCTAATTTTTCTGATAATTATTCTCGTAATATAATGAATCTTTTGGGAGTATCAAGAGACTTTATAGAGTTTACTCACTTAAATTGGCATAAAATTTTTTACCATTTAGGAATTATTCAATCTGGAATAAGAACAAAAGAGGCATTAACGAGTATTATTCAACATTATTTTGACTTACATGATATTTCACTTGAGGAACATGTAAGGAAGATTGTTGAAGTAGAAGTAGAACAAAAAAACCAAGTAGGCATAAAGAATGTTATGCTCGGAGAGAATTTTATCTTAGGTGATAAGATTGAATCTTTTTCAAATAAGTTCCGAGTCAATATTAATAATCTCAAATTAGATGAATTTCATCAATTTTTACCTAACACTAAAAAATATAGACATTTACAAGAATTAATTCGTTTTTTACTAAAGGATCCTTTGCCTTACGATGTTTTACTTGGCTTGCACCCGGATACAAAATCTACATTTATCTTAGGAAAAGATAATTCGAGTTTTTTGGGATGGACAACGTTGATTAATATTAATTCAGGAAAAAGTCAATCTTTAAATCAAATAATTATTGAAGGAGCATCCTAAGTGCATAAGCTTTTATTAACAATAACTGATGCTTCCATGCTTGAGAAAGGAACACTACCCTATTGCTATTTTGATTTTGCAGGTGGACTTGTTGGCTCAGCACCTAATGTGAGTTGGAAAGTTAATAATTGGAGAAATGAAATCTCTGGGATAGAATTTGAGGTAAAATATTATAATTCTAGTTTCTGCTTAATTTCTCATAGTAAAAATATTTTTATTAATAGCACAACCAGCTCTCTTCCTCAGGGAGGGATTGTTAGGTTAAATGATAATGATCTTATTATTTTATATAATTATAAAATAAGAGCAAAAATTTTTACTAATGAGGCTGAGATAGTTAGTTTACAAGATGAATTATCCTGCCTTCTTAATAAAAGAGCTATTATGAATATTCCAAATCTGGATAGTCAATATAATAATTATGATACAATTAATAATACCAACCAGAATGATTTACTTGAACCAAGGATAAATTTAGATCCACTTTTAGCACTAAAGGTAGATAAAGAACCATCTTTAGAAGAAATCGGTATAATTCCTTATCAAAGTATATCTAATATGGAATATAAATTTTTTAATCCTAATATTAATAGTGTTTCAGAATACTATACACCACCTAATTTTATGTCTACTGAGAAAAGTATAAGAGTTAAAATGTTGAATTCAGATTCTCAATATGATAAGTCAAAGGATATCGCATCATCTTCTAATAAGAATGATTATGCAAAACGGGAGGAGATAACTTTAGATCCTCTATTTTTATTAAATAATTAAGGAAAATTTATGAAATTAAAATCTTTATTTCTACTTACTGTAGTAACAACAACTATAGCAGGATGTTCTTCTAATGAACCCAATATCAATCCTCGTTTATCCAAGCCTTCTACATATTCACTTTCTATTTATGCTACAGATCGTGCTAATATTAACGTTTACTCCCCTAAGGATGATGCTATTACAGTCGTAAGTGATGAAGTCCCAGCAGCAGAAGTTGAGGAAATGCTTGATGCATCCAAAAAGCAGATGAAACGCCCGATTACTACTACTGAATATAGAAAAAATATAATGGCTAATAGCTCAAATTCAGATAAGCAAATCATTGAACAGGAAAGCGGTAAAGCCGACGCAAGAGCAACTCCTGTTATGTTAAAAATTTTTCAGTTAACAGATAAGTCATTATTTTTAAGTAGTACATATGATGATTTTCGTGGAAATGATTTTGCCGATTCATTAGGAAAAACCTATGTATCAAATATTGATTTAATTGTAGCGCCAAATCAATTTAGATTTATTGATGCTGAACCAATGAATGATAAGACACATTACATTGGTGTAGTTGCCCTATTTAATGGCTATGAAAATCGTAAATGGAAAGGTATTGTACGAGTTAATCCAAAAGGAGGGGAAAGCTATCCTTTATTAATCCGTGTATTAGATTCCAAAGTTGAAATTCATAAGGATAATTAATGTCTCTATCAAATCGTGTTTTATGGAAGGAAGGCCTATTTATTAGGCCTCAGCATTTCCAGCAAGAAAGCCGTTTTCTAATGTCGCAATTGAAACAAGTGATTGATATATCGGCTTACCACGTTGGCCTTGAGAAAATCACGTTTGACCAAGAACTGCTCTCCTTCGGAAAGCTTGGACTTACTGAATGTAAGGGGGTCATGCCTGATGGAACACTTTTTAATTTACCTTTAACAGAAAGTCTCCCCTCTCCAATTGATATAAGTAATAATTTTATAGGTAAAACAATTTATCTTTGCTTACCCATCATCTCTAATGGAGAAGGCGAAGTCAGGTATTCAACAACCTATTCCGATTCAATGGATTCTCGAAGTGAGATTACGTTTACTGAAGTGAAGGACTCTCATAGTGAGAATGGGAGCTATGCTCAAATTGAACTGTTAAAAAATCAATATTTTATAAAATCATCATTAGATGATTTAAGTAACTATCTTTCCATACCTATTGCAAGAATCAAGGATATAGCATTGGATCATCAAATTTTATTAGATGAAGAATTCTATCCCATGTCATTACATATCAATGCAATGCCAATATTTATTAAGAAATTATCTGAATTATCCGATTTAATTTCATCACGCGCACAAAGCATTGTAAGTCGAATTAGTAGTCCAGAAAAATCAGGCGTTGCTGATATTAATGATTTCCTTATGCTTCTAACCCTTAATAGAGTTTCTCCTTTAATAAAAAGTATTGTTAAATTAGGAAAATCTCACCCTCTATCAGTTTATAATTTACTTGCATCTTTACGTAGTGAGCTGACCACTTTTGTACTAAAAGAACGATTCTCAGAAACTTTTTATGATTATCTTCATGAAAATCCAAGTACTTCGTTGAATCCATTATTTAATGATATTAAGTCTTATTTAAGTGTTATAACAAATACAAAAGTTGTACCATTGCCTGTGGTTGCTCAGCAGTATGGTATTTATACTACTCAAATTAATGATCCATCACTCTATACAACAGCAGAATTCATTATTGCAATTAAAGCGCATTTACAACCAGAACTATTAAAAAATCAATTTATTCAACAAACAAAGATATCAAGTATTGAACAAATTAATCAGCTCGTTCATCTACAATTACCTGGTGTACCTATAAATGCTTTACCTGTTGCTCCCCGATATTTGCCTTATCATTCAGGCTTTATGTATTTTCAGTTGGATAAAACGTCTACATATTGGGAAAATTTATTAACTTCATCTGGATTTGGTTTCCATATAACAGGAACCTACCCAGGTTTAGAAATTGAGTTTTGGGCAATTCGAGGAGATTTAGCATAATGAATAGCCATGAATTATCAAATTCATATGATCCAACAATTGATACTCACTCAGATCGTATCTTCATAACAAATAATGTGCCAATAATCAATGAAAAAACAGATCTTTTATACAAGCAAGTAGGAAGTATTGATTTTGATATTGACTATGACTTCCAACTGCAAACACATTCTTACAACCCATTAATTGAATTGGCTAATCCGTTGCTAGTAATAGCACTTAGATTAAAAAAAATATCCCATTTAGAAAATATTGGGAATTTATATTCTAGAATGCAGAATGAAATAGTAGTGCTCAGTGAAAAAGTAAAAGAATTAAATTATGATAGTGCTTTTCAACTATCATTTAGATATTGTATATGTACATTTATTGATGAAATGGTAATGTCCACTCCCTGGGGAAGTTCTTCTATTTGGGGACAGCGTTCTTTACTAGCCCATTTCCATAATGAGACATGGGGAGGTGAAAAGTTTTACTCTATTTTATCAAGAATAATGCTAGAACCTGAAAAATATCATGAATTATTAGAAT
>NZ_CABFLM010000104.1 GCF_901873365.1 uncultured Aggregatibacter sp.
ATTTTATGCTATGCACACGCATCGTTCTTCCATCTGCTGATCTGACAGAAACACTCGCATTGGCATAATTTACCGAAGTAATATTCTTTTCTCTGGAAGATTTATCTGCAATGACTGAAAAATGAAGAAACCAATCTAAAGTAAACCAATTTGAAGGGTAGTTTTTATCCGGATAAGCAATATAATCGACTTTGGTATTTATAATATTTTGTCTTGTATTGCTAATATAAATACTTACCGCATCGGCCACACGCTGATGATTATCAACATGAGTAACACGTCCATAGGAAATATCCCCTAAAAAAGGATCTAAAAACCATAATCGGTGGCCTAACGAAAACACATTATCGTCAATAATTAATTCATCAATGACTTTTTCGGCAAAATTCTCCGGTAGAAACACAATATAATCAGAAGTTAAATGCATATTGCTATGGCGACTTCCTTCATATCCGTCTTTCGAATAACATTTCAAACGAGAAGAAGGATAATGATCCAATAACCGATTTGCCGATGAAATTAATGCCGAGGCCGTGGTAAAACGATCTTTTGTCTCATCATAGCCTACGGCTTCTAAACCGTGAGCTTGACGAATTAAATTGAGTTCTTTCAATGCCCGTCTTTTCTCTAATTCCGTCACCTTGCCGGCATAACAGTTATCCACATCCGGAAAACGTTGATAGCTTTTTTGTAACATTTTTAATGCTTGGCTTTCGGCTTTCTCTTTTTCGCCTTCATTTCGGTAAGTAAATTCACTGGAACGAAGTGAATACGTTTTCCCAACTTCAGCAGATACGAAAGTCGAAATAAAAGAAAAATATAAAAGAATAAATAAAAATTTCATCATCTCTCTCTTGTCTTAAAAAGCACGCTATTATACTAATTTAGTGATGTTATCCAATACTTTGTTTTCTTGATTAATATCCGCATGAATATGAAACGCGTTTGCCAAATGCTCAACCGTTAATACGCTTGTCGTTTCTCCGCTCGCAATGATTTTTCCTTGATTCAATAAAATCACTTCGTCACAGAATTTATAGGCTAAAGAAAGGTGGTGGATTGCGACCACGCAGGTGTGGATAGGCGTAAGGGATTTCAGTTGTTCCATCATATCGATTTGATAAAACGGATCGAGGGCGGCAATGGGTTCATCAGCAAGCAATAAAGGGGCATTTTTGATACAACAACGGGCAAGTTGTACACGGGCTTTTTCGCCGCCGGAAAGTTGGCGAAAGGATTTTTCTAATAAATGTGAAACGGAAAACATTTCTGAAATCGACCGCACTTTTTCTTGTTCTTTGGCTCGGTTAAGCGGATTGGGTAACCCCAACGCGATAACATCATACACAGATAAATCCCAGTGAATTTCCGTGTTTTGTGCAAGGTAAGCTAACTGTTGGCTTTTTTGTTCCGCGCTCATTGTGGTTAATTTGTGATTGTCGAACCAAATTTCACCGCTTTTGATAGGCAAAATACCAGCGATGGTTTTCAGCAACGTTGATTTGCCCGCACCGTTAGCGCCCATAATGCCGACCAATTTGCCCGTTGGGATAGTGCAGTGAATGCCTTTTAAGCCGTAAGGTTGGGAGAGATTCTCGATTTTAATCATAAAGTTACCTTGCCAATCGCCGTTGTTCCGTCAATAAAATCCAAATTAAACACGGGGCGCCGATAATTGCCGTAAGTGTGCCGATGTAAATGTGAGAGAAAAACGGCACATATTGCACACAAAGATCCGCAATTAGCAGCAATAAAGCCCCAAATAAGGCACTTGTTATGTAAAGTTGTGATGGGCGTTGCTTCAATAAAATTCGTGCAAAGTGCGGTGCGATTAAACCGATAAAACCGATGGCACCCGTTTGCGGAATGGTTGCGCCGACGAGCAACGCAACGCCAAAGGTGGTGATAAAAAAACTGCGTTTTGGATCGATCCCCATGGTGCCGGCGGTCTCTTCACCGAAACTGAGTAAATCCACATAACGACGTTGGCGATATAAGCAAACCAAACCAAACAAGACAATCAGCAGTGAAATTAACAAAGTATCAAGCTTCGCCCACACCAATGAGCCTTGTAACCAACGGTAAAGCTCCGCCAACGCCCAAGGGCTTTCGGCGTTAGATAACAACAACGCAATGGCGGCGCCAAGCAACATATTCACCGCCAAACCACTGAGGAGCATCATGGTCGTGCCATGATTTTTGGCAATGGCATACACCAATAAAAAACTCGCTAGTGCCCCCGCAACACCGCCGAACAGCAATACCGTAAATGGCACAGAAAAATAATAAAGAATCAGCACACTGGCAGCAGTTGCCCCGGCGCTACTGCCGAGCAAACCGGGACTTGCCAGTGGATTTTGGAAGATACCCTGCATGGCATTGCCCGCAAGGGCAAGACAGGCGCCGGTTAAAATCGCTAAACCAATGCGTGGCACACGAATATCCCACAGCACGAGAGAACGCATATCAGTCAGCACCCCATCCGCATTTTTAAGCTGTGCAAAATCGCCGAGTTGATGATAAAGGGCGATGCCTGTTATCAACAGTAAGAATGAAAAAAGTGCGGTATTTAATTTTTGTGTTTTTGTCAATGGGCTATTTCCTGCGTAATCCAAAGATCATTGGGTATATTCTTTGTTTTAATGTTATCAAATCTCTTCCTTAGATTTAACAAATCTCCCCTAACCCCTCTTTACTAAAGAGGGGAATTTCATTATTGAATGAACCCTAGATGGCATATTTACCGTTTTTATATATGAATGATTAAAATAAAAACATCAGAATGATAAGTTATCGATACAATAGTCCCCCTCTTTAGTAAAGAGGGGCTAGGGGAGATTTGTCTCATTCAAGGGAGATTTGTCTCATTCAGAAAGATTTGTCGAATTCCATGACTTCCATTGTTGATAAATCCTCTCCGCCCCCTGCCACACACCGTGATCAAAGCAATAAGTATATTTCATCGGAATACGAAAGTGCGGTCGATTTTCAAAGTGTTTTTTTAACAACGGATGATCAAACAATTCTGCCTGTTCGTTATAACTTTGTTGATCGGTAATTTCGATCAACCAGTTAGGTTGGGCAAGCAGCACTTTTTCCAATGAAAAATTTTGCGGGGTCAATGGGTATTTTAACGGTGTTAAACCAAGCAATGTTAATAGCACGTTATATTGCGGGAAAATGGGCTCCACTACGCCGGTTTCCGATAACATTAGCGTATCGGTCAATGTCACATCCAGTTTGGTCTTTTGTGATTTTAATTTTGCCACCAACTGTTCCGCATGAGCTTCATTACCGGTGATTTTCCCGAGTTGCAATAGCAGTTCAAATAATTCTTCAGCGGTTTGCGGGCTGTCATTAATCGGCACAATTTTTGCGCCAAGGCGTTTTAAATCGGCGACCAATTGCGGATAAAAGGTTTCATTAAGCAACAGGGTTTTATCCAAATAAGGCAATAATGCGGTAAGTTGCGGTTCAATGGTCGGTTTATCCCGGTTAATTTTATCTAGCATCATACGCGGATTTTGAGAGTAAGGCGACATTGCCGCGATTTGTTCCGGACGGGCAATTTCCGCAAGCAGTCGATCGCTGCACAAGGTGAGCGACACAAATTGCTCGGTATGTGCAGAAAAGGAAAGAAAAAGTGCGGTGAAAATAACGAATGTTTTTTTCATATAACGAAGGCGGGTTTTCAGCCCGCCATGATTAAAAAATTCATCGGACCAAAGCCCGCCTTACAATTAGAACGATCCTCTCAAGCCAACATAAACATTACGCCCGTCTTGACCATAGCCAAGGACGTTTTCGTATTTTTTATTGAATACGTTGTTAAGATTTGCGTAAACCGTCAAACTCTCCGCCACTTTGTAATTCACGCCTACGTTTGCCAAGGTGTAAGATGGCAATTTCACTTTATGTGTACTGTAGCTTGGTGAATAGTAGGTATCCATACGTTTGCCGGTGTAAGACAAATTCACATCTGCGCCCAATTTTTCAGTAATCTGATAGGCTAAGCCTGTGTTGGCTAAATGTTTCGGACGGCGTGCCAATTCAATCCCTTTGCTGTCTCTGGTTTGGGTATATGTATAGTTCGCATAAGCGGTTAATACATCTGTGATTTTACCATTGTAAGCCACTTCAAGACCTTTAACCTTGCTCTTCCCATCAAGATTGACGGCACGGCTTGCATAGGTGACGGAATTAATCACTTCGCTACTAATCGTATTTTTCACGTTACGCGTGAAATAAGTGATATCAACGCTATGGCGGTGATCATCTGTTTCAAATAAGAAACCAACATCGCCCCCTACGCTTTTTTCCGGTTGTAAATTTGAGTTGCCGATATAGCGTGCGTTATAGCCGTAATATTCCGTAATTGTCGGATTTTGAATTGCTGAACCAATGCTTGCGTGTGCTTTCACATTGTTATGTAAGCGATAAGCCCCGGCAATACGGCCTGTCCATGAATTTTCGTATTCAGAGCTATCAGTGTAACGACCACTCACATTCAAACTATGATCCGCATCGTGTAATAGGCGATATTCTGCTGCGACGCTTTTCTCAATAAGCTTTTTATTACCCGCATTATTGAAATAAGACGAATTAAAATCTGTTTTTTGATAGTCTGTTAAGAAACTTAAACCTTGCGTGATGGTGCCTTCACGATCGAAATTCACATCTAATTGATAATTCGCATTGAGTTTTTTCGCATCGTAAGCTGAAGCATAGCCAACCGTATCGCTGTCAGTTTTGATATGGCTTACGCCAACTTTATGTTTAAGCAATTCATCGCCATTACCTAAGAAACCACTTAATTTAAATAAGGTATCACGTGTGCGAGTGTAATGACCTTTTTCATCTGTTGCACTGTTATCAAAGTTAGCTGTTTGACTGCTATGAGAAGTTAAGAAATCAAAGCCTTTTTGGTTATCGTCATAGCCAAAACGAAGAGAGGTATTATCACGGTGGAATTTATCGCGCTCACTTGCTCCACCGGTACTGACCGCTGTGCCATCTTGTGCCGTGTAGTTAAAACGGTCTTTGCTGAGTGCTGAAATACCTTTGGTGTGGTGGCTGTCACCATGTAAAGCATAATAGAAATTGTTGTTTGAGCCTGAAAGGGTTAATGAACCATCAACAGTGCGGTGAGATCCAGTGCCAAAATCATAGTCAACATTGAAGGTTTTGCCTTTTTCTAGGCCTTTTTTGGTGGTGATATAAATCACACCGCCCATTGCATCACTTCCCCAAAGCGCAGATTGCTCACCGCGTAAGACTTCGATGCGTTCGATGTTGCTTAAAGCTAATCCACCGAAATCAAAACCGTAGCCGGAAACCGGATTGGCTTTTACACCATCAATAATCACGGCAGTGTGGTTTGCATCCGCACCACGTAAAAAGACGTTGGTCAATGTACCACGACCGCCTGAAGTGCTTACGGCAAGGCTTGGCACGGTTTTCAACACATCACTCACATAAGTCGCGTTGCGCTCGGCAAAATCTTTTTCTGTGAGAACGGTGACTGATGACGCGGTTTGGTCTTGGTTTACCGGTGCGGCATACGCAGAATAAACGACAATCGGAGCTAATTCGGTTTTTGTGTTTTCATTGGCGAATGCTATCGTTGGAAGGGCAAATAACATTGCAGTGGTGATGAGATTTTTTTTCATTTTAGAGGTTTCTTTAAGTTAAAAAATACGATTTGCCATAAAAAATGGCGCCCTTTTTTCAGGCGCCACATGATAGCACAGGAAACAAAAATTACTTACCCTGCGCCACAAAATCTTCAATATTTTGCGCGACTTTATTCACTAAGGTGGTGACCGCGGAATCACTCGCCCACGCAATATGCGGCGTGATTAATAAATTTGGTAAGCGTTTTGCCGCTTGGATTAACGGATTATCTTTTTCCGGTGGCTCTTTGACCAACACATCCAAGGCTGCACCGGCAATTTTGCCGTTTTCTAGCGCCTCTAACAATGCAGCTTCATCCACCAACGGTCCACGACCGGTATTGATGAGATACGCCGTCGGTTTCATTAATGCCAACGTTTCAGCATTGATTAAATTTTTGGTGGTGTCGGTTAACGGGCAATGCAGCGTAACAATATCCGCTTGTTTCAATACGGTTTCAAATTCAGTGTAGCCTTCACGAATGTGGCTTGCGCCTTTGTGTTCCGCATACAATACGTTCATGCCCAATAATTGCGCCAAACGCCCCACTTCTGTGCCTAAGCAACCCTTACCAAATACACCTAACGTCGCGCCACGCACATCTGTTATCGGGTAATCGGTGTAGCAGAACTGTCCGCAGGTGGCCCAACGATCAGAGGTCACTTGATCGCGATGATACCCAATAAAGCTATGTTTTAATGAGAAAATCATGCCCAAGACATGCTCCGGCACGGCCACACTGGAATAACCGGGCACATTTTTTACGGCAATGCCGAGGTCTTTCGCAGCGTCTAAATCAATGTTGTTGGTACCGGTCGCCGTAATGGCGATGAGTTTTAATTTTGGTAATCGGCTTAATAATTCTCGGTCAAACACCACTTTGTTGGTCACCACAATATCGGCGTCTTTGGTGCGTTCAAAGGTTTCCTCCGGCAAAGTGCGGTCATATTCCGTCCAAGTGTGTGGAAAGCTTGGGCGTGGAATATCATGGCTTGCGGGAATACTGGTACGATCGAGAAAAACAATGTTCATCAAAAACTCCTTTAGTTTCACAACGTTTGAATATCGCGTCTAACCTTAAAGAAGTCCTTGCGCAAAAACAAGGGAGAGAAAGGATTTTTGTGGTTTGTGTGATCCCGATCTAAAAAATGCAGCGAAAAAGCACCGCACTTTGATGGCGATTCTTAAGAGTCCAGCAACCAATTTCGCAAAATTTGCTCACCATATTCCGAAATATAGGATTCCGGGTGAAATTGCACCCCGTAAATCGGCAACGTTTTATGCTGCATGGCCATAATGATGTTGTCATCACAACGGGCGATAATTTGTAATGCGCTTGGGAAATTCTGCTCACTTACTGCCCAAGAATGGTACAAACCGATTTGAAAGGTTGGTGGCATATTTTTAAAGAGAAGGGATTCCACCACACACTGCAACTGCTTAGCTTGCCCATGACGTGGGAACGGAAGATTATGTAATTCTGCGCCAAAAAATTCGCATAACATTTGATGCCCTAAACACACGCCCAAAATGGATTTACTGTGCTGATAACGTGCCAGCAACTCAAATAATTGCGGATAAGCGCGCGGCACATCCGGGCCGGGAGAAATCAATAAATGAGAAAAATCGCCCACGGCATCTAAATCCAGTTCTTCCACATTGACTACTTGAAATGGCACGTTCAACCGGCGGATATAATCCACTAAGTTGAACGTAAAAGAATCATGATTATTGATGATCAGTAGCGACATAACATCTTTCTCTGAGGGCTAAGTAGGCGGTGAAGTATATAATTTTATGGCAATTTAAGCTAAAATTTTCGCCGATTTTTCACGAGATAATGTTATGTGGCAAGATTTTATTCAACAAGCAAACCGATTTGGCGAAACAAAAACACCCTTCTTCTTTTTAATCGATTTTGAGCAACAAAAACCGATATTGTGTCCGTTAAATGAAATGGCTGAACAAGGGATTTTCGTCCAATTTCCAGACTATACCAACGTGAATTGGCGGGAAGATTTGCCGCATAAAACATCACCGATGCCACCTTTTTATTTACATAAACAGCCAATGAATTTTGCCGACTATCAAAAAGGCTTTACTTTGGTGCAACAGGAACAGCACTTTGGCAATTCCTATTTGCTGAATCTGACCTACCCGACACCGATTGAAACCCATTATTCACTGCGTCAACTCTTCCAATACAGCCAGGCAAAATACAAGTTGTTGTTCAAAGACCAATTTGTGTGTTTTTCACCGGAATGTTTTGTCAATTTATACGACAACCAGATTTTCACTTATCCGATGAAAGGCACCATTGATGCCACGCTACCCCATGCCCAAGCCACCTTGCTCAACAATCAGAAAGAACAGCGAGAACATTACACCATCGTGGATTTAATGCGCAATGATTTAGCCACCGTCGCTGAAAACATTCAAGTGACTCGCTTTCGTTATGTGGAAGAAATCCAAACAGAACGCGGCGCCATTTTGCAAACTAGCTCCGAAATTCGTGGTGAATTGGCGGAAAACTGGCAGAAAGGAATCGGCTCTCTTCTTGCCAAACTGTTACCCGCCGGATCTATCAGTGGCGCCCCAAAAGAAAAAACCGTACACATTATTCAACAGGCGGAACAACAACCTCGCGGCTATTACACCGGTATATTCGGTATTTTTGACGGTGAGAAGTTACAAAGTGCGGTGACAATTCGTTTTATTGAAGACACAGAAAAAGGCTTTGTTTTCCGCAGTGGTGGGGGCATTACCATCCAAAGTGACGCACAGGAAGAATATCAAGAATTAATTCAAAAAGTGTATGTGCCACTACAGAGAGCTTAACCATGGAATTTCCTTTATTTGAAACCCTTGCCATCGAACAAGGCAAGATCCGCAATATCGAACGCCATCAACAACGCTACGAACGCAGTTTACAGGCGTTTTATGGCAAACAAAGTGCGGTCGTTTTTCCCCACGTTTTTCAACTTGCCGAACATATTCATGTCCCCGTCGAACTGGCTACCGAACCGCTGATTCGTTGCCGAATCGATTACAATGCCGAGCAAATTCAATGCCGCTATTTTCCTTATCAGCGTAAACATTACCGCACCTTTAAACCGGTTGTCTGCGACCACATTGACTACGGCTTGAAATTCGCTGACCGCACTTTATTAAACGAATTACTCGCGCAAAAAGGCGATTGTGATGAGATCATGATCATCAAAAACGGGCATGTCACCGATTGCACTATCGGCAACCTTATTTTCCGCCAAGGCACACAATGGTTCACCCCCGACACGCCACTCCTTGAAGGCACCCAACGGGCGGCATTATTAGACCAAGGTCGCCTAAAAGTGCGGTCAATTTTAGCCACAGATTTGAGTTTGTTTGAAGAAATCAGGTTGATCAATGCGTTGAATGGATTGGAATAACAATCCGCACGTAAAACGTGCGGTTTTTAGGCTCCCCTATAAGGGCTTGTGAAAGCTGGCAACCGTGTTTATTTTTTAGTAAATCGTAGCGTGCAACTTGTTGCACGAAATCATGAATGCCCGAAAGGGTTAAATAACGTACCGTGCGTGGTTTGGTCGTGCAACAAGTTGCACGCTACGAGGGGTTAAATAAAAAATCTGCACCTTAATTCGTTGGAAGTGACTCCGACTTTTGGGGTGCAGATTGTAAATTACGCTTTTTTGTTTGTGTTATTTTTCAAATGCTTAATTTTCTTGATTACGTTCGATGTAGAAAAACCATTCTCAAAATTCAGCACTTTCACATCGCCACCGTTTGCCCAGACTTCTTTACTACCGGCAATGTCTTCCGGTTTATAATCACCGCCTTTCACCAATAAATCTGGCAAGACTTCACCAATTAAACGTTGCGGCGTATCTTCATCAAAGGCAACCAACCAATCCACAGAAGAAAGTCCGGCAAGTACCGCCATTCTAGAGGCTAAATGATTAATCGGTCGTTCTTCGCCTTTTAAGCGTTTTACCGATTCATCCGTATTCACAGCAACAATTAAACGATCACCTAGCTTACGGGCATTTTCTAAGTAAGACACGTGACCAGGATGCAAAATATCAAAACACCCGTTTGTCATCACGATTTTCTCGCCACGATCTTTTGCCAATTTAACGGCTTGTTTCAATTCAGCTTCGGTCATCACACCAAAACCGGTTGTAGTTCGCCCATGAATCGCATTTTCCAACTCGACAGTTGAAACGGTTGATGTGCCCAATTTACCCACCACAATACCGGCGGCTACGTTGGATAAATAACAGGCCTCTTCAAAACTACGGCCATCCGCTAACGCGATTGCAAGCACACTGATCACCGTATCGCCTGCCCCTGTCACATCAAAGACTTCTTTGGCCTCTGTCGGCAAATGGAATACCGGTTGATTTGGACGCAATAAGGTCATGCCTTTTTCAGAACGTGTCACCAAAAGTGCGGTGAGATTGATGTCTGAAATGAGTTTCAGCCCCTTGTCAATAATCTCTTGTTCGGAATGACATTTCCCCACGACCGCTTCAAATTCCGACATATTCGGTGTTAACAAAGTGGCTCCACGATAACGTTCAAAATCCGTCCCTTTCGGATCGATCAACACCGGCACATTGGCATTACGCGCAATTTGAATCATTTTTTGTACATCATTTAAGGTGCCTTTGCCGTAATCCGAAAGCACTAAAGCACCGTAATTTTTGACCGCACTTTCTAATTTTTGTAATAAATTTTCGCTTGTTACATTTTGAAAGCCTTCTTCAAAATCAAGACGTAAAAGCTGTTGATGACGGGATAAAATACGCAACTTGGTAATCGTTGGATGGGTAGATAATTGGACAAAGTTACAATCAATTTTCTGTTGTTGTAATAATGTGGTTAATGCAACACCCGCCTCATCCTGACCGGTCAAACCAAGTAACTGTACCGGCACATTTAATGACGCAATGTTCATCGCCACGTTCGCTGCACCGCCTGCGCGCTCCTCATTTTTCTGAACGCGTACCACCGGCACCGGCGCTTCCGGCGAAATTCGATTGGTCGCACCAAACCAATAACGATCCAACATCACATCGCCTAATACCAAAACTTTTGCCTGATTAAATTGTGCAGAATATTGAGCCATTTGATTTTCTCTTAACTGATTGAAATAAAAATTTCGCTAATATTACCACAGCAAAAATGCTATTTCCCCAAAATTCCGTTAAACTAAAAACCTATTGAAGTCACCCTGTAATCCTTATGGCAAAATCCGTTCTTCCAACATTTAAAATTGAATTTCTCCATCCCAAACACTGGGGCTTTTGGCTCGCTCTCGGTATTTTCCGCTTAATTCTACTTCTGCCCTACCCTATTTTATGCAAAATTGGCAATGGATTAGGTTGGCTCTTTGCGAAAACCGGTGTGGGCAAGCGACGCGCTAAGATCGCGAAACGTAATCTGGAACTTTGCTTTCCTGACTGGTCTGAACAACACATTCATCAGATTTTACAAGCCAACTTACGCGCCACCGGAATGGCGATTATTGAAACAGGTATGGCGTGGTTTTGGTCTGATCATCGTATAAAAAAATGGTCAAAAATTGAAGGGCTTGACTATTTAAAAGACAATTTGGCAGACGGTATCATTTTCGTCGGCGTACATTTCTTAACGCTGGAATTGGGCGCTCGTATTGTTGGCATTCATCAACCTGGCATTGGCGTTTATCGCCCTAACGACAACCCATTGTTTGATTGGCTTCAAACACAAGGGAGATTACGTTCCAATAAATCGATGCTGGATCGTAAAGATCTCCGTGGCATGATTAAGGCGATACGAAATGGCGATATTATTTGGTATGCACCGGACCACGACTATGGTCGAAAAAATGCCGTTTTCGTGCCGTTCTTTGCGGTTCCTCACGCTGCAACAACAACAGGCAGTTATTACTTATTAAAGTCTTCTCCAAACAGTAAAGTGATTCCTTTCGCGCCACTTAGAAACGCAGATAATTCCGGCTATACGGTCACCATCTCTCCACCGGTGGATTTTTCTGATTTGCATGATGAAACTGAAATTGCAGCAAGAATGAATCAAGTGATTGAGAAAGAGATTATGAAGGGGGTTGAACAATATATGTGGTTACATCGTCGTTTTAAGACACAACCGAATGAAGAAAACCTCTATAGTGAATAAACTTTAACAATATTTCTCATAAAAAAAGTGCGGTTAAAATCCATTTTGTTTTTTAACCGCACTTTGTTTTATGTGTTGATTGATGTCTGTTCTAGTTAGCCATTAATGCCTTTGAACAATGCTTTGGCTTTCACTTGCTTACCTTCAGCTTCATTTTTCAGGTCTTCTTCAAGTTTAGAAAGCACTTCTTCACGATACCATTTCGGGTGGTGTTTTTTCGCCCAGCGAACAGTTACCCAACCCTCAACAATGCCACGAATGGAACCTTTCACCCAAAATGCCATATACATATGCACTAAGATACCGGTGAACAACATGAATGCACTCGCAGAGTGAAGAAGAATCGCAATTCTCAATACTGGGATAGAGAAATAATGCGAGAAATATTGACGCCACATAATAATGCCAGTCACAAGCAAGGTTACCATTGCCAAATTTAATGTCCAGAATAACATTTTTTGACCCAGGTTATACTTGCCGTTATCAGCAACAGCGTGCTCATTTCCCTTTAAGACTTCCAACATCCCTTTTGCCCAACGAATATCGTTCTTCTCCGGAATATTATGATCCCAGTAAAGATAGCCGAGATAAATAAAGGCAAAGAACATTAAGATACCGGTGAACGGGTGGATTGCCCGAGCCAATTGTGGTGTCCCTAAAATCTCAGTTAGCCACGCAAAGTCCGGGAAGAAAAATGCCACCCCGGTGAACATCGTCATAAAGAAGCAGATAACAAGTAGCCAGTGGCTTAAACGCGCAGGCGTTCTATGACGAATGATTCGAGTATCATTGCTAATCTCAATCTTACTCATCTTTGCCTCCTTTGTCTGCTTCTTCAAATTCATGGTGATGATCTTCCACATCTTCTTCTACGTTTGGACCCACTGTTAAGTAGTGACCAATTTCAGCCAAGGCTAAACCGCCCATGGCAACCGCAGCAACCGGTTTCAAGATATCTTTCCATAAAGTAATGCTTGGGTCGATTTGCGGATCTTTCGGAAGACCGGAATACAATTCAGGTTTATCCGCATGATGTAACACATACATCACGTGTGTGCCACCCACGCCTTCCGGATCGTAAAGACCGGCATTTTCATAGCCACGTGCTTTAAGATCAGCGATGCGTTTTTCCGCATAGACTTTCATTTCTTCTTTAGAGCCGAAACGAATTGCACCGGTCGGACAGGTTTTCACACAAGCCGGTTCTTGTCCCACAGAAACACGGTCAACACAAAGGGTACATTTGTACACACGATTGTCTTCCGGATTCATACGTGGAATGTTGAACGGACAACCTGCGATACAGTAACCACAACCGATACATTTGTCAGATTGGAAATCCACGATACCGTTCGCATATTGGATGATCGCACCCGGTGCCGGACAGGCTTTTAAGCAGCCCGGCTCTTGGCAGTGCATACAGCCATCTTTACGAATTAACCATTCTAAACGATCGTTTTCTTCTACTTCGTTAAAGCGCATCACTGTCCATGCTTTTGCATTGAGATCTACCGGGTTATCGTAGATCCCCACACATTGTGCATTAACGTCAGAACGAATATCATTCCATTCTGAACAACCCACTTGACAAGCTTTACAACCGATACAGGTTGTTACGTCAATGAGTTTTGCTACTTCAACTTTATGATCACGCGCACGCGGTGCCGGTGTTAAACCGGACGTTGCGGAGATCTTAATAATATCTTGCGTTTGAACGCCTTGAGCAGTTCCTGCCATATTATGCCTCCGCCTTTTCGATATTTACCAAGAATGTTTTGTATTCCGGTGTTTGCGTGATTGCCTCACCCCAAGATGGTGTTAAGGTATTAGTAGAGAATCCACGGTTACCTTTACCATTTAAGGCTTTCATATTCCAGTGAATCGGAAGACCTACATGGTGTACGGTACGTCCATCGATTTCTAAATCTTTCAAACGTTTCGTTACCACTGCAACAGCTTTAATATAGCCACGGCGAGAAGTAATTTTCACCATATCACCTTTTTGGATGCCTTTTTCTGCCGCCAATTTTTCACCGATTTCCACAAATTGTTGTGGTTGTGCAATGATATTTAACGCAGATTGTGCCGTCCAACTGTGGAAATGCTCGGTTAAACGATAAGTGGTTGCCACATATGGGAAATCTTTATTTGAGCCGATAAATTCACGGTCTTCTTTATAAATACGAACAGTCGGATCAGAGACCACTTTCGGGTGCAATGGGTTCGTATCAATCGGACTTTCGATCGGTTCATAATGCTCAGGCATCGGACCATTTGCAATTTTATCTACTGCAAATAAACGCCCTACACCTTCTGCGGACATAATAAATGGACCGGTGTCGGAACCTGGTGGTTGTGTGCCATAGTCAGCGACATCAAACCAGTTCCAGTTTTTACCATTCCATTTAATTAATTGACGGTGTTTATCCCAAGGATTACCGTTAATATCCAATGAAGCACGGTTATAAAGAACGCGGCGGTTTGCCGGCCATGCAAAGCCCCAACCTAAAGTACAGCCTAAACCGGATGGGTCAGAGTTATCACGGTTTGCAGTTTGGTTACCTTTTTCTGTCCACTGACCGGTATATAACCAGTTACCGGCAGAGGTTGTACCGTCATCACGCAAGTGTGCAAAGCCACTGAGTAATTGACCTTTTTTGTACATTAAATTGCCGTTAGCATCATACAGATCTTCAAGTGCATAACCATTTAATTCTTTGGCTAATTCTTCCGCACTTGGTGAATGAGGAATACCATAATTCCATGTCATGGCTTCAAAAGATTCAATACCGCGACCGCCTTCTTTCTTATAGAGCTCGTGCATTTCTTCACGAATCATCGAAAGAATATCTGCATCCGGTAATGCTTCGCCCGGTTGGTCACAAGATTTTTCATGCCATTGCGCCCAACGACCGGAATTGACGATAGAACCGTCTTCTTCTGCGAAACAAGTGGTTGGCAAGCGGAATACTTCTGTTTGGATTTCAGCAGAATTCACGTTATTTGATTCGCCAAAGTTTTTCCAGAATTCAGAAGATTCAGTTTGAAGCGGATCCATCACGATTAAGTATTTTAATTTGCTCATACCGGCAACGGTTTTGTTCTTGTTCGGTAATGAGTTTAATACGTTGAAACCTTGTAAGATCCAACCGTTTAACTTGCCTTCATTCATTAACTTAACATTCGTGATAGGGTCGTATAAGCGGTCTGCTTTTGGCAAGAAATCGAAACCCCAACCGTTTTCTTTGGTGGCTTTATCACCATAGAACGTTTTCATCATACTCACGAAGAATTTCGAGGTATTACGATAATAGTTTACTTGGTTTGGTACGATATCTTTCGGTGTAATCGCATTGATATACTGCTCATAAGAGGTATCTTTGTCGTTTGGTAAACGCATATAACCCGGTAAAGACATAGGCAATAAGCCCATATCCGTTGTACCTTGTACGTTGGAGTGTCCACGTAATGCATTAATACCACCACCCGGCATACCCATATTACCTAGGAGCAATTGGATCATCGCCATAGAACGAATATTTTGCGTACCGATTGTGTGCTCGGTAAAGCCTAACGCATATAAGTGCGTCATGGTTTTATTCGGTGCAGAGGTTTTACCAATTTCTTCACAGATTTGTAAGAAGGTTTTTTGTTTCACACCGGTAATACGTTCAACCATTTCCGGCGTGTAGCGAGAAACGTGATCTTTCAAGATATTAATCACACAGCGTGGATCTTGTAAGGTCATATCACGTTTAGCATGGCCATTTTCATCGAATTGGTAGTTCCATTTAGATTTATCGTAAGTGTGTTTTTCTTCATCAAAACCTACGAATAAACCATCTTCGAATTTGAAACCTTCATCCACTAAGAAGGACGCATTGGTGTAGTGTTTAACGTATTCGTGTTGAATTTGATTGGTTTCCAATAAGTAACGGATCACACCCATTAAGAATGCAATATCAGAACCGGAACGAATTGGTGCATGAAAGTCAGCAACAGAAGCCGTACGGTTAAAGCGCGGGTCAACTACGATGAGTTTCGCACCGTTTTTCTTCGCTTCAATTGCCCAACGGAAGCCAACAGGGTGGGCTTCAGCAGGGTTCCCCCCTTGAACAAGAATAAGATTGGCGTTTTTGATGTCAACCCAGTTATTTGTCATGGCACCGCGACCAAATGATGGAGCAAGACTTGCTACCGTTGGTCCGTGTCAAGTATTCGCTTGGTTACACATCGGCACCATGCCCAACATCCGCACCCATTTATGAGTTAGTAGTGCGGCCTCGTTGCTCATGGCGGAGGCGGTCATAATCCCTGTGGTTGTCCAACGGTTAACCGTTTTGCCACTCGCATCTTTTTCAACGAAGTTGGCATCACGGTCATCTTTCATTAGACGGGCAATGCGTTTAATTGCATCTTGCCAAGAAATGCGTTCCCATTTATCGGAACCCGGTGCACGATATTCAGGGTATAACGCACGGCTTTCACTATTGATATAGTCTAAGGCACCGGCACCCTTCGGACATAATGCCCCACGGCTGACCGGATGATCAGGGTCACCTTCGATATGGAACAATTTAGAGCGGGTATTGGTTGAGGTATGACCGCTTAATGTATTAGATGGAATACCTGTACTATACATCAACATACCGCAGCTTACGGCACAATATGTACAGGTTTGACGCGATTCTTTCGCACGCAATAGTTTGTATTCGCGTGGTGCAGCTAAGGCTGTGGACGGTGCAAAACCTAACATCGCAACGGATGTTCCGGCCATACCGCCAGCACAGACCTTGAAGAATTTTCTTCTTGAGATCTGCATAAATACTCCCCACAATCAACAAAACTTGTTGTTGATCTTTGTTTAATGTTTAATAGTTATAAATCACATTTGAGTAGATAACTTAGTCATCGATTTTGTTAAAATAGTATTACAATTAAACGCCACCGAGACTAAACCTAACGTAACAAGAGATACGACCTATCTATTCGTTAGCATGCGCTAGAATACCTATTTTTCAAACATAAATCTATAATCACTAATAATTAAAAGGGCAAAAAAAATTGAGTTGGATCACAAAAAGAACAATTAATTTTATCAAAAATTTAACAAATCCGGCGACATCGGACAGTGGCATCATCGTCACCGAAAGACAGGATACCTTGGCGAAAGAAGTGCCTGTTGCCCTCGTGTATAACGATATCGCCCATACCGTCATGATGTGTTCACCACGAGATTTAGAGGATTTTGCCATGGGCTTTTCCCTCACAGAAGGCATTATCGACAAGCCGGCGGATATTTATGGCATTGATATCGAGGAAGTGTGTAATGGTATGGAAGCCAGAATTGAACTGGCGACCCGTTGCTTTGTGGCATTGAAAGATCACCGTCGCACCTTAACCGGACGCACCGGTTGTGGCATTTGCGGTGCAGAACAAATTCAACAGGTATATAAAAACGTTGCAAAATTAGACCACACTTTAACGTTCAACATCCGCCAATTCGATACTTGCTTGCAACAATTATATGAGGCACAAGAACTTGGCAAGCAAACCGGCTCCACACATGCCGCGGCATTTTTTTCTGCAGAAGGGAAACTACTCGCCATTCGGGAAGATGTCGGTCGCCATGTGGCATTAGATAAATTATTGGGATGGCACGCTAAAGCTGACACGCCACGGGGGTTTATCGTTGTCACCAGTCGCGCCAGTTATGAAATGGTACAAAAAACCGTTTCTTGTGGTATTGAAATGCTTGTTGCGATTTCTGCCGCAACGGACCTCGCCGTACAAATGGCGGAACAATATAATCTAACCCTTGTTGGGTTCGCCCGAGAAGGTAGAGCAACGATCTATAGTGGTAAAGAAAGATTACTGACTCCCCTCCCCTAATTCATTCGAACATGAGATTTATCAAAAAAATCCCCCGCACTTTTTAGCTCGGGGGATTTTTATTTTCCAGTTGAATTATGGATTAACGAATTTTTCGCCTAATTCAATATCTGCACGCAATGTTGGCAGCATCGCGTCTAATGCTTGTTGCTCAAACGCACTGAGTTTACCAATTGGCAGAATTTCTTCTACGCCTTCTTTACCGAAACGAACCGGTTGAGCAAAGAAGCGAGCATATTTACCATCGCCTTCCACATAGCTACATTCAACCACCGTTTCGCCTTGTAATCCGCGCACTACCGCATTGGCAAAACGTGCCGCTGCTTGAGCCATGGATAAGGTTGCAGAACCGCCACCGGCTTTCGCATTCACCACTTCAGTACCGGCATTTTGAATACGTTTGGTTAATGGTTCGATTTCCTCCTCTTTCCATTCCACGTATGGCACTTGAGATAACAAAGGAAGAATGGTCACGCCGGAGTGTCCGCCAATCACCGGTACGGTTGTACGATAAACGTTTAAGCCTTTTAATTCGGCAACAAAGGTTTCAGAACGAAGCACGTCTAATGTGGTCACGCCGAATAATTTACGTTTGTCATAAACACCGGCTTTTTTCAAGACTTCCGCGGCAATCGCAACAGTCGTATTTACCGGGTTGGTAATAATCCCAACACAGGCTTTCGGACAGGTCACAGCGACTTTTTCAATTAAGTTGCGTACGATGCCTGCGTTAATGTTGAATAGATCTGAGCGATCCATTCCCGGTTTACGTGCGACGCCGGCAGAAATCAGCACGACATCCGCGCCTTTTAATGCAGGTGTCGGATCTTCACCGGCAAAACCTTCCACTTTAACCGCGGTCGGAATGTGGCTGACATCCACAGCAACGCCCGGGGTTACCGGTGCAATATCATAAAGTGATAGCTCGGAACCTGCCGGCAACTGTAGTTTTAGCAATAATGCTAATGCTTGACCGATACCGCCTGCGGCACCTAAAACGGCAACTTTCATTTCATTCTCCTCATGTCGCAAGAAATGGATAGTTAAAAATTTGTGAGAATTGTACGCTCCCCTATTTTTAAATTCAAACGGGCAAATGCAAATCTGTGAGCAAATTCAAATTTTTTCTGCGAATACAAAAAGGAAAACCGCTTAATAACGTTTTTGCTGACTCTGAGCATCCTGTTCCCGCAACCAGTCCAACTTCTCCTTAATCTTAATTTCCATGCCTCTTGTGGTAGGAAAATAAAATTGTGTGTCTTTAAGTTCTGGTGGGAAATAATTTTCACCGGCGGCGTAGGCGTTGGGTTCATCGTGGGCATAACGGTATTCGGCACCGAAGCCCAAATCTTTCATGAGATTGGTTGGCGCGTTACGAAGGTGTTCCGGCACATCAAAATCAGCCGATTCCATCGCCAATTTTTTCGCGGCTTTGAAGGCGAGGTAAACCGCATTGCTTTTCGGTGCAACGGCTAAATACACGATAGCTTGTGCAATGGCGCGTTCACCTTCGGCGGCACCAACACGGGTAAAGCAATCCCAAGCGGCAAGGGCGACTTGCATTGCGCGCGGGTCAGCATTGCCCACATCTTCCGAAGCAATTGCCAACAAACGGCGTGCCACATAAAGGGGATCACCGCCGGCAGTGATAATGCGGGCATACCAATAGAGTGCCGCATCCGGTGCGGATCCGCGAATAGATTTATGCAGCGCGGAAATGAAATCATAGAAACGGTCGCCCTGTTTGTCGAAGCGCGCTTGGCGTTCACCTAAGACTTCCGTGAGTAAAGTGCGGTCTAAAATTTTGCCGTTTTTCGATTCGCCCGCCATGTCCACCATCATTTCCAAACAGTTCAACGCAAGGCGTGCATCGCCGTTGACGTATTCTGCTAAAAGCGACAACAAATTCTCCTGCAAATCTAACCGCACTTTGCCCAAGCCATTGTCCGGCTCATCAATGGCTTGTTGCAACACGCGCTCAATTTCCTGCGTGGAAAGGGGTTTGAGAATATAAACTCGCGCACGAGAAAGCAACGCATTATTTAATTCAAAGGAAGGATTTTCTGTGGTGGCACCAATAAAAATAATAGTGCCATCTTCGATATGAGGCAGAAACGCATCTTGCTGGCTTTTGTTGAAACGATGCACTTCGTCCACAAACAAAATGGTGCGCAAACCCGCCAATTTATTTTGTTTGGCTTTTTCGATAGCTTCGCGAATTTCTTTAATGCCGCTGGTGACCGCAGAAATTCGCTCCACTTCCGCCTGAATGCGTTGCGCGATAATTTCCGCCAACGTGGTCTTGCCGGTGCCTGGCGGCCCCCAGAAAATCATGGAATGAACATAGCCTACCTCAATCGCTTTACGCAACGGTTTACCTTCGCCCAACAAATGAGACTGGCCGCAATATTGCGCCAAAGTAGTTGGGCGCATTCTGGCGGCTAAAGGGCGAAAGTCATTTCCGTTGAAATCAAAGCTAAAATTAGACATGGTTCAATTCGCTTATTTTTTACGTTGGTCGTCCAATTCTATACCCTTTGGAACGGTGAATTTAAACAAACTGCCATCTAAATTTTGGTTGGTAATATTGCGCAAAATATATTGATTAGACTGCCCGTCTTTCTCAATAGTACTAAAACCTTTTAATACGCCATTTGGATCGATACGAATATCAAATTGCTTGATATTGCTGTTTTTGGCTTTCGGTTTTAACACAAACCTGTCATCTTTTTGTTCCACCGTATATTGCGCCCAATGGCTTTTGTCATTACTGGTGAGCAACACGAACGGCGTATTATTTACCGCATCTTTTACCCAATTGGCCGTCACTTGTTCCACAAACGGGTCATAAAACCAAAGGGTTTTCCCATCGGCAATAATTTGGGTTTCTTGCGGTGATTTGGTGTCCATGCGGAACAAATTCGGACGTTTGATTCGTAATTTTCCATTACCTTGTTGTACGTTGCTGCCGTTTGCCGACATCACCGTTTGAGCAAAATCCGCACTCAATACACTCACTTTATTTAAGCGATTTTGTAACTCAATATCGGCATTTGCCCACGCCATAGAGGCCATCGCAAAAAGAGAAAGTGCGGTGAGTTTTTGGCGTATTTTTTTCATAACATAATTCCTTTTTAACACAATGCGTCAGGAAGACGGAATTACCGCCAACGCAGTTTTACACGTGGCGCATTATAGCCAGAACACCTGACGAAATGCAAAATCAGCAATGCACTTCTTGTGCGTTCACACAGATTCAGATTGACATAAAACAAAAAGTGCGGTCAAAAAACACCATGAATTTTAACCGCACTTTGACGTTCTCAAATACGCGATTGAGCTTAGTCTAAACGTTTGAACATTTTTAACCAATCTGCTTTAAATTCACGGCGCATATTATTGATCGCATCGATAATATCGTGGTGAACCAGCTGTTCATTTTGAATCCCAACGCAATAGCCGCCTTTACCTTGCAGCAACAAGTCAATCGCATAAACGCCCATGCGGGAGCCGAGGATACGGTCGAAGGCACAAGGCGAACCGCCACGTTGGATATGACCTAAAATGGTGGCGCGGGTTTCATGGTGAACGCGTTCTTCAATTTCTTTTGCTAACTCATTCACATCACAAATTAACTCGGTAATCGCAATAATCGCATGGCGTTTACCTTTAATGATGCTGCGTTCAATTTGGCGAATCAGTTCTTCGCGGTTAAATTCCACTTCGGAAGCCACGATATATTCACAACCGCCGGCAATCCCTGCGGAGATCGTCAAGTCGCTACAGTGGCGCCCCATGATTTCTACGATGGAAATACGTTGGTGGGAACTGGAGGTATCACGTAAACGGTCGATCGCTTCAACTGCTGTTTCTAAGGCAGTTTGGTAGCCAATCGTATAGTCGGTACCGGCAACGTCGTTATCAATTGTGCCCGGAATCCCAACGCATGGGAAACCGTGTTCTTCGGTCAGCAGTTTTGCTCCCATATAAGAACCGTCCCCACCGATCACGACTAACGCATCAATCCCATGAGAACGTAAAATATCGGCGCATTTGGCGCGGACCTCAGGATTTTTAAATTCCGGAAAGCGGGCAGAACCTAAACAGGTACCGCCACGGTTGATGATGTCGGATACGCTATAACGGGTTAATTGCTTAATGTTGTTGTGGTATAAGCCATAATAGCCGTCATAGATACCATAAACTTCTAACCCTTCAGACAACCCTGCGCGAACCACTGCGCGAATTGCCGCGTTCATGCCCGGTGCGTCTCCACCGCTTGTTAGTACTGCAATTTTTTTGATCATGCGTTATTCCTATTAAAATATAAAAGAATGAATATTAAAAACTGTATAAATTATATCACTTTTTTATCTAACTGCATTTCCTGTTGCACAACAAATGTGGGTTCCGGATGAATCACAATATCACTGCGCGGAAATGTCTTACATAGGCAACGTTCCAAATGTTCGGTGATATCATGGGCTTCAATAAAAGACAGTTCATCGGCTAATTCTAAGTGAAATTGAATAAAACGAATGGCGCCGGAACGACGGGTTCGTAACGCATGAAACCCGAGGATGCGTGGATCTTGGGCGATTTCTTGGTTAAGCACCGCGTTAATTTGTTCAATTTCCTCCGGTGGCAACATTTGATCAAGCAATAACTGTGTTGAACTAAACAGCATTTTGGCTGCATTTAATAAAATATAAAGGGAGATTAAAATCGCAAAAACTGCATCTGCCCATAAAATACCGTGCACACTTAAGCCTAAGGAAATCAAAATGGCAAAGTTCATCAGCAAATCTGTTTGATAATGCAACCGATCCGCTTTAATTGCCGGGCTATCTGTTTGTTCAATTACGCGTCCTTGATACCACACTAATAATAGTGTCGCAAAAATGGAAAATACGGTGACCAACATACCCAGTATTGTATTGTTCAAGGCTTGCGGGGAATTAAAACGATGAATGCCTTGTAATAACAAGAAAATCGCCGAACCGGAAATAAACGCACTTTGCACGAGCGAAGCCAGGGATTCCGCCTTGCCATGCCCAAAAGAGTGATTATGATCCGCAGGCATTAAAGCGAAACGCAAAATCAGCATGTTCATGAACGAAGCCAATAAATCCAACATGGAATCGGTAATAGAGGCGAGCATACTCACCGAACCGGTTTGCCACCAAGCGATACCTTTCGCGATAATCAAAATCAACGCCGTGATAATGGCAAAATTGGCCGCTTTTTTGACTTGCGCGGAATATTCTACAGCAGACATTAAGCTTTACACGATAACAGCCAATCGGCTTTCATTAACTGTTTCATTTCTTTTTCCACCACGTATTTTTTCAGGTGGTTAATAACCCGTTTTCCGTTCATATTCATCATCTTATGATTTTTAGGAATCTTTAATGAATATTGATATTGCACAAAGCCACAAAACGGCAGCTCTTTGCCTTTCGCCACATCAATTTGCCAATCTTTATTTTCTACAGAAGGCTCATAAATCACATAAGCATAAAGCGTATTATCCTGAGCATAGAGGTGGAAATTTTTTATCCCGGTGTTGGTATAAATCCGTTTACGCCAGTCAATACGTTCCTGTAAAGTGCGTTTTTGTTTGTTACGATCTAACAAAATTTCCACCGCACTTTGCCAATGCTGTGCGCTTTCGTTCGGTAAGACATAAAAATAACGAACGACCGACTCCAGGTCCTGTTTCGTGGCTAAATGATAGGTTTTCTTGTTGTGCTCTACCGTTTCAGGCGCATTAAGTTGCGGTGGGCTGACACAGGCCGATAAAAAAAGTGCGGTTAAAATAACAAGTGTTTTTTTCATCATGTTTATTCCGCCAAATCCCGTTTAAAGACAAATTCTGTTTTTGTAGATGCCACGCTATCAAACCAGTAGCCGCCAAGGTCGAATTCCTTGAGCTGTTCTACGTCGCTAAGGCGATGTTGAATGAGGTAACGACACATTAAGCCGCGTGCCTTTTTAGCATAGAAGCTAATCACTTTATACTTCCCATTTTTGTTATCTAAGAAGATCGGTTTGATAATCTGCGCTTTTAATTGTTGCTCTTGCACCGATTTGTAATATTCATCAGAAGCTAAATTAATTAAAATGCCGCCTTGTTCATCAATTGCTTGTTGTAACACCGGAGTGATGACGCCCTGCCAGAACGCATATAAATCCTTGCCTTTCGGGTTAGCGAGTTTTGTTCCCATTTCCAAACGGTATGGCTGGATTAAATCGAGTGGCGTTAATAAGCCATATAAGCCGGATAAAATACGCAAGTGTTGCTGGGCAAATAACACATCTTCTTCGTTGAGAGATTCAATGTCTAATCCGGTGTAAACATCGCCTTTGAACGCATAAACCGCCGCTTTGGCATTCTGTTCGTTATGATTTTGTTGCCATTCGGCAAAACGGGCGGCATTAAGTCCCGCGAGTTTATCGCTGATTGACATTAATGAGCCAATGTCTGCCGGTGTCAGTTCACGGCAAATATCGATCAGTTGTTGGCTTTGTGTTAAAAAGTGCGGTTGAAAATGCGGGAGTTTTTTAGGGACTGCGCTTTCAAAATCTAATGTCTTCGCAGGTGAAATAATGGCTAACATAAACAATCCTGTAATGGTTCTGATAACAACGCTAAAGCGCGCTTAATTGCCAATTAATCGGGGCAATACCCTGTTGTTGTAAATAGGCGTTGGTTTTCGAAAAATGGCAGCAGCCGAAAAAGCCACGATGGGCAGATAGCGGCGACGGATGCACTGCGGTTAAAACACAATGTTTTTGGCGATCAATGAATTGCCCTTTTTTCTGTGCCGGGCTACCCCATAATAGAAAAACCAGATTTTCGCGATGTTGATTCAAGGCTTCAATCACTTTATCGGTGAAAATTTCCCAGCCCCAATTAGCGTGGGAATGGGCTAAACCCTGTTCTACGGTTAAAACCGAGTTAAGCAATAACACGCCTTGCTGTGCCCATTCCACTAAATAACCGTGATTCGGCATCTGAAAGCCCTCAATGTCATCGGACAATTCTTTATACATATTTAACAAGGACGGTGGCGGTTTGATACCGGGTTTAACGGAGAAAGACAAGCCATGCGCCTGATTTGGCCCGTGGTAAGGATCTTGCCCTAAAATCACCACTTTGACTTGATCAAATTCGGTTAACTTGAACGCGTTAAACACATCATGCGCCGGCGGATAAATGATTTTACCGGCCTCCCGTTCTGCGTGAACTCGCTGCAAAACGTGCTGGAAATAAGGCTGTTGTTTTTCTTGTCCAATCACATCTGTCCAGGTTTTCATCATGGGGTTCCAATCAATTTTGAATGACGGAAATTATAAAGAACCTAAGGCAAAATTCATAGCCATAAGTTGCCTTTCTTAGTTTCTAAAATGTAAGAAAAATATCTCAATGCTGTGAAATGTTAGAGAAAAATGACGCAATATTCTTGATTAAAATCAAATACCTCAAAATAATTAAAAAAAGACTTTGGTTCTACATCAAATTTATTTGAAACTTTCAAAAGTTTTGATAGAATCCGCTCAGTTCAATTAATATACAGAAAAGCCAAACTTAGGAGGCATTTTATGATTAAAGGTATCCAAATTACCCACGCTGCTAACGACAATCTTTTAAACTCTTTCTGGTTGTTAGATAGCGAAAAAGGTGAAGCCCGTTGTTTATGTGCAAAAGGTGATTACGCGGAAGATCAAATCGTTGCCGTAAGCGAATTAGGTCAAATCGAATACCGCGAATTACCGGTAAACGTCGCACCAACTGTGAAAGTAGAAGGCGGTCAACACTTAAACGTGAACGTATTACGTCGTGAAACATTAGAAGATGCGGTAAAACACCCTGAAAAATATCCGCAATTAACTATCCGTGTTTCCGGTTACGCAGTACGTTTCAACTCGTTAACCCCTGAACAACAACGCGATGTTATTACCCGTACTTTCACTGAAAGTTTATAATTTCATGTTGAGTAAAAAGAACCCCCGATAAATTCGGGGGTTCTTTTTACTTTCTTCCCCCATGTTTTCCGATCATTCAATATGACCACTTGGGCAGTGAAAATAAACGGAAAATATAGGGTGCTGTCGGAAACGAAACTTACGTTTAATCCGTGGGTAATAAATTACCCATGGTTAGGCATAGTTGCTCACTTTTGGGGAACTTGCAGTTTGTAAAATAATTATAGATATGAAACCTTATGTTTAAGAAAAATCAATAGCGTTAAACCATGATGCATTTTCTATTCCTGAAGATGATCTATTAGTTACTGGCGCACTTGTTGGCTAGTATGCCATAATTATGCCGCCCCCCACAAACCGAAGACACAAAACAGGTGTGAACGTGTTAAATTTCCATCGCTCTTTTTAACCCTTGAATTTACAATCCAAGTGCAACAAACGAATGAAACCCGTCCCAATTTGGTCATTGTGAACGTGAAGCCGTCGGAAAATGAGAAATTTAAAGCCATGGTGTTGCCGGAAATGACGCAATCCCTGAAAGTGGAGCCGGGTGTGTCGGCGATGTATGTCGCTACAGTGAAAGAACAACCGAGTCATTGGGTGTTCTTTGAAATCTACGCCAACGATGAGACTTATACGGCACACCGATGAGATGTTGCAGGATAAGCAAAGTATCGAAATCCGTCCGACCTATTTGGACTACAAAGGCAGCTTGGTTTTTTAATGCAAGTGGCAGATAAGCTTGCACAAACGTAAAAAGTGCGGTCGAAATTCATGGTGTTTTTCGACCGCACTTTATGTTATTTCAAGAAGGAGAAGGGCGATTAAGCGACGGCTTTTAACAACTCCTCGACAGCTAAAATGCCTAAATTGTTAGACGCAAGTGGGCTGTCGCCGGTGAGCACGTTGCGGTCTTTGTTCACTTGACCTGTAATGCCTTCGTTCAATACTTTCACGCCTAAAGATTCTAAGCGTTCCGCTAATAACCATTGTAATTTGCCCGGAATGTAGCCGATGTCCACGTTCGCGCCTTCGTCTAACGCATCTGGGAATACGCAGATTTCATAGCCGTTGAATGGGAAATCTTCCGGTTTTTCGCCTATGCTTGCTGCTAAAAATGCTGCAGGTCCGTGGCATAAGCTGATGATATATTTATCATTTGCAAACGCCCAGTTTAATACTGCTTTCATGTCGGTGCTGAACGGAAGACCGTGTAATGCTGCGTGACCACCCGGGATTAACACGCCTAAGTATGGTGAATCTTCCGCTGTGACTTCCGCCAAAATATCCGCTAATTTATGTGGATTTTTGAATTTCGGCAAGTAGGTTTCGTATAAGCCCATCACCGCTTCATCTTCGGTTGGCATCGCCCACATTTCAAATTTTACCGAGTTACCTGAAAGGGTTGCCACTTCAATTTCAAAACCAGCGTGGTGAATATGCAACATTGGCAACATCGTTTCCACAGGGTGGTTACCCGTTGAAAATAATTTGCCGTTTTTCATTTCTAAATAGCGTTCGTCAGAAGCCACCATTAAAATTTTGTATTTGCCACCTGTGTAAGGTTTGTCGAATTTAAAACCGTCGAAATCCGTTTTTTTCGCCACATATTGGCTTAATGAGTATTCTGATGGGAAAAATGCGTTATGTTCTGCACGGTCTGCTACTGGGCTTTTTAAATCTGCCATTTTTTTCTACTAATGTTAAAAGAATGTTTAAAAAAGATTGTTTGTTGTAATGGGGGCATTATATCCTAGTCTTTCAATTTGAAAATTAATAGAATAAGAATAAACTATTCTGAAAAAAGGAATAATGATGAATAAATTAGAAGCTCTTCGTTATTTTTGCTCCGCTGCGGAAACTCTTAATTTCCGTGAAACCGCTCAACGCCTTGCCGTTTCGCCCCAAGTAGTCACGAGAATGATTGCCAATCTCGAAACGTTATTAGGCGAAAGCCTGTTCAAGCGTAACACTCGAAACATCAAACTCACTGAATTTGGCGAGCAATTTTTACCGAAAGCGACGCAATATTTGGCGAAAGGCGAACAGCTATTTGCTAAAAACAATGTAAAAGAAAAAGCAATGCAAGGTGTAGTTCGGATTACCCTGCCGCCGATGCCTTACAACGATGAAATTCTGTTTGAATTATTGACCGCACTTGAGCCCTACCCCGACATTGCGATTGATTGGCGGGTGGGCATTGATAAGCTCAAAAGTGTAGATGACCAAATTGACATTGGCTTGCGAATTTGCCAAGAACCTGAGTTGGATTGGGTGGCGCAGCATATCTGCACTTTTTCGGAAAAAATTGTCGCCTCGCCCGCCTTACTCAAGCGATTGGATTTCCCTAAAGATTTACAAGATTTAGCCCAAAATTATCCACTGAGTGGTTTGATTGACCCCAAACTGAAACGTATTTGGCAATGGCAAATCAACGCTGAACAACGTTTTATGCCCAACAGAGCGATATTCTTCGCCTCTGACGTGCAAAGCGAATTGCAATCAGCTCTCGCTGGTCGCACTTGTTCTTATCTTATCAACAGTGTTTGTGATCCCTATTTAGAAAATGGTCGATTGGTGGAACTCTTCCCCGAAATTGAAAAGCAAAAATGGCAGCTTTATTTATACCGACCATATCAAACGATTGTTGCCGAGCGGGTGATATGGGTGTATAACAAGTTGAAGGAGATTTTGTTGTCGAAAATGTTTTAGGTATAAAAATGGCGAGATGATCTCGCCATGTTTTTATCACGATAGCTTATCCACAATCGATTTTAACATCGTATAAGATTGGGCTTGCTTTTGCTCATCAAAAATATAGCTCACTGCCATAATTTCATCAAAATGTACCCGTTCACGTAATTGCTTGAGTTGAAATTCTACGCTTTCAGGACTACCGATAAGCGAACAAGCCGTCATTTGTTCCACTACGGCACGCTCTTGGTTGTAAATTGGGATTGCCTCGAAATCGACTGGGCCAAAGTGTGGTTTCTTTTGGGCATGCATTTGGGCTTTCCAAACGTCTTCTTCTGACGCCATCGGTGGTTGTAAATTTTGTTGCGCATTAGTCACTATATTTAAGAAAAATAGTGTTTGCGTCGTCGCGAGTTGTCTCGCTTCGTTATCGGTTTCTGCAACAATCGCGTTCACACCTAAGATGACATAGGGTTCAGCAAGATAGGTAGAAGGTTTGAAGTTTTTGCGATAAATCTCCACCGCCATTTCCATCATGCGTGGCGCAAAGTGTGAAGCAAAGGCATAAGGCAAGCCAAGCTCTGCCGCAAGATAGGCACTTTCGGTGCTAGATCCT
Organism: uncultured Aggregatibacter sp.; assembly: GCF_901873365.1. Classification (GTDB taxonomy): domain Bacteria; phylum Pseudomonadota; class Gammaproteobacteria; order Enterobacterales; family Pasteurellaceae; genus Aggregatibacter. The sequence continues at coordinate 29,042 of NZ_CABFLM010000104.1, forward strand.
AAAATATAAAACGGTATATTCAAGCCTGCGGAAGGATAAGCTGAAACAGGATTGCTATCTTTAAAGTAACCTCGAAGTTCCGCGATTTCCGCAGGGAAATCCAGACTGTTTCGTCCACGACGAAGTGCTGCAGCCGTTTGCATATCCGTTCCTGGTGCACGGCCTAAACCGAGTTCAACACGGTTTGGATAAAGCGTCTCCAGTGTGCCATATTGCTCAGCCACCACATAAGGCGAATGATTCGGTAACATCACGCCACCTGAGCCAACGCGCAAGGTCTTCGTATTGGCTAGCGTATGCTGAATTAAAAGTGCGGTCGCTGAACTCACCAAATTTTTCATATTATGATGCTCAGCAATCCAATAGCGTTCAATGCCAATGTTCTCAGCATGTTTTGCAAGACTTACCATAGACTCAACGGCTTGCAAATAAGTTTGTCCTTCTCGGACGGGGGCGAGATTAAGAATGGAAAGTTTCATAGTGTTTCTCCTTATTGATTGAGCAAAGTGAAATCCAACATCACTTTCCCAATATGCGTGCCTTTGTCCATTTCTATATGGGCTTTTGCTACGTCGTTAAAATCAAATACTTGATGAATAATCGGTTTGCCGATTTCACCGTTGCCGAGTTTTTCCCAGAGCTCGTTAATTCTAACCGCTCTTTGATGATTTACTTGTATTATACGCTGACTATCATGAGTTAAAATACATAAAATACGAATAAACTATTCTGAAAAAAGGAATAATATGAATGAACCGGATGCTCTGCGCTCTTTTTGCGTCGCCTGCGAAACCTTCAATTTTCGTGAGACTATGCAGCGTTTGGCGACGTCTTTGCAAGTGGTAACTCGCACGATCACCGAGTTGGAAGAATTGCTGGACGAAAGACGGTTTTAACACAGCTCACGGAATATCCCCCCGAATTTGGCAAAATTTTTGCCGAAAATCACGCAATTTCCGGCGGAAAGCGAGCGTTTATTTGCTTCCCCAAAATTGAGCGAGAAAGCGATGTATGGTGTGGTGTATATCATCTTGCCGCCAATGCCTCATAACGATCAAATGTTGTTTGAATTACTGACCGCACTTCCCTTTTCTTTTCTAGCGATTTCCACGCTTTTCGGGTACAATCCGCCAGTTAAATTTAATGACTTTTTGAATGAGAAAACTGACTGATTTATGAAGAATATTCGCAACTTTTCTATTATTGCCCATATTGACCACGGTAAATCCACCTTATCTGATCGTTTAATTCAAACCTGTGGGGGACTTTCAGATCGTGAAATGGAAGCGCAAGTGCTCGATTCTATGGATTTGGAGCGCGAACGCGGGATTACCATCAAGGCACAAAGCGTAACGCTGAACTACAAAGCCAAAGATGGCGAAACCTATCAACTGAATTTTATCGACACACCGGGACACGTTGACTTTTCTTATGAAGTATCTCGCTCTCTTGCGGCTTGTGAAGGCGCATTATTGGTAGTCGATGCCGGACAAGGTGTAGAAGCACAAACCTTGGCAAACTGTTACACCGCTATCGAAATGAACTTGGAAGTGGTGCCGATTTTAAACAAAATTGACTTACCAGCGGCCGATCCTGAACGTGTTGCGGAAGAAATTGAAGATATTGTGGGAATTGATGCCATGGAAGCCGTGCGTTGTTCGGCTAAAACGGGCGTGGGCATTGAAGACGTATTAGAAGAAATTGTTGCCAAAATTCCGGCACCGGAAGGTGACCCAAATGCGCCATTACAGGCATTAATTATTGACTCGTGGTTTGATAATTATTTGGGTGTAGTGTCTTTGGTTCGCATTAAAAACGGCACGTTACGCAAAGGCGATAAAATCAAAGTGATGTCCACCGGCCAATCATATAACGTCGATCGTTTGGGGATTTTTACGCCGAAACAAGTGGATACCACTGTATTAAATTGCGGTGAAGTTGGTTGGGTCGTTTGTGCCATTAAAGATATTTTAGGCGCACCGGTGGGAGATACCTTAACGCTACACAATAATCCGGCAAGTTCCGTTTTACCGGGCTTTAAGAAAGTTAAACCCCAGGTTTACGCCGGCTTATTCCCGGTCAGCTCTGATGATTATGAAGCGTTCCGTGATGCGCTTGGTAAATTAAGTTTAAATGACGCCTCCTTGTTCTATGAACCGGAAAATTCCACCGCACTTGGCTTCGGTTTCCGCTGTGGTTTCCTTGGGCTGTTGCACATGGAGATTATTCAAGAACGTTTGGAGCGTGAATACGATTTAGATTTAATCACGACGGCACCAACCGTGGTCTATGAAGTGGAATTAACCAATGGTGAGGTAGTCTATGTGGACAGTCCGTCAAAACTGCCGCCGTTAAACAATATTGCTGAAATTCGTGAACCCATTGCGGAATGTAATATGCTATTGCCACAAGAATATCTCGGCAATGTGATTACCCTTTGCGTTGAAAAACGTGGCGTGCAAACCCATATGGTTTATCACGGCAATCAAGTGGCGCTGACTTATGAAATCCCGATGGGCGAAGTGGTGCTGGATTTCTTTGATCGCCTGAAATCCACCTCGCGCGGTTATGCGTCTTTAGATTACGGTTTCAAACGCTTCCAAACGGCAGATATGGTGCGCGTGGATATTATGATCAACGGTGATCGTGTAGATGCGTTAGCGTTAATTGTACATAAAGACAATGCACCGTATCGCGGTCGTGAATTGGTAGAAAAAATGCGTGAACTCATTCCACGTCAACAATTTGATATCGCGATTCAAGCGGCAATTGGCAACCACATTATTGCCCGTTCTACCGTGAAACAATTACGCAAAAATGTGTTGGCAAAATGCTATGGTGGTGATGTCAGCCGTAAGAAAAAATTACTACAAAAACAAAAAGAAGGTAAGAAACGAATGAAACAACTCGGCAATGTTGAAGTGCCACAAGAAGCATTCTTAGCCATCTTACACGTAGGAAAAGACAAATAAGGAAAGTATTCATGTCGAACGTATTTACGATTATTTTAATCGCTGTCGGATATGGTTTGTGGAAAGTATTGGATCATTTTCAGTTACCCAACACCTTTTCCATTTTACTCATTATTTTTACCGCACTTTCTGGTGCCGTTTGGTGTTATTTGCGCTTTGGCGTGTTACCAAAACGCGCCAGACAAATTGCACGCTTGGAGCAACGCAGTGGCAAACCATTAAACGACGAGGAAAAAACTCAAATTGAACCGATTTCAGAAAGTTCTGAATTTGTCGCGTCTTTATTTCCGGTATTAGCTTTTGTATTGATTGTGCGCTCATTTATTTTCGAGCCATTTCAAATCCCCTCTTCTTCCATGGAACCCACATTGCGTATTGGCGATTTCATCTTAGTCAATAAATTTGATTACGGCATTAAAGATCCGGTTTTCCAAAATACGTTGATAAAACGAGGCGAGCCTCAACGTGGTGATGTCATTGTGTTCAAAGCACCGGAATCCCCTAGTACCGACTACATTAAACGTGTTGTCGGCACCCCCGGCGATCGCATAATTTATAACGAAGCGAATCGTCATTTAACCTTGGTTTACGCCAAAGACGGCAAAGAATGTTTGACCGATTGTGAAACCAAAGAATTTAGCTACACGCTACCTCAACCGAATGAAAGTTTCCGTTTTATTTTAGGACGAGATCACAGCGGTAAAGTGCAATACGGCCCTGCACCATTAGAAACCATTGAAACCGGTGATGTGACACACGCTATTCATTGGTATCCACAGCCGATTAACGAAGGATATCGTTATAAAGCCTTTAGCAAACAAGAAAATTATGTAACAGAATGGGTTGTGCCGGAAGGGCAGTATTTTGTCATGGGCGATAACCGTAACAACAGTGAAGATAGCCGTTTTTGGGGCTTTGTACCGTCACAAAATATCGTCGGGAAAGCCACCTATATTTGGCTGAGTTTAAAGAAAGAACAGGATGAATGGCCAACCGGCATTCGTACTGAACGCTTATTCCAAAAAATTCAATAATATGAGAGACCATAATTTAGATCGTTTACAACAAAAAATTGATTACCAATTTCAAGATACCGATCTTCTTAAACAAGCCCTCACCCATAGAAGTGCAGGGCATAAACATAACGAGCGCTTAGAATTTTTAGGCGATGCCATTTTAAACTTAACCATTGCCAATGCCTTATTTCATCAATTTCCCAAGTGCAACGAAGGGGAACTCAGTCGAATGCGGGCAACATTGGTGCGTGAGCCAACCTTAGCGATTTTAGCGCGCGATTTCCAGTTGGGAGACTATCTTTCACTGGGACAAGGGGAATTAAAAAGTGGCGGATTTCGTCGTGAATCTATTTTAGCTGATTGCGTAGAAGCCATTATTGGTGCGATTTCGTTAGATAGTAGCCTCACTCACGCCACTGAAATCGTAATCCGTTGGTATCAATCTTTATTAAAAGAGATTCAACCGGGCGATAACCAAAAGGATGCGAAAACCCGTTTACAAGAATATTTGCAAGGAAAAAAACTCCCTGTGCCGACATACAATATTGTGAATATTCAAGGGCAAGCTCATAACCAATTATTTATTGTGGAATGTTCCATTAAAAATGATGACCGCACTTTTATCGGCAAAGGTTCCAGTCGCCGTAAAGCAGAACAAGCGGCAGCAGAACAAATTCTTCAAGAGCTAAATATCAAATGACAGAACAACTTGAAACGTATTGTGGCTTTATTGCCATTGTAGGTCGTCCGAACGTAGGGAAATCTACCTTACTGAACAAAATTCTCGGACAAAAAATTTCGATCACTTCGCGCAAAGCGCAAACCACTCGTCATCGCATTGTGGGCATTAAAACTGAAGGTCCGTATCAGGAAATTTACGTGGATACGCCGGGGCTGCACATTGAGGAAAAACGCGCTATCAACCGTTTAATGAACCGTGCCGCCAGCAGTGCAATTACTGATGTGGATTTAGTCATTTTTGTGGTCGATGGCACACACTGGAATGATGACGATGAAATGGTACTGAATAAACTGCGCAAAACCAATGTGCCGGTTGTCCTTGCCATTAATAAAATCGATAACATTAAGCATAAAGACGATTTATTGCCATTTATTACGGAAATCAGCCGTAAATTTACCTTTACCGACATCGTGCCGATTTCTGCTGAAAAAGGGAATAATTTAGAGGTAATTGAGAATATCGTGCGTCAATCTTTGCGCCCGGGCGTACACCATTTCCCGGAAGATTATGTCACCGATCGTTCTCAACGTTTTATGGCATCAGAAATTATTCGTGAAAAATTAATGCGCTTTATGGGGGAAGAATTACCTTATTCTGTGACCGTAGAAATTGAGCAATTTAAGGTGAACGAACGCGGAACTTATGAAATCAATGCCTTAATTTTGGTTGAGCGTGACGGACAGAAAAAAATCGTCATTGGCCATAAAGGTGAAAAATTGAAAAAAATTGGTACGGAAGCCCGTTTAGATATGGCGCGTTTATTTGATAATAAAGTCCATCTGGAACTTTGGGTCAAAGTAAAATCCGGCTGGGCAGACGATGAGCGGGCTTTGCGAAGTCTGGGGTATATGGAAGACTAACCTTCAGCTAAACACCATCACTTGATTTAACTCACTTCATACCATCAAAAATCCCCTAAGACTGTCGCCTTAGGGGATTTTTATTTAATCATTACACTTCTTCGTTTTCTTCAGAGAAACGCTCAATGCGAGCGCCAATACCCCGAAGTTTTTCTTCAATGCGTTCATAACCACGATCGATATGATAGATACGATCAACAATGGTTTCACCGGTTGCAATACAGCCGGCAAGAACCAAACTGATAGAAGCACGTAAATCCGTTGCCATGACTTCTGCGCCGGATAAATGATCAACACCGTGGCAAATTGCCGTGTTACCTTCAATTTCAGCTTTGCCGCCCATCCGAATCAATTCAGGAATATGCATAAAACGATTTTCAAAAATAGTTTCGGTGATGATACTGGTACCATTTGCCACCATGTTTAGCAAGGTGAACTGTGCTTGCATATCGGTTGGGAATCCCGGGTAAGGTGCGGTGCGAATATTCACTGCCTTCGGACGATTACCCAACATATCGAGTGTAATCGTCTCTTCCGTTACATCCACTTGAGCGCCGGCCTCACGTAATTTATCAATCACGGCATCTAAGGTGTCTGCCTTGGTATTTTTACAGACAATGCGTCCACCGGAAATGGCGGCTGCCACAAGGAATGTCCCGGTTTCAATACGATCGGGAACGATACTATGTTGACAACCAGTTAAGCGTTCCACGCCCTCAATGGTAATGGCATCAGAACCGGCACCGCTAATTTTAGCACCCATTTTATTTAAGAATTCTGCCGTATCGGCAATTTCCGGTTCACGTGCGGCATTTTCAATTACCGTTGTGCCTTTGGCTAGGGTTGCAGCAATCATAATGGAGAGTGTAGCTCCTACACTGACTTTCTCCATCACAATACGCGTACCACTTAAACGTCCATTGACGTGCGCTTTTACATAACCGTCTTCAAGAACAATTTGAGCACCAAGGCGTTCTAAACCGCTAATGTGTAAATCCACAGGACGGGCACCGATAGAACATCCGCCCGGCAGAGAGACTTGTCCTTGATTAAAACGGGCGACTAAAGGAGCAAGCGCCCAAATGGAGGCACGCATGGTTTTAACTAATTCATAAGGCGCGACAAAGTGATCGATTTTAGACGCATCTAAGCTCACAACACCTTGCTCATTGCGCGTTACCACAACACCGAGTTGGCGTAAAATTTTGAGTGTTGTTTCAATATCTTTAAGATCAGGCACATTGGTTAATGTGACAGGCTCTGTCGCTAAAATTGCAGCAAAAAGAATGGGTAATGCCGCATTCTTCGCACCGGAAATTTCTACGGTGCCTTTTAAACAAGATTGACCATAAACACGAAATTTTTGCATGAGAGTACCCTGTAGGAATTAAGCCGGTGGATTAAGTAAACGTTCGCGTTTCCATTTTTCAACGGTATAAGTGCGGATGGAAAGTGCGTGGATTTCATTGCTGGAAATATGATCCAACAATGGCGCATAAATCATTTGCTGCTGTTTAACTTTAGATAACCCGGCAAACTGATCGCTAACTGCGATCACGCCATAATGGGCATTTTCACCTTGGACGTAAACTTCATCAAGCTGAAGTGCTTCTTTTAAAATTCGTTCAATTTCTTGCGTTTCCATTAACGATTTCCATTTTGCGGGATAAATTGTGCAATCCAATCGGATAATCCGAAAAGATCAGCTAATGTTAGTAATTGTGATGGTGGATTTTGCAGAATTTGTCTCTGCGCTTTTGTTAACAAGGTTTGGTTATGTTGTAAAAAGTCACAGAGTAACGCAAAACCGGCGGAGTCAATACGGGTAATTTGGCTTAAATCCCAAACAATCATTTGCCCGTCTAACTGCCCTTCCAATAAAAAAGAAGCACGTTGCTGCCAAAGTGGCAACAACGTGTTACGAGATAACTCTCCTGATAATTGGAGCGTCATTTTACCATCATTTACCTGTGATTCCCAATGTAAACTTTGTGTCTCTTGCATGGATTATTTGCTCAACGTAATTGGTGTATCCGCTGATTTTTGTAGCTGTGCAGTCAATGCATCCAGCCCTTGTTTACGAATGATTGGGCTCCATTCTTGCTGTTTGGTATTCACCATGCTTGCACCACCGGCTGTCATGTCATACACCTGCCATTGACCGGTTTTGCTATTTTTATACCAATAGAAATCCACGTTTAAAGGCGGTTGATTATTCGGTTGCGCCACTTTAACGTTCACGGTCGCAAGACTTGCAGATTCTTCCTTCATTTTGCCGATTTGAATACTTTGATCGCTATACATGGTTAACACTTGTGCATAAACCTGTTCGATGTATTTATCTAAAACGGCAAAGTAACGATCCCGCTCTTCTTGGGTTACGGTTTTATAGTTTTGTCCTAAAATTTTAGAGCCGGCATACTTCACATGAACATACGGCATTAAATCTTGGCGCACAATTGTTCTGAGGTAATTCGGATCTTGTTTAATTTTACTTTGGTTCGCTTTAATATCGCTAAACAGTTTTGCCGACACTTTTTGCGTTAAATCATAGGGCGTATCTTCCGCCATCACTTGTTGCACGGCAAAAAGTGCGGTGAAAATAACCAACGTTTTTGCTAACCAGCGTTTTACATTCAGTTTTAACATACATCCTTCTCCTGTAGGTTGTGTAAATTAGTGACTTTCGGCGGCGTCATTTGCTTCGCCTTCCGTTTTCTTATCTTCTTTATTACCGTATAAGAACTGGCCGATAAGATCTTCCAGCACCATGGCAGATTTGGTATCAACAATTTTGTCGCCGTCTTTCAGCATCGCAATTTCACCGTCGTCAAAACCGACATTTAATGCAATGTACTGTTCGCCCAATAATCCTGAGGTTTTAATGGATAACGAACTGGTTTCAGGAATCTTGTTGTATTCTTGATTAATCGCAATCGTTACTTTCGGCAAATACGTTTTCGGATCCAATTCAATATTGGATACGCGCCCAACCACGACACCGCCTACTTTAAGTGGCGCACGCACTTTTAGTCCGCCGATATTATCGAAAGTTGCATAGACTTGGTAAGATTTTGTTTCACTAAAGCCTTGTACGTTGGCAACTTTTAGGCCTAAAAAAACAAGCGAGGCAATGCCTAAAAGCAAAAATAAACCCACCCAAAATTCATATTTAATTGTTTGTCGCATACTCTTTCCTTACAAACAGAGATTAATTTGCACCGAACATCATCGCTGTCAGCACAAAGTCTAAACCCAATACCACTAATGACGCATGAACTACCGTTCTCGTCGTGGCTTTACTAATACCTTCGGACGTTGGCATACAGTCATACCCGTTAAATAACGCAATCCATACAACAGCAATGGCAAAAAAGACGCTTTTGATTGTGCCGTTTAGAATATCATGTTCCCATGTGACTGCGTTTTGCATAACAGACCAAAAACTACCGGCATCCACGCCTTTCCAGTCAACCCCGACTAAAGAACCGCCCCAAATTCCAATGGCGATAAAAATCATGGAAAGAAGCGGCATGGCAATAATTCCTGCCCAAAAACGCGGTGCAATCACCCGACGCAACGGATCGACCGCCATCATTTCCAAGCTGGATAATTGTTCGGTGGCTTTCATTAAACCAATTTCTGCCGTTAGGGCAGAACCGGCTCGACCAGCAAATAAAAGTGCGGTCACCACCGGGCCTAATTCTCGCAACAAGGATAAGGCGACTAATTGCCCGAGGCTGGTTTCTGCGGAGAAATCCACTAAAACCACATAGCCTTGTAACCCAAGCACCATGCCAATAAATAAACCGGAAAGCATGATGATTAATAAAGATTGCACGCCAAGAACATGCAGTTGCTTAATAAGAAGTGGGAAATGCTTCGTCACTTGCGGTTTCCCAACTAATGCGCCGAACAATAAAAAGCCGGCACGACCTAGCGCCCGTACAAAATTAATCACATTGCGCCCGAGGGCTGAAATGAAATTCACTAGCATTCAAACAACTCCTCAATATAATTCGGTGCAGGGTAATGAAAATGCACCGGACCGTCTGCTTGACCTTGTAGGAACTGAGTCACCTGAGGATCTTGGCTTGCCAGCAGCTGCTCGGAAGTGCCTTCCGCGATAACGTGTTTATCCGCGATAATATAAGCATAATCCGCAATGCTTAACACTTCTTGCACATCGTGCGACACCACAATCGATGTGAGATTTAAGGCTTCGTTTAACCGTTTAATGAGGCTGAGAATCACCCCCATACTAATCGGATCCTGCCCGGTGAACGGTTCATCGAACATCATTAAATCCGGATCTAATGCTATCGCGCGGGCAAGGGCGGCACGCCGAGCCATCCCACCGGAAAGTTCGGAGGGCATTAAATCAGCTGCACCACGTAAGCCAACCGCTTCCAATTTCATTAACACGATCTGACGAATTAATGACGGTGGCAAATTCGTATGCTCACGAATCGCAAATGCCACATTATCGAAAGTAGAAATATCGGTAAACAATGCGCCCGATTGAAATAGCATTCCCATGCGTTTGCGCACTTCATAAAGTTCACGATTTGACAGTTTGCAAATATCTTGCCCATCAAACAAAATTTCCCCCTCGGTCGGCAACAACTGCCCACCAATGAGTTTTAATAACGTGGTTTTACCAATGCCGGAAGGCCCCATAATGGCAGTAATTTTGCCCTTGGGAACCTTCAGATTAAGATCCTTATAAATAATTCGATCGCCACGCTTAAATGTCAGATGTTTAACTTCAATTAAAGATTCGTTCATAACACATTCGTTGCAAATAATAAGAGGCTATAAAATCGCCACTAACTAAAATAAGCTGCGATACTCTATGAAATTCCACTGAATGTCAAATAGAATTATCTGAATTTACCCATCGATTTTCCTTGCCGATACCTTGGTATCCTATATAAAAACATCATAAAATCAGGCCGCACTTTTACATGCTTTTCACAAAACTATGCTATGATTGCGTCTTCTTATTAACTAGACTGACTTAACATAGGCTTATGAATATTCGCTGGAATATTATTTTATCGGTCATTGCGCTGGGGTTATTAGCTTGGTTTTATCGTTTAAATCAAGACGATAACCATTTAACTGAACTCATTAAATCAGAAGATCGGCCGGAATATATCGGACAAAAAATGGAGACTGTCGTTTATTCGCCTAGCGGTAAAAAGCAATACCTCGCCACCTCTTTGCAAGTGGAATACTACACGGCTGACGGGCATACCGACTTTCAACAACCTAAAGTGACATTACTCGAGATGAATGTGCCTAGTGCCAATACCGAAGAAAAAGAAAGCTGGGAACTCCGTGCCGATAAAGCGAGATTAACCAAAGATAATATGTTGTATTTAGAGGGCAATGTGGTGGCACAAAGCCTCTCTCCCCTCTCCCGTTTACAGCGCATTGAAACCGAAAGTGCGGTGGTAAATTTAACAACGCAGGATATTCGTTCGGACAAAATGGTTACGCTCAACGGGCAAAATTTTAGTTCGACCGGCTTGAAATTAACGGGTAATTTGCAACAACAAGTGGCTAATTTAAAAGAACAGGTAAAAACACATTATGAAATTAATAAGCAATAAACTTTTCCTTGCTTCCACATTAACTTTAATCGCTTTCTCCGCATTCGCGTTAAAAGACGATACCAATCAACCGATTAACATCGTATCCGATAACCAATCGTTGGATATGAACAGCCGTGTGGTCACCCTCAGTAATAACGTGGTGATTACACAGGGTTCTATTCTTGTCAAAGCGGATAAAGTGATCATTACCCGTCCGGAAGAAAACGCCAATAAGAAAGATACCGTTGAAGCTTTTGGCAATCCTGTTACGTTTCATCAAATGATGGATGATGGCAAACCAGTGGACGGTAAAGCCAATAAAGTGTTTTATGATTTGAGTACAGAATTTTTAACCTTAACCGGCAACGCCGAATTAAAGCAATTAGATAGTAAAATTAGTGGCAATGTCATTACTTATGATGTGAAAAAACAACAGTTGAAAGCGAACGGTTCTTCCGGCTCTCGTGTAAAAACTGTCTTAATTCCAAACCAATTAAATAATGCTAAAGGCAAGAAATAAGGTGAAACATGGCGATTCTGTCTGCTGAAAATTTAGCGAAAAGCTACAAAAAACGCCAAGTGGTTTCTGATGTAAGTTTAACCGTCAACTCTGGTGAAATTGTCGGTTTACTCGGGCCAAATGGCGCCGGAAAAACAACCACGTTCTACATGGTGGTTGGCTTGGTGAATCATGATCAAGGCAAAATTCGAATTGATGAAGAAGACATCAGTTTGTTGCCAATGCACAATCGCGCTCAAAAAGGCGTAGGTTATTTACCACAGGAAGCCTCTATTTTTCGCCGCTTGAGTGTGTATGAAAATTTAATGGCCGTATTAGAAATACGCAAAGATCTGACCGCACTTCAACGTCGTGAACGTGCCGATGAGTTGATTGATGAATTCAACATTGGTCATATTCGAGACAATCTAGGGCAATCACTCTCCGGCGGCGAACGTCGTCGCGTGGAAATTGCGCGTGCCTTGGCAGCAAATCCGAAGTTCATTTTATTAGATGAACCTTTTGCCGGCGTTGATCCTATTTCGGTGATTGATATTAAGAAAATTATCAAAGACTTACGTGATCGTGGCTTAGGTGTGCTGATTACCGATCACAATGTGCGGGAGACGCTCGATGTGTGTGAGCGCGCCTATATTGTGAGTTCCGGTAAAATGATTGCCACCGGCACACCTACTGAAATTATGAATAACAAATTGGTAAAAGACGTGTATTTAGGTGCAGATTTCCAACTATAGCTTATGAAATTTACCGAATTATTAACGCCTCAAACCCTTCGTCAGGGAATGATTTCTTCCAGCAAAAAACGGGTGTTTGAATCTATCGCGCGCATTGTGGAAGAACAATTACCCATGGAAAATGGGGAACAATATTGTTTTGATTGTTTATTTAATCGTGAAAAATTAGGCAATTCCGGTTTAGGCGGTGGCGTTGCGATGCCGAAAGGCCGTCTGCCACAAGGTACAAAACCCATTGGTGTGTTTATTCAATTAGAAACCCCCATTGAGTATGATGCTGCCGACAAACGGGATGTGGATTTAATTTTTGCGGTATTAATCCCAGAAAATATGTGTAGCGATTATGCCCAGTGTCTGCCGAAATTGGCGGACTATTTAATGGATAAATCACTTTGCAAACAACTGCGTTCGGCAAAAAGTGCGGATGAGATTTGGAAAATTTTTCTGCATTATGATCAATGTGAAAATGAGCCGTCAGAATCCGATGAGGAAGATACGCCAATCTCAATGCCGGATAACGCAGAAGAATAAGTGCCATTTGAACGAATCAAGGGGAACATCATGGAAATTATCATCATTAGCGGACGGTCGGGTGGCGGTAAATCCGTCGCATTAAGAGCGTTAGAAGATATGGGCTATTATTGCGTGGATAATTTGCCATTGGATTTACTGCCGAAATTAATTGAAATTCTGTCAGTTAGCCAAACGGCCGCTGCGATTAGTTTAGATATTCGCAATTTACCGGCGTCCCCACAAGTGTTGGAAAAGACCATTAATGATCTTCAACAACAGCACAATGTTAAAATTATTTTCTTAGATGCTGATAACAGCACTTTAGTCCGCCGCTACAGCGATTCTCGTCGTTTACATCCGCTTTCCACCCATGATCTTTCTCTAGAAGCCGCCATTGAAGAAGAAGCGAAACAGCTTGACCCTTTAATTCAACAAGCCAATTTGATTATTGATACAGGCGCGTTATCCACCCATGAGCTTGCGGAACGCTTACGTGAATTTTTACGTGGGCATTCTGATAAAGAATTAAAAATCGTGGTGGAGTCTTTCGGATTTAAATACGGCATTCCACTTGATGCGGATTATGTATTTGATGTGCGCTTTCTGCCTAATCCGCACTGGAACCACGCCTTGCGACCGCTGACAGGATTAGATGAGCCGGTGGCGGAATTTTTAAATAAACACAATGATGTACACCAATTTATTTATCTAACCCGCACTTATATCGAAACTTGGTTACCCTTACTGGAACAAAATAATCGCAGTTATTTAACCATTGCTATCGGATGCACCGGCGGAAAACATCGCTCCGTTTATATTGCTGAACAGCTGGGAAGATATTTCCAAGACAAAGGCAAAAACGTCAAAATTTTACACCGCTCTTTAGAAAAACATAAAAAATAATGCCTTTCTCATACCTGAAGAATGCGTGGTCATTTAAAAATACAAAAATAAAAATAGGCGGAATAATGAATTTTATTCCGCCTATTTTGCTATAACACCATGCGAACGCCTTTAATTTCTGCCAATGTTTTGTAAAGCGTTTCAATCTGTTCAATATTGTCTGCACGCACCTTAATTGAAACAGAATGATACGTACCTTTGCCGCTTTCTTTCATGGTTGGCGTATAATCCCCTTTAATGGTTTTATGTACAGTTTGCACAACATCATCAATCAAATCTGCCCGTGCCGCACCGACAACTTTAAATGTAAAATCACAAGGGAATTCAAGTAAATCTTTGAGTTTCTTATTATGTGCAAGATCCGTCAAATTAACGGTTTTATCGTGAGTCATTGTTTTTCCTAAAATAAATAAAAAATTCACCGCACTTCATCACCGCTGATGACATCAAAAAATCAAAAAGTGCGGTCGTTTCTGCCAAGATTTTAAACCTAACTAAATAAACTTTTAATCGTCAAGACCAGCCAATCCCAAACGCGACCTAATATCCCCGCTTCTTTGACTTCTTGCATCACTTGCAAGTTTAAACTGGCAACATCTTTTCCATCCAGTTGGTAAACGACTTTCCCGACGACTTGACCTTTAGCAAGTGGCGCTTCGAGATATTTTTTATCCAACTCATAGCGTGCTTTCAATTCGGTATTTTTACCTTTCGGGATGGTAATAAATCCATCTTGCAACACACCTAATTGCACGTTATTTTCATCGCCATAATAGACACGCTGTTCTGAAATCGGTTTACCAGCTTCTAATGTTTTAAAGGTCTCAAAGTTCGCAAAACCCCATTGTAATAATTTTTTGCTTTCCACTTCTCGCCCTTTGTAAGTCGGCACACCCATCACGACAGAAATTAAGCGCATATTATTCGGGTTCGTCGCTGAAGCCACCAGATTATAACCGGCTTTATCTGTATGACCGGTTTTCATCCCATCTACATTAATGGTTTTATCCCATAATAAACCGTTGCGGTTTGGTTGCTTAATTTTGTTAAAGGTAAATTCTTTTTCCGCATAAATTTTATATTCTTCCGGCAAATCATGAATAATATGTGAACCAATAATCGCCATATCACGTGCTGAAGAATACTGCCCTTCTTCGTCTAAGCCATGCACTGTCGTAAAATTCGTATTTTTTAACCCAAACTGACGCACATATTTGTTCATGCTCTCAATAAAGTTGGCGGTATTACCGGAAATATGCTCTGCCATAGCAACACAAGCATCATTTCCTGACACGATAATAATCCCACGATTCAGATCTGCTACGGAAACCTGTTGGTTTAAATTTAAGAACATTTTTGAGGAGCCCGGGAAATTTTTCCCCCATGCGCTTTCCCCAATGGTTACCATATCTGTGCTATGGATTTTTCCCTGTTTTAATGCTTGCCCCACGACATAGCTAGTCATCATTTTGGTTAATGAGGCGGGATATTGTCTTTGATCCGGATTCAATGCCGCTAACACCGCACCGGAATTGTAGTCCATTAAAATATAGGTTTGTGCGTTAATTTGTGGCGTAGTTACATCGTAGGCTACGTCATTTGCATTTGCGATAAAGGAGGCACTGAGCATTCCGGTAAAAAGTGCGATTTTTGTTTTTGTCGCGATATGATAAAACATAATATTAAACATCCTAGATTAGGTCATTATTTATTGTAAGCATACACAATTAAAGGCTCGGAATGTTTCCATTGTCTCAATTGTGTTTTGAGTTTTTCTATTTCATTTTTTGATTTAAAAGGGCCAAAGTGAACATTGTATTTTTTACCCTGCGCAATCATTTCCGCTTTAATATTTTTTGATGATAATTGCTTAATGATTTTTTCAGCCTCTTTTTTGCTGGGAATATTCACCATCTTGACTTTATAACTTTCTTTTTTATTCCCTGCCTTATCCTTTTTGGCAATACGGTTTTCATCGGTGGAAGCATTATTTTTAGCATTGGGTTTTAACCGTTTTAAGCCCTCCACATTTTTTGCTGATTTTGCCAATGTGGCACTCCCCGGCCCGGAAATATCGCCATTGGTATGCACGTGAAGGGCTTCAATCTTAACTAACCCCATTCCATAATTCACAATCCCGATTTCCTTTGCCGCCGCATGGGATAAATCAATAATGCGATCTTTAGCAAACGGTCCTCTGTCATTAATCCGTACAATGACTTTCCGCTTGTTATACATATTAGTCACTACCGCATAAGAATTAAGCGGCAGTGTCTTATGGGCTGCCGTGTATAGGGTGGAATCATAAGGCTCCCCCGTTGAAGTCGGGCGTCCATTAAATTTATGATGATAATAACTTGCAATACCTTTTTTCGTATATTCCTTGGCAGATTCAGGTGGATGCGTTACATAGACTTCACCATTGACTTCATAGGTTTTAGGCGAGTTAGATAACTGACGATAGATTAAACTCGGCCCTTGTATCCCATATAATTTTTTAGTTTCCGCTTGCACAGAAAGTGCGGTCAAACACAGAAACAAAAAAAGCACGTATGTTACAGTTTGTTTTATATTCATAGAAGTTATCCCCTTCTGTCGAGTTATCTAACTAAGAAAACTGAAAACTTAATGAGTTCCCTTCAGAAAGTGTTCTTTGTGAGTATGAATCGACATAATTAGTCCGAAACCTGCCATAATCGCCACATAAGAGGTGCCGCCATAACTCACCAACGGCAACGGCACGCCTACCACCGGTAAAATGCCACTGACCATACCAATATTCACAAAAACGTAAACAAAGAAAATTAACGTTAATGCGCCAACTAAAATGCGTCCGAATGCACTTTGTGCACTCACACCAATCATGAGACCGCGCGCAATAATAAATAAGTAAATCGCTAGTAAAATTAAAAAGCCCACCATGCCATATTCTTCACTTAATACAGCAAAAATGAAATCCGTATGCGGTTCCGGTAAAAATTCTAATTGGGATTGCGTGCCTTGCATCCAGCCTTTACCCCATAAGCCACCTGAACCGATAGCAATTTTGGACTGCCAAATGTGGTATCCCGCTCCCAATAAATCTTTTTCCGGATCAAAAAGGGTTAATACGCGAGCACGTTGATAATCGTGCATTAAGTAAAACCACATAATAGGGATAAAGCCGGCAAGCCCGATGATGGCGGCTAAAATCAGCCACCAACTCATCCCCGCCAAAAATATCACAAATAACCCTGAGCCGCTAACCAACACGGAAGTCCCTAAATCCGGCTGAACTGCCACCAGCAGGGTCGGCACAATAATAATGATTAAGGCAATAAAGGTTTCTTTCAGTTTAATCGGTTGTGGGCGATTCCCTAAATATACTGCCACCATTAATGGCACCGCTAACTTCACAATCTCCGACGGCTGAAAACGCACGATCCCTAAATCTAACCACCGTTGCGCGCCCTTACTCGTTGTCCCAATTAAATCCACTAAAATGAGCATCGCAATTCCAAGCCCAAATAAATAAGGTGCAATGCGCTTATAAAAATTAGGCGAAAGCTGTGCCATTACGAGCATGACCGCAAACCCTAAAACAACCTGAATAATACGGCTCTGAAACATCGCCTCATTCGCGCCGGACGCGCTATATAACACCAGCATGCCGTAACCGGTAATCACGACTAGACCAATAAATAACCACAAATCAATGTGCAGGCGACGCCATAATTTCTGCCAAACCTGACGCTCATTCATTTTCATTTGTTGATACTCCTGCCGGCATAAAGTCAGTGGGTTCGCCCATGAGCGGTTCACTTGTCTGTCTAAAATAATAATCCATGATTTTTCTCACCAGCGGTGCGGCATTACTTGACCCGCCTCCGGCATTTTCTAAAATAATGGACACCACCACTTTGGGGTTGTCATAGGGTGCAAAAGCAGTAAACCACGCATGGTCATGTAATTCTTTTTTTAGCGCACCGGCATTATAACTTTGATTTTCTTTTAAACTAAATACTTGCGCCGTGCCGGATTTGCCTGCCACCCGATAAGGCGCACCGGCAAACGCTTTACGACCGGTACCTGCCGCCGAGTTCACGACGTTATACATGCCGCGTTTTGCGACATCCCAATAATATTGCTTAGGCTCGGTAATATCAGCGTATAATTTCGGATCTTGATAAGGTTCAATCGTTGTTCCCTCAATACGTTTCATTAAATGAGGCGTCATGACTTTACCGTTATTCACTAATATACTGGTGGCTTTCGCTAATTGAAGTGGCGTAGCCGTCCAATACCCTTGCCCAATTCCCACAGAAATCGTATCACCTTGCACCCAAGGTTTTTTGTAACGTTTCTGTTTCCATTCCCGAGTGGGCATATTAGCACTGGTTTCCTCTTGAATATCAATACCGGTCGGCACACCAAAGCCAAACCGTTTCATCCAACCGGATAAACGATCAATGCCTAAATTATAGGCGGTTTGATAAAAATAGGTATCCGACGATTCGGTAATTGCCTTATTCAAATCCGTCATACCATGCCCGCCACGACGCCAATCACGGAAGCGTTTTGTGGTATTCGGCAACACCCAGTAACCGGGGTCAGAAATGGTCATTTCCGGCGTAATCACGTTCTCCTGCAACGCCGATACCGCAATAAACGGTTTCACCGTCGATGCCGGCGGATATGCGCCTTGGGTCACACGACTATACAAGGGGCGATTCGGATCATTTAATAAACGACGGTAATCTTCACCGGAAATACCATCTACAAACAAATTATTATCATAACTTGGCACTGAAACCATCGCTAATACGCTGTTATCTTTCGGATCCATCACCACAACTGCCCCTTTTTGCCCCGCCAAGAGATCGGTAATATAAAGCTGCAAATTTAAATCAATCGTCAGATGAATGCTCTTGCCGGCGACAGCCGGTTGTTCGCGTAATTTACGAATCACTTTGCCGCGACTATTCACTTCCACTTCTTCAAAACCGGTGGTGCCATGCAACGCATCTTCATAATAACGTTCAATACCTAACTTACCTAAATCGTGCGTGCCTGAATAGTTGGCAAATTTTTCTTCTTTTTTTAATCGTTCGACATCACGATCGTTAATTTTAGAGACATACCCTAAAATGTGCGTTAACGGCTCGCCGTATAAATAGTGCCGTTTGAAATAAGGTTTCACATCCAAGCTTGGAAAATTGTATTGGTTTACTGAAAAACGCGCGATTTGCTCTTCCGTCAAATTAGGCTTTAATAAAATCGGGGTATAGCGTGAAGAACGTTGCCGTTCTTTTTTAAAGTTCTCGATATCCGTATCAGTTAAACCGACCAACACTTTCAATTCTTCAAAAGTGCGGTCTAAATTTTCCACTTTTTCCGGCACAATATACAATCCGAAAAAGGTTAAATTTTCAGCTAAAATTTGCCCATTACGATCATAAATCAACCCACGTGTCGGCGGTAACGGCAACAATTTAATTCGATTGCCATTAGAACGGGTTTGATAGCTGTCGTAATTCACCACCTGCAAATCGTAAAGATTTAAGATTAAAATTACTGATAACGCCAACACCCCGATAAATGACACCAAGGCGCGACGAGCAAATAAATTGCGCTCGGCCTTTTTATCACGAATCGGATCGTATTGTGGTTGCGACAATAATTTTTTTAAGTTCATTTATTCTCGATGATAAGGATGATTGGTGGTTAACGACCACGCACGGTATAAGCTCTCTGCGACAACCACGCGCACTAACGGATGTGGCAAGGTTAAAGGCGATAATGACCAACTTTGTTCAGCGGCAGCCTTGCATTCAGGTGAAAGTCCTTCCGGCCCGCCGATAAGTAAACAGACATCTCGCCCGTCATTTTTCCAACCTTCCAGCTGTTGCGCTAATTGTTCGGTGGTCCACGGTTTGCCGGGAATATCCAATGTTACGATTTTGCCCTTTCCGGCCGAAGTCAACATGGCTTTGCCTTCCTGTTCCAAAATCCGTTTAATATCCGCGTTTTTGCCCCGCTTACCGGCAGGTATTTCAATCAATTCAAAAGGCATATCTTTGGGAAAGCGACGTTGGTATTCCTCAAAGCCTGTGGTTACCCACGCCGGCATTTTGGTTCCAACGGCAATTAACTGAATTTTCATCCTCGCGCCTCAAAAAACGTCGTAAAAAACGACCGCACTTTATGTGCCCTATGCCCAAAGTTTTTCCAGTTGATACATTTCGCGGCTTTCCGCCTGCATGATATGTACAATAGCTTCACCTAAATCCACAACGACCCAATCAGCCGTTTCTTTGCCTTCATCGCCAAACACATCAATGCCGGCAAGCTTACATTCGGTGATTAATTTCTGCGCCAAGGAAGACACATGACGGGAAGAGGTGCCGGTGCATAAAATCATGGTATCGGTGATAGATGACTTCCCTTTTACGTTTAACGGTAAAATGTCCGTGGCTTTTAAATCCTCTAATTTATTCACCACAAACTCGACTAACGACATATTTTCTCCTCAATTCAAAAAAACGGCGAATTTTAGCATTGAATAAAATCAACGCCAATCCTTTGGCTAGCGTTTCGCGCGAAACGGCTTACGACGTTGATTGTTCGGCGTGCTAGAATTGCCTTCCCGTTTCAAGCGATAAGGCTTTGGAATATCCTGCAACAACGCATTCGGATCATATTGACTCACCGGAATGCTGTGCCCAATGTATTCTTCAATCGCCGGGAGATTCATGGCGTATTGTTCACACGCAAAGCTAATGGAAATCCCACTTTCGCCCGCACGGCCGGTACGCCCAATGCGATGAACATAATCTTCCCGATCATCCGGCAAATCATAGTTGAACACGTGTGTAACCTCTGCAATGTGTAATCCACGTGCCGCCACATCGGTCGCCACTAAAATATCCAACTCGCCATCGGTAAATTGTTTCAACAAAGAAAGGCGTTTTTTCTGCGCCACATCGCCGGTTAACAAACCGACACGATGCCCATCCGCGGCTAAATAACCCCAAATCGCCTCACATTGATGTTTCGTATTAGCGAAGATAATGCAACGCTCCGGCCATTCCTCCTCCAACAAGGTGAGCAATAGCGGAATTTTATCCTGGTTAGACGGGTAAAATAATTCTTCTTTAATTTGCTGCCCGGTTTTTTGTTCCGGCTCAATTTCCACGTATTCCGGATCATTCATATCTTCAAAAGCGAGTTCGCGCACTTTGTAAGACAGCGTGGCGGAAAACAGCATCGTCAGACGTTGTTGCGGAGGCGGACATTTACGCAACAAATAACGAATATCGCGAATAAAACCTAAATCAAACATCCGATCCGCTTCATCCAACACCACGGTTTGAATCTGATCCAAGCGGATAATGCCCTGCTTCACATAATCAATGACGCGTCCGGTTGTGCCAATAAGCACATCCACGCCGTTTTCGATGGCTTTTAATTGCTTGTCATAGCCATCACCACCATAAGCAAGTGCGGTCTTAAATTTCGTTGTTTTTAAGAAAATCTGTGCATCATGTTCAATTTGCACCGCCAATTCACGGGTCGGTGCCAAAATCAACGCACGCGGTTGATTCTTATCCGTCTCGGTTGGGTGAGTTAATAAATGGTGAAAAAGTGCGGTCAAAAATGCGATGGTTTTTCCCGTGCCGGTTTGCGCTTGCCCTGCCACATCTTTTCCTTGCAATGTTACCGGCAAGGACAACGCCTGAATTGGCGTACAAAATTCAAACCCATTTATCGTTAATGCTTGCAGTACCAAAGGATGCAACGGTAAATCGGCAAAACGTGCCGAACTTAAATAATTCTCTTGCATAATCATCAATTCAATCATAAAAAATTGGCGCTAAGCATAGCATGAACGGGAAAAATCCCCAAAAATTCGGCACAATTAATTTAATGGCTACTGTGAAATACGAAATATCCCTCAAAAAACACCGCTAAAAAGAACCGCACTTTCGATTTTTCCTGCTTAATAAAATTGGAAAAAGACCGTTTAAAACTAGACAGGCTAGTAATTTAATGCTAATTTACGCACCAATTTCAAAATCACCTCTTTTTATTTATATCTAAATATCAAATCTAAACAACTCTCAAATTAACTATGCATCTTACAGAACTTAAAAATATGCCTGTTTCCGATCTTGTGAGACTTGGCGAAGGACAAATGGGCTTGGAAAATTTAGCCCGTTTACGCAAACAAGACATCGTTTTTGCCATTTTGAAACAACATGCGAAAGGCGGAGAAGATATTTTCGGTGGTGGCGTTTTGGAAATTTTACCGGATGGTTTTGGATTTCTACGTTCGGCAGACAGTTCCTATTTAGCCGGCCCGGATGACATCTACGTTTCGCCAAGCCAAATCCGTCGTTTCAATTTGCAAACCGGGGATAAAATCGAAGGGAAAATTCGACCGCCAAAAGAAGGCGAACGCTACTTTGCCCTCCTTAAAGTTGACCAAGTCAATGACGACAAACCGGAAGTCTCCCGCAGCAAAATCCTTTTCGAAAACTTAACCCCATTACATGCCAACTCCCGTTTAAGAATGGAACGCGGCAACGGCTCTACCGAAGATTTAACCGCCCGAATTTTAGATTTAGCCGCCCCTATCGGGAAAGGCCAACGTGGTTTGATCGTCGCGCCACCGAAAGCGGGGAAAACCATGTTGTTGCAAAATATTGCACAAAGCATTACCCACAACTACCCTGACGTGGAACTTATTGTGTTATTGATCGATGAGCGCCCTGAAGAAGTTACGGAAATGCAACGCTCCGTAAAAGGAGAAGTGATTGCTTCTACTTTCGATGAACCGGCAACCCGTCACGTTCAAGTGGCAGAAATGGTGATCGAAAAAGCCAAACGTTCTGTAGAACACAAAAAAGACGTGGTGATTTTACTCGACTCCATTACCCGTTTGGCGCGCGCTTATAACACCGTGACTCCGGCATCCGGTAAGATTTTATCCGGTGGTGTGGACGCCAACGCATTACACCGTCCAAAACGTTTCTTCGGGGCCGCGCGTAACGTGGAAGAAGGCGGTAGCTTAACGATTATCGCCACCGCATTAGTAGATACCGGCTCCAAAATGGATGAAGTGATCTTCGAAGAATTTAAAGGTACCGGTAACATGGAATTGCATCTTTCTCGTAAGATCGCGGAAAAACGCGTATTCCCGGCTATCGACTTTAATCGTTCAGGCACCCGTAAAGAAGACTTGCTCACCACCCCTGACGAACTACAAAAAATGTGGATCCTACGCAAAATCCTTAACCCAATGGGCGAAGTGGAAGCGATGGAATTCCTTATCGACAAACTCGCTGTGGCAAAAACCAACGAAGCCTTCTTTGAAATTATGAAACGTTCATAATGAATCTTTGAAATACTGAATGCGTATTCAGTACATGAGATAAACAAAGGGCTTGATATGAATCAAGCCCTTTTTAGTGTCTCTTTTAATGAGACGTTGTCGCCGATTTTTCTACTTTTCCTTGTTGATGTCTTTTCCCTTATTTACTTCCTTTTCCTTGCTCGTTTCAACATTTTCTTTATGGGTTTCAACGCTTTCTGATTTTTGAACGACATCCTCTTTAACAGGATTTTCTTGAACCGCACTTTCATTCGCGGAATGTTCCTTTACCTCCGGTTTACCGGAATCCTGTAGTGCAGCCGAGTCTTTCGTTGCTTCTATCGCTACCACAGGAGGATTAACCGTTTCATCCGCTTTATTCGACTCCTCTAACACCACAGGCGTTTCCGTTTCATGTTGTTCAGCTTTCTGAAGCGTTTCTTGTTCAAGTGCTTCCTGTTCAGCCGCGGCTTTCCGTTCAGCTTCCGCCTGAGCAAGACGTTCCTGACGAATCGCCTCTAACGTTTTACCGTTCACAAGCCATTCCTTGTCCTTTTCCAAGGTCATGACATACTTTCCATCTTGCTCAGTGAAAAGAGGTATCAGCTTACCTTCGGGTTTGAGTTCCGTCTGCCATGATTGCCAAAACATCGAATTCTTTTTGATTGTTGACGCAGCTTCCTGTGTATCATCTAGTAGCGCCTTATCAAATGAAAACGTCATTTTTCCCTTAAGATTTTGCTTAAACAACCCAGCAGACTTTTTACTCTCCTGTAGCACAGATACCGCCCCTTTAAGAGCAAGGTTCACAGGATAAGCTTTGGTTGTCGGATAGGTATTGAGATTCAATGCTACCGTTGTGCTCTCTGTTGACAGATCCAGTGTAGCCCAGAGATCATCGAACATTTTCTTATAACTTTCCGGTGGAAAATACGCAGTACACAAGAGACTATGCATTCCCATACAGAATTGCGTTATTGCTAACCGAGGGTAATTGTTTAGCACCATCGGCATATTTATCTGCAATCCCTCAAGTTGCACTTGCAAATCAGGCAAGGCTAACGTTTTCAATGAAAGGTGCGATGTCCCGTAATAATGTTGATTTTCCACCTTCGCATCACCGTTTACCGCCAACGCCTCCAACGCTACATCATCATAGCGAAAAGCCTTCAGCGTCATCTCCCAATGTGCCTTATCTTCCATGGACTTCACCCATTGATCTCTCAAGGCGGATAATGCTTGACTCGCTTCTTTTGGTGGTGTTTTGGTCGCCAGCGCTTCTAAATAAAACGGAATAAACGCGAATTCATTTTGTAACGGATAGTCATCCAGTTGATAGCGAATATCCGCACCGCTAAGTTGCCATTGTTTCGCTGGTTCTGCCGGAGTTTGTTTGACATCGGCTGCCTTTAATTGCAATGAAATACCGGCTTTGGCAAGGTCCGTATTGTTTAATTCAAGCTGGAGTGCAGTGTCCTTTAAAGAAAAATAAGGCTGCTGATCTTTCGGCACGTCAATGGATTTCACCGACAGCGAACCGTTAAAACGGTCATTATGGGTCAGCACACCAATGACAAAATTCACGGCATTTTTAACACTCGGCTGATTGTTCAATGCATTAAATTCACTGGCAAAATCCACCGCACTTTGCACGCCTTGTTGCTCAAGATTCAGTGATAAGCCACGCACAATCGTTGGATTTTCCTCTGCCTTATGCGCTTTATCGGTAATTTGGAAAGTTTCACTATTAAATTGTGTCAATAAATCTCGTTGCTGTATCTCGGGATGCGGTTTGACATCAAGACGATAAACGGCGTTTTTTAACTGAATTTTCGTGTTTTCACCATTTAATAAATCCACCTCAACTTGCTTGGCATTCAGTTCTAATAGCCGAATAGCATATTCATTATCATCGACCCGCTGTAATTGCGCATGCCCTTGCAGCTGTTCTAATTTGCTGTTTTTATCATAATTAAATCCGCTCAGCGTGGATTTCACCTTGATATTTTTGCTACTTGGATCAAAGTTAAATAGCACAGAAAGCGTTTGCGTTTTGTTCGTAAAATCACGAAATTCAGTAACAAGATCCGATTGCAAATAATCACCTACCGGAGAAAATTTGCTGTTAATGGTGTTTTTATCAAGCGTGATATTAAGATTTTTATTTAATTGACGCACCAACTGTTCGGAAAGCTGAGATTCTGCCGTAATAAAAAAAGGCAACGCCGTCAGTTTAGTCGAAATCACCTCTGTGCGCTTACCCTCACTATTTTCCAAGCTAAATGTGAGGTCTCGACTAAAAAAATGATTTCCCGTTTCGGTGACATGAAGGCTGAGCTGATTATCTAAAGAATAAGGGAATTTTTGCAAAACCCGATCCACTTGCTGGTTGGTATAAAACTGCGCGCCCCCACCCAGTGCAACAAGGATGGAAGCAAGGGTTAAAGTAACTTTTCTTTTTTTACTCATGTTATTCTCAAACTTAGATGAAAAACGTTTAGACGAATTGATCACGTCAATTTTAAAAGTGCCGTAAATAATAACCGCACTTTACTCTTTTGAATACAAAGTGCGGTTAAAATTTCAATTATTTTTTAATTTTTACTGATTTTTTAACAAGAAAATGCCTTGCTCGGAAAGATGCACATAGGCTTCTTGCAATGCCGGGTTGAACTGTTCCGGACGGCAGTTAATCAACAAATCTTGACCATGCCATATCGCCACAACTTCCCAATGGTTGCCCATGTACACCGCACTTTTAATCGTGCAACGTTGGGCTTCTGTGCCGGTTTCATGGAGATAAACGGCTTCCGGGCGAACGCCAGCCAAACAATCACCGTCCGGTAAATTAAATTGCGCCGCATTATTTAAGGCAAGTTCATAGCCATGAATGTTAACGGTATTGCCTTGCAATTTTGCAGGGAAAATACTGGATTCGCCCATGAAGTTAGCCAAGAATAAGGAGTTCGGGCGTTGATACAGATCTTTTGCCGGTGCTTTTTGCATGATTTTGCCTTTATTCATCACGATGACTTCATCCGATACCGCAAAGGCTTCCGTTTGGTCATGGGTAACGTATAAAGAGGTGATGCCAAGGCTTTGTTGTAATTCACGGATTTTTTCCCGCATTGCGCGACGTAAGTTAGCATCAAGGTTACTTAAAGGCTCATCGAACAGTAAGACTTTTGGTTTGAGAACAAGCGCACGAGCAAGCGCCACACGTTGTTGTTGACCACCGGAAATTTGGTCCACATAACGATCTTCAAACCCAGCCAAATCCACCAATTCCAAGGCTTCTTTAACGCGCTGTTTACGCTCTTCCTTGCTGACGTTTTGCATGCGTAAGCCGTAGCCCACGTTATCGCCGATGCTCATGTGTGGGAATAATGCATAAGATTGGAACACGATACAAATATCGCGATTTTGAATGGACGATTTGGTTACGTCTTCACCGTCAATGAAAATTTGTCCGGAGGTTGGGTTTTCAAGACCGGCAACTAAACGCAAGATGGTCGTTTTACCGCAACCGGATGGACCAAGCAACGTCACCATGGTGCCGCGTTTAATGGTTAAATCCAAATCATCAATTACCACAGATTTGCCAAAGGCTTTCGTGACATTTTTTAATACTAAGAAATCATTACTCATATTTTTTACCTACAACTTAATTCATTTTTTTCGCTTTGGAACGGGAAATGCGGGTGTCACCGACAATCCAGTCGAAGAACAAAATAATCGCCATCA
This sequence comes from uncultured Aggregatibacter sp., assembly GCF_901873365.1. GTDB lineage: Bacteria > Pseudomonadota > Gammaproteobacteria > Enterobacterales > Pasteurellaceae > Aggregatibacter. Next base: position 55,998 of record NZ_CABFLM010000104.1, read on the forward strand.
TTACCACAATTAAGATAGAGCCATATGCAATGGCAATCCCATACTCACCGTCTTCGACACGGTTTAGGATGTATGCGGTTGCTACACGGGTATCCGCAGTCACCAAGAAGATGATTGCACTTACTGTTGTCATGGCACGCACGAAACTGGTGACAAGTGCAGAAAGCAAGGCCGGTTTTAATAATGGTAACACGATATACCACAGGGTTTTCCATGAGCTACCTTTCAGAGAAAGAGAGGCCTCGTCTAAGGATTTATCGAGTTGTCCCAAGCCCGCAATCGCCGCACGCATACCAATTGGCAAATCACGCATCACCATGGAGATCACTACGATAATGCTGGTGCCGGTGATGTACATTGGCGCATTGTTAAAGGCAAGAATGTAAGAGACCCCCGCCACGGTGCCCGGTACGGCAAAACAAAGCATGGTTAAGAATTCGAGGGATTTTTTCCCTTGGAAGTCTTTACGCACCACAATATAGGCAATTAATAAACCAAAAATGGCGGTAAGTGGTGCCGCGATACCAGCGTAAATTAAGGTATTAATTAAGGAAGGCCATGCACCATCACTCAATCCTTGTCCGAACAACATGGCATAGTTCTTCAAGGTTAAGGTATAGTCCACCCCCCAGTTGACGGTGAAGCTTCCGTAGAAAATACTGCCGTATAAAGCAAGGTTGAAGATAACCCAAGAGCCGAGCATGAAAATAATCGTGTATTTCAAGCCGGCAGGGAGTTCTTGTACATCGCCGCGATAAGATTTACCGGAAACGGTCACATAAGAGCGGTTACCAATCCATAAATATTGAATGATAAAAATCGCCAAGGAGAAGATTAACAACATGGAGCCAAGGGTACTGGCGGAGGCGTAATCTAATTGTGAACCGGCAATATAGAAGTAAATTTGCGTTGCAATCACATCGAAGCTACCACCCAACACCAACGGGTTACTAAAGTCGGCGAGCGATTGGATGAACACGATGAGGAACGAGTTCGCCAAGGCAGGGCGCAGTAACGGGAAAATGATGTTATAGAAGGTTTGATAACGGTTAGCACGCAACGTATAAGACGCTTCTTCAATGGACGGATGCACGGATTTTAATGCGCCATCTAAAATCATGAAGGAAATTGGCGCAAATGCCAAAATTTGTGCAATGGCGATACCGTTAAAACCGTATAACCAGTTGTGGTTGGTGAAACCGAAATTGGTGGATAAAAACTCGGTCACATAACCGGAACGACCCAGCATTAAAGTCACCCCTAACCCAACGACAAACGGTGGTGTAACAATCGGCAAAATAGAGAAGATTTTACCGATAAATGCGGTACGGCGCGCAATACGGGTCGTGTAAAGAGCAAAGGCTAAACCGAACACCGTAGAAACGATACCCACGAAACCGGATAGGAATAAGGAGTTACTGATGACGCGCACAATGTAGCTTTGCGTCAAAATACGCATTACTTGTTGTGGGGCAAAGGTGTCCCCGTCGTAGAACATAGAGACAAAAATCGCCAAGGTTGGATACACGATGAAGAAAAAAATCAGCAAAATAATGCAAAGCAGAGATGCGATAATAAATTTATCGCCTTGCATGATTTTCAACTTGGCAAGCGATAGCGTGGCAAGTGCGGTGAAACCGATGAGTAAAACGATGACCGAATAACCCATACTGATTTTTAACACGCTCGCACTGATAAAGGTGAATAGTGTGGCTATTGCCAGTAAGTAAAGTTCCGCTTTAGCTTGGGTATTGGCGGGTAATTTTAGCCACGGCAACAAACCGTATAAAATCACCGGTAAGAACCAAAAGGCGGTAATGTTAAAAGACGACCACCCCATGGCATCGTAGAATTCATCGGCAGTGCTATCGAACAAACCGTAATCTAGGGCGTGGGAAGGTAAAACCAAGTATGCAATTAAGGATAAAATGATCCAAAAATGAGCAGAATGTGTTATTGGAAGTTTGTTTGCGTTCATACAACCTCGCATTAGTAGAAAAGTAAAGCAATGCAACAGTGCATTGCTTCTTTAATTTTACTACAATTATTTGGCTAATTTGACATCATCGACCCATTTAGTAATGAGGCGTTTACGTAAATCGGTGGCGCCGTATTTGTCAAAATCATAGTTAATCAGGTTAACGGATTTAAAATCTAACGCATAAGGCGATTGTTGTGCCGTGGTATTGGTTAAAATGGAATAGGCTTCGCCTTTTTGCCATGTTAATTCTTGCGCTTCTTTAGATAGTGCCCAATCCACGAAAAGTTTGGCATTTTCAAGATTGCGTGCGCCTTTGATCACGCTGACACCGCCGATTTCATAACCAGTTCCTTCGCAAGGCACTACTAATTCAACCGGAGCACCTTTGGCTTTTTCTAACGAATATTCGTGTAAAAAGCCGATACCGATTGCCGTTTCGCCACGGGCGGTGTTACGGGTTGCTGTGTTACCGGATTTGGTATATTGCGAGACGTTTTTATTTAACGCTTTCAAATACTTGAAGGCTTCTTCTTCGCCCCAAAGCTGAATATACGTGGCTAATTGAGTGTAGCCGGTTCCTGAGCTTTGTGGATCCGCCGCTTGAATTTCATTGCGATACATTGGATCGGCTAAATCTTTCCAGCATTTTGGTATTGGCAAATTGAGTTTTTGTAAACGTTCAGGGTTCACACCAAAACCTAACACACCAAGATAGATAGCAGAGGAATAGTTACCTTTCGTTTTGGCCGGATCACGGAATTGTTCAACAATTTGTGGCAGATTTGGTGATTTATACGGTTCCAACAAGCCCATTTCACCCGCTTGGGAATGCGGATCCATTGTACCGCCATACCAAACGTCACCTTGAGGGTTATCTTTTTCCGCATCGATTTTGGCTAAGATAGTGCCCGTGCCGCCACGAATAAAACTGGTTTTTACATCATATTTTTTCTCAAATGCCATGGCTTCTTGCTCGCACATGGTGTTTTGCGCACTGCAATAAATAACTAAGCGACCTTTTGCCGCTGCATTGCCACTTAATAACATCCCACCGAGTACAACACCTGAAAGCGCTAACGCAATTTTTGAGAGTTTCATTTCAACACTCCTTTGTTTTTGATGTCGAGGTAACGCACTTTTGTTGATGTGCGTCCTAATGATGGCGATAGGCTCACGCCGCGAGGCACGAGCCATCAATATAAGAAAAGTGCGGTGAGAAAAATACAAGAATTTTCGACCGCACTTTAGCGTGTTATTTCGCTAATTTAACCTCTTGTACCCATTTTTCAATTAAGGCTTTGCGTTGTTCGGCAGCACCGTATTTTTCAAAGTCATAATTGATAAGATTCAATTTGTTTGGATCAAACGCCGTTGGGGATTGTTCTGCTGTTGTATTCGTTAAGATTTGTAAGGATTCGCCTTGTTTCCATGCCAATTCTTGACCTTCTTTAGACAACGCCCAATCCACGAATAATTTCGCGTTGTCGATATTGCGTGCACCTTTTAAGATGCTCACGCCACCTAATTCATAGCCGGTGCCTTCACATGGCACCACGAGTTCCAATGGTGCGCCATTGCGTTTTTCAAGTGCGTAATCGTGTAAGAAACCGATACCAACAACCGCTTCACCGCGAGCCGCGTTACGGGATGGGGTGACGCCGGATTTGGTGTATTGGGAAACGTTTGGATGTAAAGCTTTTAAGAAATCAAAGGCTTTGTCTTCGCCCCAAAGTTGTACGAACGTGGCAAGCGCAGTATAGGCTGTACCGGCACTTTGAGGGTCAGCAATTTGTACTTCGCCTTTCAAACGTGGATCCGTTAAGTCTTTCCAGCATTTCGGCACTTCTTTGATGCCTAATATTTCCAGACGTTCTGTGTTCACGCCGAAACCTAAAATCCCCATGTAAATGGCGGATACATAGTTGCCTTTGGTTTTTGCCGGATCACGGAAACGTTCTACGATTTCATCAATATGTTTGGATTTGTAAGGTTCGATTAAACCTAATTCAGCCGCTTGCGCTTGCGGGTCGAATGTACCACCGAACCATACGTCGGCTTGTGGGTTATTTTTTTCCGCTTCTACTTTGGCAAAGGTACTGCCTGAGCCGTTACGAATAAAGGAGGTTTTGACATCATATTTTTCACCGAATGCCTTGGTGGTGGTTTCACATAAAATGTTCGTCGCACTACAATACACGACTAAACGTCCTTTTGCCGTTGCAGCTTGTGATGCGAGTAATCCACCGGCTAAAAGTGCGGTTGAAATTGCAAGAGAAAGTGATTTTAGTTTCATGTTGTACCTCTTTATTGTTCATAAAATGAAAATGTAATACGAAATGCGCTCAAGCAAGTGCTTTCGAGGTTTGCATGTTACATAAAATACCCCTCAATTAATGTGAGAAGTCTCACAAAACGAAGAATTTTATGAGCGAATATGTTGCGTAAAAAATTAATTGTATAAAAATTGTTTGTAAATGGATCTATTTATGTCAAAAAAACGCTTTTTTCTTTATAATTTCGCTAATTTATTTACTCAATGAGAGAAAGGGAAACGGTATGTCAGAGCATCAAGCATCATCTTGTATTATTATCGCCATTGCAGGCGCTTCGGCTTCAGGAAAAAGTTCTATCGCCTCTACGGTGCACAAAGAGCTTTGTCATGAATTAGGCTGTGAAGAAATCGGTATTATTGCAGAAGATAGTTATTACAAAGATCAAAGCCACTTAGAGATGTCTGAACGGGTCAAAACCAACTATGACCACCCAAATTCTATGGACCGTGATTTGCTTATTGCCCATTTGAAAGCCTTAAAAGCCGGCAACGCCGTTGATATTCCCGTGTATAGTTATGTGGAGCATACCCGAACCGATGAAGTGACCCATTTCACGCCAAAACGTATTGTGATTTTAGAGGGGATTTTATTACTCACAGACGAACGTGTACGCCAGTTGGCAGATATTTCCGTGTTTATTGATACGCCGTTAGATATTTGCTTTATTCGTCGTTTACAGCGCGACATGGAAGAGCGTGGACGCACCTTGCAATCCGTCATTGATCAATATCGTGCTACTGTGCGTCCGATGTTCCTGCAATTTATCGAACCCTCTAAACAACACGCTGACATTGTGATCCCACGCGGAGGGAAAAACCGCATTGCGATCAATATGTTAAAAGCGCAAATTATGCAATTATTAAGTCAAAAATAGGAGCCTTGCATGAGATTATGTGATACCGACATTGAGCGTTATCTGGATGAAGGCTTGATTTCTCTGAATCCACGACCGTCTAACGATAAAATTAATGGCGCGACGATTGATGTTCGTTTGGGGAATTCTTTTCGCGTGTTTCGTGAACATTCCGCGCCTTATATTGATTTAAGTGGGCCGAAAGAAGAAGTCTCCGCGCAGTTAGAGTCGGTTATGAGCGATGAAATTATTATTGCTGATGATGAAGCGTTCTTTTTGCACCCCGGTGTACTTGCCCTTGCTACCACCTTGGAGTCGGTGAAACTGCCTGCCAATATTATCGGTTGGTTGGACGGTCGTTCTTCTTTAGCGCGTTTGGGTTTAATGGTGCATGTGACGGCACATCGTATCGATCCGGGTTGGGAAGGCAAAATTGTGTTGGAGTTTTATAATTCCGGTAAATTGCCGTTGGCGTTGCGTCCGAATATGGTGATTGGCGCCTTGAGTTTTGAAGTGTTAAGTGGTGCAGCGGCACGTCCGTATAACAGCCGTAAAGACGCTAAATACAAAAATCAACAAAACGCGGTTGCCAGTCGCATTGACGAGGATAAATAAATGAAAAAGATCGCCCTGATGACGTTGGTCGTGTTGTTGGCGATCTCAGCACTTTTTTACGTTCAACTGAATAAGCTGGAAAGTGCGGTCAGTACCAAATTAGCACAATATAAAACAGTTGTTCAAGATCTTCATATTGGCTTTTTCCCGCAGCCCTATGTGGCTTTTGATGGGGTTAAACACAACCAAGTGACTATCGGGAAGTTAACTGGGAAATTGAATTTTTCCACGTTAATTTCCGGCAATGTGCAACTTGCGCAGTTAGATATTCAAAAGATTCGTTTTTCCGATAAGGCACATAATGCAGCGAATATACAAATACATTTCTCCGATTTCAGTCTGGATAATATTCGCCAAGATCGCGTGCAATTCAATGGGCCTCAGTCCTTAACGCTTGAATGGGATAAACCATTATATGGTGATCTACAACGTTTTCATTTTCGTTTCAATAAAGGGGAAATTTCCCGATTCGCCGAAAAAGACTTTGCGGTGGTGTTTGAAGACGCTGAGCTAAACCAACAACCGCTAGGCACTCTCCGTGCGGAAGTCGATTTATCCAAAGACACTAAATATGTTACCGCTGATATTATCTCGGATTGCGGTTTCGTTTGTATCGCACACCTAGATTATGCGAGCGTTCCCGATCAAAGTGCGGTCAGTTTTCGAGGCAAAAATTACCCTATCGAACGTTTATTGGCGTTATTTAATTTCCCAAATACGCTCACCGGCAACACGGATTTTGACATTACCGCCGAGTTCGTTCAGTCGCGAATAAAAACCGGTAAATTCTATTTTAGTGCGCATGATGGCGAGTTATCCGGCGTGAATTTATTGGAACTTGCCGGGCAATATTTACCAATCAATTGGCAGAATGCCGAAGTTAAACAAAAAGACGCGATCAAAACGCCATATAAAAAATTTGTTATGAGTTCTATGCTTCAAGAGAATCAATTGAAGATTGACAAAATCCTGTTAAAAACCACCGCACTTTCAGGGGAAGGAAGCGGTCAGGTAAACTTAAAATCCATGCAATGTGATGTGAATTTAACGCTTCGAGCAAATAATGAAAAATATTCGGAATTTGTTCTGCCCCTGCGTTTCTTTAATAATTGCTACTCACCACAATATGAAGTGCTATTTGACAAAAACTTGCGCAATCAACTTAAAGATCTTCTTAAACGTAAATTAGGGCGGGAATAATGGCCACTTTAAAAATCGTACGACGCTTAAAATTTTTTCGTGTCGTTTTGTTGGCATTTGCCGCCTTTGTTTTTAACACAACAGAATTCTTACCGGTTGCCTTGCTTTCAGACATAGCCCAAAGTTTTCAGATTCCGGTAGAACACGCCGGGCTGATGATTACTATTTATGCGTGGATTGTGTCGCTGATGTCCTTACCTTTTATGCTCATGACGGCAAAACTGGAGCGACGCAGTTTACTCATTAAATTATTGATTATTTTTGTGGCAAGCCATGTGCTTTCCGTGTTGGCGTGGGACTTCTGGGTGCTGTTGCTCTCTCGCATCGGCATTGCTTTTACGCACGCAATCTTTTGGTCCATTACCACCTCACTTGCCGTTCGCGTTGCACCAAAAGATAAAAAAGCACAAGCCATCGGGCTGTTAGCAATGGGAAGCTCATTGGCAATGGTGCTTGGCTTGCCGATAGGACGGATTATCGGACAATATCTCGGTTGGCGTGAAGCCTTTGGGATTATCGCTTTTCTAGCGTTTTGTCTTCTTCTACTTCTCTATCGTTTCCTACCGCACTTAGCCAGCCGCAATGCCGGTTCGCTAAGCAGTGTGCCTTCGTTATTTAAACGCTCACTTTTGGTGGGGCTCTACGTGTTAACGATACTGATCGTTTCGGCGCATTTTACCGCTTACAGTTATATTGAGCCTTTTATTGTTCGCATTGGAGAAATGAGTAATGGCGTTGCCACGGCAATTTTATTGATTTTTGGGCTTTCCGGCATTACTGCTAGCCTGCTCTTCAACCGCTTACATCGTTTAGCACCGGCAAAATTCCTCTTAACGTCCATGGCAATTTTGGTCATTTCTTTAGCCTTGCTATTACCTTTTAGCCACAGTGAATTTTCCATGTATTTGTTGGCATTTGTCTGGGGAATCGGTATTTCAGGGATTGGTCTAAGTTTGCAGGTTCGTGTGCTACAACTGGCACCGGATGCTACAGATGTAGCGATGGCAATTTATTCCGGACTCTACAATATTGGTATCGGCGGCGGTGCGTTACTTGGCAATCAAGTTATGCAGCACCTCGGTTTATCCAGTATTGGGTTTACCGGTGCCGCCTTTGCAACGATCGGGCTAATGTTCTTTCTCTATATCCATCTGCGTTATGGCAAAACGCGTTCCTAGGAAAAGCCGGTTTTGCCACTGAACACATTAATTTTCGCTATCAAACCAACCACGGATAAATTGAATCGCGAAAAAGAGCGTAAAGAGCAAAACAACATAAAGAATATAGGAAACAATCGGATGGCTGGGCGAATCTGTCTCAGCCATTGCTTTTATGGATAACGCATTCGGGAATTCATCAAACATTGTTAAACGCCAGCCGTAATATTTGATTTCCACGGTTTTTTCTTCATTACCCAAGGCTTGCGCCAATGCCTGTAAATTTGCTGAGCCGAATTTGAAATAGAACGGAAAACCCCAACGAGTATCTTCGTTGCGATATACCATCACTTTACCATTTTCATGTTGCGTATTGATAAAATACACATCGCGGGTCGGGCCGTCTGCCGGATTGGCTTTTGTAATCGGCCCATCTTTGTCCACCCGTTTCACTTCAACGCCGGTCACTTTGGTGACATCATAGCTCGGCATCGAATAATTTATCGCTGCAGCAAGGCATAAATGAAAAATAAAAATGACGGAAATAAAAAAATATTTTAAAAATTTTCTCATCTTTTTGTCCTATTGAAATGAGATTGGTTAATTATTGTACCTGAATTTTAAATAAACGCTCGAAGTTTTGTGTGGTGATTTGCGCCATTTCCTCGACTGAAACGCCTTTCAATGCTGCCACATATTCACACACTTCACGAGTGTATGCCGGTTGATTTTGCTTACCGCGATAAGGCACCGGTGCCAAGTAAGGCGAATCGGTTTCCACCAACAGACGATCCAGCGGCAGTTTGCGCACCACCTCCCGAAGATCTTCCGCATTTTTAAAGGTGATAATCCCTGAAATGGAAATGTAAAAACCCAAGTCTAACGCTTGTTTTGCCATCTCATAGTTTTCGGTAAAACAATGCAAAACGCCACCGCACTTTTCCGCCTGATTGTCGCGCAACAGGCGAATCGTGTCTTCACGCGCCTGGCGTGTGTGAATGATGACCGGTTTATTGAGCCGGTTGGCCACGTCAATTTGGCTGGCAAACACGGCTTGTTGGGCAGCTTTGTTTTCTGCACTGTAATAATAATCTAAGCCGATTTCGCCGATGGCGATGACTTTCGGATCTTGCGCCAAGCGTAATAAGCGCGCGGCATCATAAGGTTCTTCTTCAAAATCCAGCGGGTGTACGCCACAGGCTAAAGAGACGTTATCGAATTTTGCCAATTCCGGATACACTTTTTCAAAACGGCTCAAGGTTACACCAATTGCCAATAAATGTTTCACCTCGCGTGCTTTTGCCTTTGCCACGACATCAGCAATATTTTGATGTAATGTTTCGTAATCCAAGGCATCCAAATGGCAATGAGAATCCACAATAAACATATTTTATCCTTCAAATACTTCAGTAATTAAACGGGTCAGCCCGTCGAGTAAAATCAATTCTAAATTCAACGCCGAATTTGCCGATAAATCCGACCGTACTTTGCCAACAATTTGTGTCGCTTTTAACAATGCCGGGGCGGACAGTCCTTGGCTAAATTGAATGACGCCCTGTTCAATATCCTGACAAATCCAGTCTTCGTGAATATGCAGTTTATTTTTTAAACTATCACTCAAAAAGGCTGACAACCAATCCAGCTGCTGCAAGACAAGTTCTTTAGTAAAAAACGGCAGTAATTCCAAAGGCGAACAACGGCGATAGAATAGCCAAAATTGGCGTAAAAATTCCCGTCGTTGCGCCAGTAAATTTTGCTCTAACATGGCAAGTGCGAGCAGTGGTCGAGCATAATTCACCCGAAGTGCGGTCAATATATCGGATATTTCGGCGGACGTTTGTGATTGCAACCACGGTAATGCTGTGTCTGTGTCCGGTGGTAAGAGGTTCCACACTTGGCAGCGACTGTAAATGGTTGGCAACAACGCCTTTTGCATATCGCACTGCAAAATGAAATAGGTATTTGGACGAGGCTCTTCCAGTGTTTTTAAAATGGCGTTGGCAGCGGCTTCCGTCAGACGATGTGCCTGTTCGATATAAATGACTTTATTGCCGTTTTGCTGCGCATGCTGCGTCGCTTGTTCGTTCATGGCACGAATTTGATCCACGCCGATGTCTTTGTTCTCAATAGGCGAGATGAGCTGGAAATCCGGATGGCTGTTGGCTTGCATTAAATGGCAGGCATGGCATTCGCCACAAGCGTCCGCCCCGTTGGGCGTTAAGCACATCAGACGTTTTGCCAACGCAGAACAAAGTTGTTCGGCACCGAGGCCGTCATCGGCGCGAATCAGCAGGGCGTGATGCCCTAAAGCCTCATCAAACGCCTGTGTGATTGTGTGATAGGTCGGCACCAACCAAGGAAATAACGCGATCATTTTGATAACGAAACCCACCAATTTTTGACCGCACTTTTAATGTCTGCCTGCACTTGCTCAATGGATTGTTCGGCATTGATTATTACAGCTTTTGGATTGTCTTTGACTAACGCTAAATAACGGGCACGAGTGCGGTGGAAAAAATCCAGATCTTGTTGTTCAATGCGATCCAGTTCGCCGCGTCCACGAGCTCGCGCCAAACCAACAGCAGGATCGATGTCCAAATACAGTGTCAAATCCGGCTCAAAATCGCCCAATACGATTTGTTTTAAATGCGTTAAAAAAGCCTCTCCCAACTGGCGGCCACCGCCTTGGTAGGCTTGTGACGACATATCATGGCGATCACCCACCACCCATTTGCCTTGGGCGAGGGCAGGCTTAATGACATTGTCCACTAATTGAATTCGGGCGGCATATAACATCAACAATTCGGCTTTGTCTGTGACCGGTTCCTCTGTTTCATGTTTAATGAGGTGACGTAATTTTTCTGCTAAGGGTGTGCCACCGGGTTCACGGGTAAAAACAACATCCTTAATGCCTAAGTCCTTTAAGGTATCCACGACACATTGATGGGCGGTACTTTTGCCCGCACCTTCCAAGCCTTCAATAACGATAAATTTGCCTGCCATATTATTTCCCGTTTTGTTGGCGGTACCAGCGTAAATATTCCTGCACCGCTTTATTGTGTTCATTCAAGTTCCGACTGAATTTGTGACCGCCCGTGCTGTCGGCAACGAAATAATAAAATTCCGTTTGCGCAGGATGCGCCGCGGCTTGTAATGCCTCTTCGCTTGGCATAGCAATCGGCGTTGGCGGTAAACCGTCAATCACATAGGTGTTATAAGGAGTCGGCGTTTCGAGATCTTTTTTACGAATATTGCCGTTGTAATCCTCGCCCATGCCGTAAATTACTGTCGGATCGGTTTGAAGCTTCATTTTGGCTTTCAAACGATTAATAAACACCGAGGCAATTTGGGGACGCTCTGCGGCGATGCCGGTTTCTTTTTCTACGATAGACGCGAGAATCAACATCTCGTAAGGATTTTCTAACGGTAAGTCCTTATCGCGCTCATTCCAGGCTTTGTCCAAGGCTTTTTTCATACGTTCTGCAGCACGCTGCAACAGTTCTAAGTCGGTAGAATTCGGCGTGTAATTATAAGTGTCCGGATACAACCAACCGTCGATTTTCATCCATTCATCAATGGCTTTTGAGACTTTTGGCAGTGCCAATAACTGGAAAATCTCTTGTTCGGATTTATCTTTTAAGGTCTGCTTTAAGTGCGGTGCGTTTTCGAGGTGTTTTCGCCAATTTTTAAAGGTGTTGCCCTCAATAAATTGCACGTTAAATTGCGCTTCTTTGCCTGAATTGAGTAATTTCAGCAAATCTTCTACGGTTTTCACATCATCCAACAAATAAGTGCCCGCTTTCACTTTGCTCAATTCCGGGTGCAATTTTAAGGCCCAAGGCAATAATGCGGCACTGTCCAAAATACCTTCTTGCTCTAACAACGTGACTAATTTATTACCGGTTGTGCCACGTTCTACGGTAAGGAGTTGCTCCTTTTGTACATTGACAGGCTGCTGTACAAACTGTTGTAGTTGTTGATATCCCCAAAAGCCGGCGCCGGCAAGTAGAATGAAGCATAAAAAGAGAAATAAAACGATTTTTTTCATAAATTAAGAAAATGAGAAATTTTGCGGATTATACCACAAGCTTTCCTTTTTCAGCCCTGTTGTTTTACCGTTTTTAGCGCAAGAAAGTGCGGTGGTTTTTCACGATGTTTTTCGCCGTGTTTTTTTAAGACTGTCGCTCAATCACCACTTTAATATCTTCCGGTGGGGCGTAAGACATCTCACGCTTTGTCTGAAAACGTAACAACGATTAAAAACCGGCCTTTTTACGAGAAAACTCAGGCTTCACACGACATTCGCTACACAAGGCTTCTAACCAATCTTCTAGATTCTCAAAGGGGGAAAAATTGTGTCGTCTGGCAACGGCGGCAAAATCGCCCGGCGTGAGTAAGTTCAACTCAAGGAGACGTTTTGAATGGGTTTCAGCCCATGCGCCCAAATTCAATTTTTCTGCTTGTTGTTTAGCAAAATCCAAACGCTGTTGTGGCGTTAAATAATCAAATTTTAGCTTTAAATCAAAACGCCGTAATGCTGCCGGATCCAGCACATTCATCAAATTCGTTGAAACGACCATTAAACCTTCAAAACGCTCAATTTGTGTCAACATCTCATTGACTTGAGAACGTTCCCAACTGCGTTCTGCACCGTCGCGTGAAAATAAGAACGTATCCACTTCGTCCAGCACCAACAGACAATTATCACGCTTCGCAGATTCAAAGGCTTCCGCAATTTTTTGTTCTGTTCCGCCGATATAAGGATCGAGTAAATCAGACCCTTTGCACAGCAACAACGGCATATCTAACTGCTCGGCAAGCCAACCAGCCCAAGCGGTTTTCCCCGTACCCGGTGGGCCATAACAGCAGATTCTGCCTTTCTTAGTTCGCATTAATCCTTCGCTGATTTTGTGAATATTCTCATCGCAAGAAACCCAATCAAGCTGATAACTCAGTTTATTTTCTACCAACGGCTCAATTTTCTTTTTACCTTGTGCCTGTAAGGCTTCATTAAATAGCGTAAGCAAAATCTCAGAAAAGGCTTTTTTGCCGTTATCAACCGCATTTGCCACATTGAACACACGCGTTAAAATCGCCGGCGAAAGCGACCGCACTTTGGCAAAATGCTGCACATATTCCACCGTTAATTTACCGCCTGCCAGCTGCGAAATTAACGCCGATTTATTTTTTAACGACAAATCTGGCATTTCAAACACAAAATCAAAGCGACGTAAAAAAGCCGCATCTATGCTGTGTACCGAATTGGATAACCAAATCATCGGCACGTTATTGTTTTCCAACAACTGATTTGTCCAGGCTTTATTTTTTTGTGCAACAGAACGCTCCATAAACGAGCCGTTAAACACATCTTCAATTTCATCAAAAATTAAAAGCGCCTGCTTACTATTCAATAGCGTTTGAGCTAGGCGACTGTAGTTCAGGCGTTGCTCTGCCTTCACAACATCTCCGTCAGAATCCATATAAGTAATGTTATACGCTGAAATCCCTAATGCCTGTGCAAGCAACCCGGCAAATTCAGTTTTACCAGTGCCGGGCACGCCATAAATTAAAAGATTTACGCCTTTCTGATGATGTTTTAATGCTTGTTGTAAATAGGTCAACATCATCTCTTTCATGCCGGCAATATGGGCAAAATCATCCAGTTGCAGACTTGGCACTTGAACGACTTCCGTACAAGATTTTAATAGGGCATTTTCGTTTAATGGTTGTGTCACAAATTCATCAAAATCTAAGGTTTCGCCCCAATCTAAATAATCATGCACACTATCTGGGCGATAATCGCGATCAATCAGACCATAAGCATCGAGTTTACTGCCTTTCTTTAAGGCAGATAGAATCTGATTTTTCGGCTGTTTAAGTAAATCCGCCATGATCGCCGCCGTTCTTTGTAAATCCGATTTCGGCAAGTACTCAAACAAATCTCGCATAGCTCCTTCACTGCGTAAATGCATGGCAAAGCGGAGAAGTTCCTGTTCAACGGGATTCAGCTGCAAAAATTCTGCCAACGTTGCCAAATTTTCATACGCCTGTTTCCATAACTCCGGTAAAAGTGCGGTGGATTTTTGAAGTGTTTTATACCGCTCTTTTAAAAGCCGACGAGCAACCGTGCGTAAATTTTTATCATTCTCTAATTCTTCAGGCAGCCCAAACGCACTGGCGATTTCATCGCTTCGCCAGCTAGTCTCCCGAAACACTTCGGAAAAACCTTTATGCTCAAATAAAATTTTGAGCATCATATTTTCAGTATAAGAAGACACTGTTGGTGGATTTAATTTATATTCGGACATAAAAAATACTCCTTACTGGGTTGGTAAGGAGTATTTTAGTGAGTGGTGCGACAAAAGATGTCGTTAGGATTTTTTGATATCCAGTTTTGTTATTTTATCTAGATTATCTGTAATGATATCTAATAAAGGTTTCCATAACTCAAAAATTTGTTCAGCTAATTCTCCATTAGGAATTTTTCTCAGAATTTCCGCATCCCAATTTCTTAGACTTCCATCAAAATACTTTCGCATCACCCAAAGTTTATGTTTATTAAAGCGAGCTTTAATATCTAGATCATCAAAAATTTCATTCAGTAAATCATATAGTTTTGGATATTTATCCTTATGACAATATACCCCATAATGCCCTTCACTAAGATTATAGCCACCAAATTCAGCACCAACCCCCCAGTAAATATCTTCAGCATCAAAGTAAATTCCACAATCTTTACCTGTTACTTCTCCATAAAAATTACATTTCCAGCCGTAATTCTTTAACTTTTTATAATCATGAGCAAAACGTTCTTGTAATTGTTCAACTAACCTCTCTATTAAATTTTCATATAGCTGTTCTTTGGAATCGATAACACTCAAGGCAGAATATAATGCATCATTATTTTCATTTTTCATTAAATAGTTAACTAAATCATCATTAATTTCAGTATTTCCCATAAGTTCCTCACTCAAAAATCTTTTAAAATCCTGACTAAATTGTTTAACAGCCGGTGCTATGATTAATGTGTTATCTAGCCAATCAAGCAAATCCTTAGCTGACAGTAATATCGCTTTTTTTGCGCTAATCAGAGCTTCCCATTCATTTTTTAGAATGGAGTTTTCAGAAGGAGGTTCCTTAAAAACAGGAAGATAAATTAGACAATATTCAACTTCTCTATATCCCTCCAAATCATCTCGATAATCTTTTAACTGTTCTTCTTGGTCAGTGGCAAATCTCAACTTATTTTCAATTGAAACGATCCAATGACGTCTATGATTTAAAAAGCCCTCAATAAAAATATCATGACGACGATTTTTACTTGTAGCTTTTTCAACACACACCTGAATATTGTCGTATGCTAGGAAGTTATGTTTTTCAATATACTTCAGAAAACTATTTAAAAACAAATCCCCTTGCCCATGAGTTTCTTTAGGATCTAGCAAAAAGGCAAGAATTTTTGATAACCCCATCTCATCCGTTCGCATAAACTGAAACGGATTAAAACGATTCGAATCGTATAGTTCTGTTTTTTCTCGTTGTAATCTAAAATTTTCTATCACTTGATTGATAGAAATTAAAGAATCAACAATTTGATTGATATTATTTGCCATAGCGGCTCCTTAGGTTAATTAAAACGCACAGATTATAACCGACAAATCATCCGAAAACGATTGCTTCTCAATCATCTTGCGGCAAACCGTGAGGCGATCTTTATCATCGGCATATTTCTGCCAAATTTTTTCGCGCATTTCATCTGAAAGCCCGTCGGTCAAACCGTCAGAACAGAGTAATAGGCTTTCACCCTGTTTAATTTCAATTTCCTGATAAAAGATTTTATCTTGAAATTCGGAATAATCCGCGACTAAACAAGAAGAAACGCCGCCATAAATCGTGGCAAAGTCTTCTTCTTTTTGATGAGGTGACAATTCTAACAATTCGGACAAAATAGAATGATCTTTTGTAATTTGTCGCCATTTTCCTGCTTCATCAATAATGTAAGCTCTGCTGTCGCCCACGCTGACTATTTTGGCTTTTTGATTGACTTGATCAATTTCCGCGGCGACGAATGTGGTTGCCGAACCAAAATAGGTGTCTGCCAACTGTTCCGATAATTTATCTTGCAAATAAGGAATGGTGTTTCGACTTAATGTTTGAATCTTTTGCAACGCCGACATGACACACTTACTGGCTTTTTCCGCGTGATTGCTATTAGAAATACCATCAGCAATCCCAATGATAAAGTGCGGTCGATTTTCAAAGCGTTTTTCTGCTGTTTTTAATTTAAACTGAAAAACCGTTTCACCATTAAATAACGCATCTTGATTATGCTTTTTATTTTTTCCAATTTGCTGACAAAAGGTGATTTGGCAAACATTTTGCATATTGATTTCCTTATGTTGATTGATTCAATAAAACATCTATTGCTTTTAAGGCCTCAAGTGCGGTCATATCCAGCCCTAAAAAATGATGTTTTGATACGCCACCGTCTTGCGGATTAATGCGAATAAAACCGGCTTTCTTGGCTTTTGCCGTGCGTTCGGAAAAATATCGTACTGTTGGAATCGCTTTGCCTGCGCCAAATTCAATCACCACTAAATTCGGCACGTCTTTAATCCATTGATCCAAGGAGGTTCGTTTCAAATCTTGATAATTGCTATTGTAAAACCAGTCGTCAAACATTAAGACATTTTGTCTCGCTAAACCACCACAAAAAGGACAGCGTGGATAAGGGCTCGTTAAGCGCAAGTTAACATTATCCACTTCCGGTTGAAAATCCTTCGCCGTCCAACTTTGATGATGGCAATCATGAACACATTGCATACGTTCTAGCGTGCCGTGCACTTCATAAACCCGTTTGTCTTCAAATCCGGCTTTTTGAAAATGGCCATCCACGTTGCTGGTAAACACAAAATAACCGTGCGGTTTTTCCGCTGCCCAGCGTTTTAAAATTTGGTAACCTTCATGTGGCGTAGTGTTACGATATTGCACTAGACGGTGTCCGTAAAACCAATAGATCAGCTCCGTGTGCGTTTCAAAGGACATCGGTGTCGCAATATCCTGAAAATTCAAGTTATGTTCACGAAATGCCGGATAAGCGTTCCAAAATCCTCCACTACTTCTAAAATCCGGTAAACCTGAATCCACACTCATACCCGCACCGGCAGTAATCAAAATGCCATCCGCTTTACGGATAAGCTCCACGGCATAGTTCAAATCATTTTTCATAGTACTTTTCTCTGCCCATTTTTCATTGTTGAAATAACACCGGCTTCTTCTAATTGCTCTAAAATTTTCCCCGCTCGATTAAAACCTAACCTAAATCGCCGTTGAATCATTGAGCAAGACGCAATTTTTTGTTGTTGCACAAATTTTTTTATATCTTCAAAAAGCGGATCTCGATTAAAAGTCACTTTCATAGGCATCATTTTTCTCCTGTGTTGCGATGACAAAAGGATTAAGAGAATTGTAAAAAATAAAAAATCTCTCTTTTATAAAAAATGATATAGAAGAAAGCGACAATTCGTGTCGCTAGGAAATTTAACGCACAATTCTTTTGAGAAGATTTTTCAAAAATTAAGCTTATACAGTATTGCAATACATTCCTTTACCTGTTTATATATACATGTATCTTATTATTTCAAAGGAAGAATATGAATAACCAAAACCCGATTGAAATTTACCAAGCGCAAGATGGCACGACACAAGTGGAAGTCAGATTTGAAAAGGATACGGTTTGGCTGAATTTACAACAGATGGCTGATTTATTTGGGCGCGATAAATCTGTTATTTCACGCCATTTACGAAATATTTATAGTGATGGAGAGTTAGATAGAAAATCAACTGTTGCAAAAAATGCAACTGTTCAAATTGAAGGCAAAAGACAGATTAATCGAATAATCGAATACTATAATCTTGATGTGATTATATCTGTGGGTTATAGAGTCAATTCTATTTTAGGGACTAAATTTAGAATTTGGGCAACCGCTCGTTTAAACGAGTATCTTACTCAAGGCTATGCGATTAACCAACAGCGTTTAAAGCAAAACGCACATGAACTGGAACAAGCGCTTGCACTTATTCAAAAAACGGCAAATTCCTCAGCATTAACACTAGAAAGCGGTCGTGGATTAGTGGATATTGTCAGCCGTTATACGCATACATTTTTATGGCTACAACAATATGATGAAGGTTTGCTTGCCGAACCGAAAACCCAGCAAGGCGGTATGTTGCCCACGTATTCCGAAGCCTGTTCTGCACTGGCCGAGTTAAAAGCACAGCTTATGGCAAAAGGTGAAGCAAGTGATCTGTTTGGACGCGAACGAGATGATGGCTTATCTGCTATTTTAGGCAATTTAGATCAAAGTGTGTTTGGTGAACCTGCCTACCCAAGCATTGAAGCAAAAGCCGCGCATTTACTGTATTTTGTCGTCAAAAACCATCCTTTTTCAGACGGTAATAAACGTAGCGGAGCGTTTTTGTTTGTGGATTTCTTGCATCGAAATGGGCGTTTGTTTGATCATAATGGCTATCCGGTTATCAATGATACCGGGCTTGCTGCACTCACGTTATTAGTTGCCGAATCTGATCCGAAACAAAAAGAAACGCTCATTAGGCTTATTATGCATATGCTTAAGCAAGGGGAATAACGATAAATAGCGACCGAAGTCGCTATTTACGTGAAAAGTACGGTCGCTTTTCTAAGTGTTTTTCGTTTTTTCTAATAACTCTGCCACTACCTTTGGTACTCCCTCCCCTGCCTTTTCTTTTACTGCAATCACTTGCTTGCGTACAAAGCCGGTATTGGGATTCGGATCGATTAAGTAAATCGGCGTATTGCGTGGGGCTTCATTGACTAAGCCATTGGCCGGATACACTTGCAAAGAGGTGCCAATCACTAATACCACATCCGCTTGTTCTACAA